>NZ_JBHSMP010000003.1:0-202605 GCF_042655705.1 Paraburkholderia denitrificans | reverse complement strand
GGCGTCGCCGTGCTGCGCCTGCGAGTGATGCGGCGAGCCGTGCGAGTCGGCGGCGGCCATGTCTCTCATCGCGCAGAACGACGAATGCATCGCACCCGCGCGATGGTGTTCGACGAGCGTCTGCGAAATGGCCGGCGCGAGCACGCTCATCAGGATTGCAAGCAATCCGAGCAGGCTGCCGAGTTTCCGTAGACGAGTGCGTGACATGTTGCGCGTGGTGCGGCGCGTTGAAAGCGCGGTTGAGGTGCACGGCAGATGCCGTGCGTTGCGTTCAGTGCTGCATGGCCTGTATGGCCTCCATGTGGCGCGGAAAAGCACGCCAACGAATAGATCAATTATGCCATGTGCGTTTTGCGCAATCGGACGTGTGCGGCTATGCCGCAATACGATGTGGTGAAACAGAAACGCACGAATTCGCGCTGACGCGAGCGATGGTGAATGTCGCCGCTGCGCGGCTTTAAACGCGCCGTGCTAACGTTGCGGTCGGTTGCCGCACCGCGTGCTTCTGGCGGCGCGGCGAGCGCTTTGCGCACTACACGTCTCATTCAGGAGGGAAATCTCGTGGTTTACGAAATGGCACACATCACCGTGCAGGCAGGCAAGAACGCCGAATTCGAGGCAGGGGTGAAGCAGGCGATCCCGTTGTTCAACCGCGCGCGCGGTTGCCGTCACGTCGAGTTGCAACGCTCCATCGAGGAGCCGAACCAGTACGTGCTCGTCGTGCAGTGGGACACCGTCGAAGATCACATGGTGCACTTTCGCGAGTCCGCCGACTTCCAGGTGTGGCGCGAGCTCGTCGGCCCGTACTTCGAGAAGCCGCCGGTTGTGGGGCACACACAGGTCGTCGTCAAGTAACGCGAGCGAGCCGGGGCACGCGATTCGTGCGTGCCCCGTGCGTGCACGCGCTCAGGCAGCAGAGCGCCGTTGGTGCGGCGCTCGCGCTTACTGCGGCGGCAAATACCGCAGCGGATCGACCGGCTTGCCGTCGTGCCGCACTTCGAAATGCAGCATGACGCGATCCGCATCCGTCTTGCCCATCTCGGCGATCTCTTCGCCCTTCGTCACCGAATCGCCTTCTTTCACTTTCAGGTTGCGGTTGTGCGCGTAGGCCGTGAGAAAGGCAGCATCGCTCTTCACGATGACCAGATTGCCGTAGCCGCGCAGGCCATTGCCTGCGTACACCACCCGGCCACTGGCGGCTGCGCGCACCGGTTCGCCGGGTTTGCCGCCGATGTCGATGCCCTTGTTGCGCGTGTCGTCGAAGCGTCCGAGCAGCGGGCCGTGGACGGGCCAGCTCAGCGCGATCACGCCGTTGTCGGGGGCGGATGTGGGTGCGGGTGCGGATACGGGGGCGGGTTCGTCTGCCGAAGCTGCGTTGGCAGACGCCGGCGGGGCGACGCGGAGCAACTGGTTCACTTCGATATGGTTCGCGTCGGCGAGGTTGTTCCAGGCGACGAGATCGTGATCGCTTCGCCCGTTCGAGCGTGCGATACGCAAGAGCGTGTCGCCGGGCTGGACGCGATAGTAGCCGGGCCGCGCAGGTGCGAGCACGACAGGCGCGGGTGCGACGGGGGCGACGTTGACCGGCGTGGGCGCGGGTGCGCTCGCGTGGGCGCTCAGGTCCGTGACGGGTGCAGGGTCGAGCCGCGTGGCGCAGGCCGACAGCACGCAGAGCGCCATGGCGCAGATGCTGCGCTGCGCCGTGGTCAAACCGTGGCCAGGGAGATTTGCTCGCATCGTTCTATATCTGCCTTTTTGATTGCGTGACGGCGCGGCATGCCGTCGGGCACGCCAGCGCACTCGACAGTCAACGATTCTCAAGCGTCGATGGTTGACCGCCGAAGCGCCCGAAATCCCCCCCGTGTGCAACGTTTGCAACGTGCGCGACGTGCGCGACGTCTCAGGCGTGTGTGCTCTTTATCGCGAAGCCATCCACGCAGGCGTGCGGATCGCCGCCATTATTGTCACGTCTGGCCATCAGCCCCCAGCGTTCGAATTGCCTGAGGAACCACATGCCTTCCGAGGTGCGCGGGTAGTTGACCGCGCCATCATCGAAGAGGCGCATCGGCGCTACGCTCGCGTGCGCAGCCTGCCCGGGTTCATGGGCGTCGCTTCATTCGTCCTTCATTCATGCGATTTGGCCGCCTCGACGATCTGCCGGGCGGCCTCGGCGAGCTTCACGCTCTGGTTCATCGCGCGCTTGCGCAACGCGGCGTAGGCGGCGGGCTCGGTCATCTTCTGGCGCTCCATCAGCAGCCGCTTGGCGCGGTCGATCAGCTTGCGTTCGGCGAGTTCGTTCTCGGCTTGCGCGAGTCGTTCGCGCAACTGCGCTTCCTGCGCGAATCGCGCGAGCGCGACTTCGAGGATCGGCGCGATCCGCCCGCTCGTGAGCCCTTCCACGAGATACGCCGTCACGCCCGCGTGCACGGCTGTCCGGATCAGCTGCTGGTTCGCGTCGTTGCAGAACATCAGCACCGGGCGCGGCGCGGTGGCGTTCAACACCGCGAGTTGTTCGAGCGTGTCGCGCGAGGGCGATTCGGTGTCGATGATGATGACGTCCGGGCGCGCGCGCTCGACCACGCGATGCAGATCCTGCGGCGTGGCTGGATCGGGCAGCATGTCGTAGCCGAGCCGCGCGAGCGCCTCGCGCAGATCGCCGATAGGTTTGTCGGTGTCGGTGACGAGCAAGACGCGCATGTCAGGTGGCGAATTTCTATCCTGCGATGTTGGCCGCTTCGCACATGCGTCGCAATTCGGGCACGCACGATCCGCAAACCGTACCGCAACCGAGCGACGCTTGCAGGCCCGACACGGATGCGCCGCGCGCAAGCGCCGCCTGGATCTGCGTCGCGCCGACCTGCATGCAACTGCAGACGATGCGCTCACGCGGCGCGCTGGCGATTTTTCCGGCCAGGTGCGCCGAAAATGCGCCGAGGCGCGAACCGCGCCACGGTTCGCGTGCCCGCACGGCGGCGAGCAGCGTGTCGGCCTGGGTGGTGTCCCCGGCCAGCACGAACCCTTCGATGACGTTGTCGCGCCAGCGTGCGCGCTTGTCAAGGCCGCGGCGCGTGTCGCGGAATTCGAGCGTGTCGTCGTCGGGCAGCAGGCCGAGGGCGGCGTAAAGGCGCTCGAGCCAGTGAGCGGGCGCGGCGGCGTCGGCGGCGCGCACGATCAGGAGATCGTCTTCGATGGCGAGCGCCGCATAGCGGCATGCGCCAAGCAGCGGCTGAACGGCCGCCTGCAGCGCCAGCGCGTCGCCGCGCCGCACGGCCACGACGCGCCACGGCAACGCGACAGCTTCGACCCGCACCGCCGCGTGCTTCAGTTCAGGCTGCGACGAATGCGGATCGGCGGCCGGATCGCTGACCTCGTTGATGCCGCTGCTCGACATGAACTGCGCGTTCCAGTGCATCGGCACGAACAGCGTGCCCGAGCGCATGTCTTCGCTCGCGTGCACGGGCAGCACGAGTTCGCCGCGCCGGCTGACGATGCGCACGAGGTCGCCCTCGCGCAGGCCGCGCCGAGCGGCGTCGCCGGGGTGCATGTCGAGCGACGGCTCGCTCGCATGCGCGAAGAGCCGACCGCTGCGGCCCGTGCGCGACATGCCATGCCACTGGTCGCGCAGACGTCCGCTCGTGAGACGAAACGGGAAGCGTGCGTTGACAGCGTCGGCGGGCGGCTGGTAGTCAGGCGCGTGAAAGCGCGCGCGGCCATCTTCGGTGGCGAAGCGGCCATCGGTGTAGCGGCGCGCCTGGCCGTGCGCGCTGCCTGCGGGGAAGGGCCACTGTTGCGGGCCGCGTGCATCGAGGAGCGCATAGCTCAGGCCGCCGATGTCGAGATCGCGGCCTTCGGTGAGCCGCCGGTGCTCGTCGAAGATCGGCTCCGGCGCATCGAATGCAAAGCGCGGCGTGCGGGGTGCGCGCGGTGTGTGATCAAGCCGCTGCTCCAGACGCTGCGCGACTTGTACGGCAATCCACCAGTCCGGCTTCGCCGCGCCCGGCGCATCGACGGCTGCATGCACGCGCGAGATCCGGCGCTCCGAGTTCGTCACGGTGCCGCTTTTCTCGCCCCAGCTCGCGGCGGGCAGCAACACGTCCGCATAGGGCACGGTGTCGGTTTGCGTGAAGGCTTCCTGCACGACGACGAACTCGGCCTTTTCGAGCGCTTCGCGCACGCATGCGCTGTCGGGCAGCGAATGCGCCGGGTTCGTACAGACGATCCAGACGGCCTTGATGGTGCCCGCGCGCAGCGCATCGAACATGTCGACGGCGGGCAGTCCCGGGCGCGCCGAGAGCGCTTCGGCTTCGATGCCCCACAGCCGCGCAACTTCCTCACGCTCCGCCGCGTTGCCGATATCGCGATGTGCGGCGAGCATCGTCGCCATGCCGCCCACTTCGCGCCCGCCCATGGCGTTGGGCTGACCGGTCAGCGAAAACGGTCCCGCGCCGGGCTTGCCGATTTGCCGCGTCGCCAGATGCAGGTTGATGAGCGCGAGATTCTTGTCGGTGCCGTGACTCGACTGGTTCAGTCCCATGCAATAGAGCGACAGTGCCGCGTCGCTCGCGCCGAACCATTCGGCGGCCTGAATCAGGTCTGCTTCGGCGATGCCGCACAACTCGGCGGCAATCGCGGGCGTGAACGTCCTCACCGCCGCTTTGAGCGCCTGGAAACCTTCGGTGTGCTGGTCGATGAATGCGCGATCGACGAGTCCTTCCCAGATCAGGTGATGCAGCATGCCGTTGAAGAGCGCGACATCGGTTCCCGGTTCGATGGCGAGGTGCAGGTCGGCCATCGCGGCGGTGTCGGTGCGGCGCGGGTCGATCACGATCCAGCGGATCGACGGATCGGCCGCCTTCGCCGCTTCGAGGCGGCGAAACAGCACGGGATGCGCCCACGCCGCGTTGCTGCCCGCGAACAGCACCGTGCGTGCGTGCTCCAGGTCGTCGTAGCAGGTGGGCGGGCCGTCGGCGCCGAAGGCCATCTTGTAGGCGGTCACGGCGCTCGACATGCACAGGCGCGAGTTGCTGTCGATATTGTTCGTGCCAATCAAACCCTTCGCGAGTTTGTTGAACACGTAGTAATCCTCGGTAAGCATCTGGCCGGAGACGTAAAACGCCACGGCGTCCGGGCCGTGCTGTTCGACGATGCTCGCGAAGCGCTCAGCGACTGCATCGAGCGCCACCGGCCACTCGACTTCCGTGCGCGGCTCGCCGCGCTGCCTGCGCAACTCGGGCGCAAGCGCGCGGCCCGTCGTGCTGCGTGCGGTGTCGGCGAGGGCCATGCCCTTGCTGCAAAGCTGGCCGCGGTTCGCGGGATGATCGGGGTCGCCGCGCACGCTGGCGATGCGGCCGTCGACCGATTCGATCAGCACGCCGCAGCCGACGCCGCAGTAGCAGCAGGTGGAGCGCGTCACGGTCTTCATGATCGTCAGTCCAGGCAGAGGAACACGGCGCCGTCTTCGACGCGCACCGCGAATCGATGCGCGCAGCCCACATCCGGTGCGCGCGCCTCGCCGCTCGTGAGGTCGATATTCCACGCGTGCAGCGGGCAGGTGACGCTCTCGCCGTGCACGATGCCTTGCGAGAGCGCACCGCCCTTGTGCGGGCACCGGTCGAGCAGGGCGAACACGTCGTCGAGCGCGGTGCGAAAGAGCGCGATGTTGCCGCTGGCGCGTTCGAGTACGCGGCTGCCGAGGCGCGGAATGTCCGCGACTTCGCAAACGCGGGTCCAGATGGGCGTGATTTTCGTATCCATGTGCGTGTCCTCAGGCGACGACTTTGAGCGGAATGTACTGGGTGCGTTGCGTACCGGCGACGCGCGTCTCCCACGGGTCCGGCAGACCTTCGAGGGAATACAGCAGGCGTTCGTAGAGCGCGCGGCGATTGCTTGCGTCCTCCACGACTTTCTGCTTCACGTAGTCGAGCCCCACGCGCCCGATGTAATGCACGGTGCGGTCGAGGTAATACGCTTCCTCGCGATAGAGCTGCAGGAACGCACCGGTGTATTCCTTCACTTCGTCGGCGGTCTTCACCTTGCAGAGGAACTGCGCCACTTCGGTCTTGATGCCGCCGTTGCCGCCCACATAGAGCTCCCAGCCGCTGTCGACGGCGATCACGCCCACGTCCTTGATGCCCGACTCGGCACAGTTGCGCGGGCAACCGGAGACGGCGAGCTTGACCTTGTGCGGCGACCACATGTTGGCGAGCATCGTTTCGAGGTCGATGCCCATTTGCGTGCTGTTTTGCGTGCCGAAGCGGCAGAACTCGCTGCCCACGCAGGTTTTCACGGTGCGGATCGATTTGCCGTAAGCGTGCCCCGACTTCATGCCGAGATCGCGCCAGATGTCCGGCAGATCCTCCTGCTTCGCGCCGAGCAGATCGATACGCTGGCCGCCCGTGACCTTGACCAGCGGAATGTGGTACTTGTCGGCCACGTCGGCGATGCGGCGCAGCTCGGACGGGTTCGTCACGCCGCCCTTCATCTGCGGGATCACGGAGAACGTGTTGTCCTTCTGGATGTTCGCGTGCAGGCGTTCGTTGACGAAGCGGCTTTGCGGATCGTCCACGGCTTCGCGCGGCCACGTCGAAAGCAGGTAGTAGTTGATGGCGGGACGGCAGCTCGCGCAGCCGTTCGGCGTGTGCCATTCGAGGAAATCGTAGACCTCGCGGTGCGTGAGCAGATGGTGCTCGCGGATCGCCTTGCGCACTTCGGCGTGATTGTGCGCGGTGCAGCCGCAGATCGCCTTGGTTTTGGGCGCTTCCTGGAAGCTGGAGCCGAGCGTATTCATGAGAATCTGCTCGACAAGCCCCGCGCACGAGCCGCACGAACTTGCCGCCTTCGTGTGCTTCTTCACCTCGTCGAGCGTGAAGAGGCCCTTTTCGGTGATCGCCTTGACGATGGTGCCCTTGCACACGCCGTTGCAACCGCAGACTTCGTCGTTGTCGCTCATGGCGGCGGCGCGGCTCTGACCCTGCACGCCCGCGTCGCCGATGCCCGTTTCGCCGAACACGAGGTGCTCGCGCAACTCGCCCAGCTTGCGCTGCTCGCGCAGGAGGCGGAAGTACCATGCGCCGTCGGCGGTATCGCCATAGAGGCACGCGCCGACGAGTTTGTCATCCTTGATGACGAGCTTCTTGTACACGCCGCCCGCCGGATCCGAGAGCACGATTTCCTCCGTGCCGTCGCCGCCGAGGAAATCGCCCGCGGAAAAGAGGTCGATGCCCGTCACCTTGAGCTTGGTCGAGAGCACCGAACCCTTGTAGCTGCCGATGCCCATCAGCGCGAGGTGATTCGCGCACACCTTCGCCTGTTCGAAGAGCGGCGCGACGAGACCATAGGCAACGCCGCGATGATTCACGCATTCGCCCACGGCGTAGATGCGCGGATCGTAGGTCTGCATCGCGTCGTCGACAACGATGCCGCGCGAGCAGTGGAGGCCCGCCGATTCGGCCAGTGCGGTGTTGGGCCGGATGCCCACGGCCATCACGACGAGATCGGCCTGCAGCGCATCGCCATCGGCGAAGCGCACGCCGGTCACTTCGCCTGCCTCGTTGCCGGTGATTTCCACCGTCGCCTTGTTGAGCAGGAACTGCAGCCCGCGCGCCTCCAGCGAACGCTGCAGCAGCTTGCCCGCGGTGGCGTCCAGTTGCCGTTCGAGCAGCGTATCGGCGAGATGCACGACGCTCACGTCCATGCCGCGCAGCTTGAGCCCGTTGGCCGCTTCGAGCCCGAGCAGCCCGCCGCCGATCACCACGGCGTGCCGCTTGACGGCGGCGGCGTCGATCATCGTGTTGGTGTCCTGGATGTCGCGATACGCGATCACGCCTTTGAGCGTGTTGCCCGGCATCGGGGGAATGAACGGCGTCGATCCGGTGGCGATCAGCAGGCGGTCGTAGGGGGCTTCGGTGCCGTCATCGGCCACGACGATGCGCCGCACGCGGTCGATGCGCTCGACGCGCTTGCCGATATGCAGGCGAATGCCGTTTTGCGCATACCAGTCGAGCGGATTGAGCACGATGTCGTCGAAGTTCTGCTCACCGGCAAGGACCGGCGAGAGCAGGATGCGGTTGTAGTTCGGATGCGGCTCCGCGCCGAACACGGTGATGTCGTAGTGGTTCGGCGCGAGTGCCAGCAGCTCTTCGAGCGTGCGGATGCCGGCCATGCCGTTGCCGATGACGACGAGCTTCGGTTGCGTATTCATGTGATGCTCCTCGCAGTGAATTCAGACGCGGGCCGCGGCCATCGACCACGCATTGCGCCAACGGTGCTTTACGTTGCGCATGCCGGCCCAGCCCGCGAAGGTGAGGCATGCGAATAATGCGAGGCCCCAGGCGTAATCGCCGGTGGCCTGCTTGATTGCGCCGAGGCTCGCCGCGAGCGCGAAACCGCCCACGCCGCCCGCCATGCCGACGAGTCCGGTCATCACGCCGATCTCCTTGCCGAAGCGCTGGGGCACGAGCTGGAACACCGCGCCGTTGCCGGCGCCGAGGCAGAGCATCGCGGCGATGAAGAGCAGCACGGTGACGACCGGGCCGCCCGGGTGGAACGCCGCCACGCCGATCAGCAGGGTCACGGCGCCAAACACGTTGAGCAGCGAGCGCGTGCCGCCGATGCGGTCGGCGAGCAACCCGCCGACCGGGCGCATCGCTGAACCGGCGAACACGCATGCGGCGGTGGCCCATCCGGCGAGCTTCGCGTCGAACGCGAACTGATCGTGGAAGAAACCGGGCAGCGCGCTCGCGAAGCCCGAAAAGCCGCCGAACGTGAGCGAATAAAAGAACATGAACCACCACGTATCGCGATTGCGCAGCATGCGCGCGTAGTCGGACAAATGCTTGCGCTGGACGATGCCGGGCGCGTCCTGCGCGCAGACCGTATACACGGCGAGCGCCGCGACGAGCGGAATGCAGGCCATGCCGAACACGTTTTGCCAGCCGAACGCGACAGCGAGCGCGGGTGCGAAGAGCGCCGCGAATACGGTTCCCGAGTTGCCTGCGCCTGCAATGCCCATTGCGGTGCCCTGGTGCTGGGGCGGATACCAGCGCGAGGCGAGCGGCAACGCGACGGCGAACGAGGCGCCCGCCACGCCGAGCGTGACGCCGAAGAAGAGCGCCTGCGCCAGCGAGTGCAGGCCGACGCGCCACGCCACCAGCAGGCTTGCGATGACGCACAACTGGCCGATGAGTCCTGCGCGCTTCGCACCGATGCGGTCCGCGAGCATGCCCATGAACAAGCGCAGGATCGCGCCCGCGAGAATCGGCGTGGCGACCATGAAACTGCGCTGCTGCGTGGTGAGCGCGAGCGTGTGGGCGATCTGGATCTGCAGCGGTCCGAGCAGATACCAGACCATGAAGCTCAGGTCGAAGTAGAGGAACGCCGAGAACAGCGTCGGGGTGTGGCCATTGCGCCAGAAACTGCGATCCATGTCGGCTCCGTCGTTGGATCGTACCGGTAGGGGTGAACCGGATGCGACGAACGTCGAACGTCATTGCTCGACAAAGTTCGGTGACCGCTGTGTTGTACGGCGATGTTGCGCAATACAGCAGCCACGATACGGAGCGGCGCACGAGGTTAATCGGCGCCTGCTTTTGGCTCCCGCACCGTTGCAGGAGTTGAGCGCTATTCTGCAAGCACCATGCCAGCTTGCAGCAAGCGCGCGAAGCGTTGCTGGATGGGGTTTGGCGGGAAATGGACGGAGTCCGGCTGGTGCACCGCAGCAGTGCGAAACAAACCGTGCCGCACTCAACTGGCGCAGCGGCCGCACGCGAAAGCGGCGGCGCGCATGCGCTCGCGGCTACAACCGATTGAGAAAATCCGGCGCGCGCGGCCTCGCGCTCGGGGCGCGCGCGCCGATCACGCCGTGGCGTTGACGCCTTTCATCGCGCGCCATCTGCGGATGACCCATTTCTCCGCTTCGACGACGAGGAAGAACACCACGTCCGCCAGAAGTAGCCACGGCCACACACTGGCAGGCAAGGCCGCCGTGCCGAACAGTTCCTGAAGGGGCGGCGCATAGGTAAACAGCAATTGAAGAACGATCACCGAGCCAATGCCCATCAGCAAATAGCGGTTGCCCATATGCGCCTTGATCGATAACGACGATTCGACCCGATAGCGGGTATTGAGCAGGTAGAAGATCTGGCCGAACGTGAGCGCATTGACCGCCGCCGTGCGGGCAACCTCGTCCGGCATGTCGTGGCCGATCGCCCGGAAAAACACCCATAGCGTCAGCGCGACGAGGCCGAGACCGACGAAGGCGACGCGCCACATGCCGAAGCCGGTCAGGATGGGCCGTCCTGTTTTTGCGGGCGGCCGGCGCATGACATCCGGTTCGTGCGGTTCGAACGAAATGACGAGCGCGAGCGCCACCGACGTCACCATATTGACCCACAGCACCTGCGGCGTCGTGATCGGCATCCGGAAACCGACGAGGATCGCGGCCATGATCACGACGCCCTGCGCCACGTTCGTCGGCAGCATGAACAGGATGGTTTTTTCGATGTTGTTGTAGACCGTGCGGCCTTCGCGTACGGCTGCCGTGATCGATGCGAAGTTGTCGTCGGCGAGCACCATCGCGGCCGCCTCGCGCGTGACCTCGGTGCCCTTTATGCCCATCGCCACGCCGATGTCGGCCTTCTTGAGCGCGGGCGCATCGTTCACGCCGTCGCCGGTCATCGCGACGATCTGGTTGTCCGCCTGCATGGCCTTCACGAGCCGAAGCTTGTGCTCCGGGCTCGCGCGCGCGAACACGTCGACCCGCTCGACTTCCGCCTGCAGCGTCGCGCTATCCATGACTTCGATTTCGGCACCGGTCAGCGCGGTCTTGCCGTCGCCAACGCCGAGCATCCGCGCAATCGCCGCGGCCGTGATCTTGTGGTCGCCCGTAATCATCGTGACGCGGATGCCGCCCGCGTGGCATTCCTTGACGGACTCGATGGCTTCCTTGCGCGGCGGATCGAGCAGGCCGATCAGCCCGAGCAGCACGAGCGTCGCGGGCAGATCGGACGGCGCGAGGCTCTGGCTCGCCATGCCTGGATCGTCGAGCCAGGCGAGCCCCAGTACGCGCTCGCCCTGTGCGGCAAGGCGATCCGATGCCTGCAGGAAATAGTCGAGGTCGAGCGGCTGCGGGCCGTTGCGGGTCTGCTGGCGGTTGCAATGTTCGAGGATGACTTCGGGCGCGCCCTTGACGAGCAGGCACCGCGCGCCGCTCGTGTCCTCGTTCAGCGTGGCCATGAACTTGTGTTCCGACTCGAACGGAATGACGTCGGCGCGCCGGTATGTCGCCTCCAATGCATCGC
Source organism: Paraburkholderia denitrificans (assembly GCF_042655705.1). Lineage (NCBI taxonomy): Bacteria > Pseudomonadati > Pseudomonadota > Betaproteobacteria > Burkholderiales > Burkholderiaceae > Paraburkholderia > Paraburkholderia denitrificans. The sequence continues at coordinate 191,308 of NZ_JBHSMP010000003.1, read as the reverse complement.
GCGCGAGGCCGATCTTCGCCGCAAACGGATACAGCGCGCCTTCCGTCGGGTCGCCTTCGACTTTCCATATGCCGTCTTCGTGACGCAGTTCCGCGTCGTTGCAAAGCACCGAGACGCGGCCCATCAGATCGAGCACAGGGTCTTGCGGCGCGGGTTTGCCGTCGTGCAGGACGCGTCCTTCCGGTGCGTAGCCCTGGCCATCGACCTCGTAGGCGGCATCGGCGGTCACGGCCGAGACGACCATCATTTCCATCAGCGTCAACGTGCCGGTCTTGTCCGAGCAGATCCGCGACACCGAGCCCAGCGTTTCGACGGCGGGCAAACGCCGGATGATGGCGTGGCGCTCCGCCATGCGCTGCACGCCGATAGCGAGCGTGATCGTGATGATGGCGGGCAGGCCTTCCGGAATGACCGAGACGGCAATGCCGACGACGGCCTGGAAGATGTCGACGAACGGCAACTGTTCGACCCAGTGACCGTAGGCGAATACGAGCGCGCTGACCACGAGAATGACGGCGGTGATCGTATGGCCGAACTTCGTGATCTGGCGCAGCAGCGGCGTTTCGAGCTTGTCGACGGAAGCCAGCATCTGGTTGATGCGGCCCAGTTCGGTGTTGCTGCCGGTTGCGACGACTACGCCGGTGGCGCGTCCCGACACGACGAGCGTGCCCGAATACGCCATGCTGTGGCGGTCGCCGACGGTCGCGTTCGCGGCGGCGGGATCGACCGACTTGTCGCTCGGCACCGATTCGCCCGTGAGCGCCGCTTCTTCCGTGCGCAGGTTCTTGATCTCGACGAGCCGGAGATCGGCGGGCACCTTGTCGCCCGATTCGAGCAGCACGATGTCGCCGGGGACGAGATCTTCCGATGCGATCATGCGCGCCTCGCCGTCGCGCAGCGTTCGCGCTTCGGCGGACAGCATGTTGCGGATCGAATCGAGCGCCTTTTCGGCCTTGCCTTCCTGGACGAACCCGAGCACCGAGTTGATGACGACGACGCCGAGGATGACCGATGCATCGATCCACAGGCCGAGCATGAGCTTGACGAAGCCGCAGCCGAGCAGCACGTACACGAGCACGTTGTGAAACTGGTTCAGCAGCCTGCGCAACTGGCTCTGCTTGCCGGTTGCCGGAAGCCGGTTCGGACCATATTGCCGAAGCCTTGCAGTGACGTCCGCAGTGGCGAGCCCCGCCGCCGCATTCGTGCCGAGCCGCTGTATCGCCTCGTCACCGGTCACTGCATGCCAGGCTGTCGCCTCGCCCTGCTGAATCCCGCTTGCCGCGTCGTTCATCGCGCTCTCCACAAGGCTGTTGCGGATGCGATCCTTCGAAACCGCGAAGCCACTCACCGAACCCCGTCACGGCGAGCTTGCCGCCGTTCGCTTGCCGCTCAGGTTCGCCGCGCGGCTGGGTCTGCTGAATTCGGGGTCTGCGGGGGCGAGCGCCGTCCGCTTGAGAAGGGTGCGCGCTTATTCTGACAGACAGTCAGGGTTGTCGCTCGCTGGCGTGGCTTTGGGTGCCGCGCGTTCTACCGTGGTCGCGTTTATAACCTCGTCTGTGCGCGCGGGCGGCAGAAGCGAGGGAGCGCAGATTGTCTGCGGCTTGGTCGTAACCGCGCATGCGTTATCGATGCGCGCGCAAGGATGCGGGGCGCCGAAGCCGCGTGCAGGCGCGACGCTTTCGGGAGCCGCGATCGGCAGTATCCAATCGGTTATCGCAATTGCGGCAGTTTTTGTGAGCGGCATTCGCAACTAACTGTCCAGCCCGGCCGTGCCAGCCCGGCAGGCGTTCGCAGCACATCGAGCTGCGAACGCCTGTGAATCGAAAGCGTCGGCCAGAAGGGTGGGGAGCGAAGGACGCCGTTGCGCTGGCGTGCGCTTAACCAGCCTTGCGCACCGGGGGGAATCGTCGCTTGCTGTTGCTCATGCGAATCCGGCGAAACCGCTCTTTCTTGTGCTCTTCCTCGAAGTGCGCGAGCGAGAGCTTGACCAGATCGCTGCGCGAAACAATGCCGATGAGCTGCATCGACGTGCGGTCGGCGACCACGGGCAACCGCTCGAGGTCGTGGATCGCGAGCCGCGTCGCGATCTGCCGGCAGGTTTCCTCGGGCAGCGCCACGTCGGGCACGTGGGGCGCGAGAAACTCGCCGAGCGTCTTGCTGGCGGCGTCGCCCTGCAGCACGTCGAGCATCGCGCGATCCACCACGCCGAGTACCGCGCCGTCTCGCACGACGGGCCACGCGCGGCGCGTTTGCGTCGCGCCGAAGAAGGCCGCGAGGGCATGGCGAACGGTGGTGTTCGCGTCGATCGTTTCGACGTTGTGCGACATCACCTCGTTCACATAGTGACGTTCGAGCGGATCGACGCCGTACTCGCGATAGATGTGATAGCCGCGGCGCGCGATCTTCTCGGTCATGATCGAGCGCTTCATGACGATGGTGGCGAAGGAGTGCGCGATCAGCGTGGCCGCGAGCAGCGGCAGCAGCGCGTTGCTGTCGTGCGTGAGGCCGAACGCGAACACGATGGCCGTGAGGGGCGCGCCGAGCGTCGCGCCGAGCGTGGCCGACATGCACACGAGCGGCCACAGCGCGGGATCGCCGCCGGGCAGCACGTGGCCGAGCACGGCGCCGAGTCCCGCGCCGAGCATCAGCAGCGGGGCGAGCACGCCGCCCGAGGTGCCGGAGCCGAGCGCGACGACCCAGATGATGGCCTTCACGACGAGGATGCCGATGGCGGCTTCCCAGAAAATATGCTGGTGCAGCAGGTCGCCGATGACGTCGTAGCCGACGCCGAGCGCGCGCGGCTCGAAGAAGCCGCCGATGCCGATCACGAGGCCGCCGAGCGCGGGCCACCAGCTCCAGTGAAGCGGCAGGCGTCCGAACAGATCTTCGACCTTGTAGAGCGAGACCGACAATCCCGAAGCCAGCGCGCCGGACAACAGGCCCGCGATGATGCACGAACCGAGTGCGAGCGCATGAGGCGGCGGCGTCTGGAGGGCGAACAGCGGCTCGACGCCGAAGAAGGCGGCGCGTGCGAATCCCGCGACGGCGCACGCGAGCGCGACCGGCAGGAAGCTGCGGGGCCGCCATTCGAACAGCAGCAATTCGACGGCGAGCAGCACGGCGGCGACGGGCGTGCCGAACACGGCGGTCATGCCTGCTGCCGCGCCTGCGACGAGCAGCGTCTTGCGTTCGGCGGAAGTGAGCCGGACGCACTGCGCCAGCAGCGAGCCGAGCGCGCCGCCCGTCATGATGATCGGGCCTTCGGCGCCGAACGGTCCGCCGCTGCCGATTGCGATACCGGACGAAAGCGGCTTGAGCACCGCCACTTTCGGCGACATGCGGCTTTTGCCGAACAGGATCGCTTCGATGGCTTCGGGGATGCCGTGACCGCGGATGCGATCGGAGCCGAAGCGCGCGATCAGGCCGACGAGCAGCCCGCCCAGGGTCGGGATCAGGATCACCCAGGGGCCGAGCGTATTGAGCGCGGGCGAATGATCGGCGAACGAAAAGCGGCCAAAGAAGAACAGGTTCGTGAACAGGTGAATCAGGCTCAGCAGCGCAAAGGCGGCGAGCGTGGCGAGCAGGCCAATGACGGCCGCTAGCGCGGCGACGCCGGGCAGGCGGTTATTGGCGGAAAAGTCGCGCTTGTGTGAGTCGGCGTGCATGGTGGTCAAAGATCGATTTGCGGAATCGTAAAGGTCCCGTCGAGCGAGTTCAGCTCGGTGCGGTGCAGTTCGGCGAGGCGCGCCAGTTGCTTCTCGCCTTCGGCGCACAGATGGACTTCCACCTGGCGGCGATCGTGCTCGCTCACCCGGCGCTCGACGAGGCCGTGTGCCTCGCAGCGCGTCACGAGCGCGACGACGCCGTGATGGTGTGCCTGCAGGCGCTCGGCCAGCTCGCCGACCGTGGCCCAGTCGCGCCCGGGGTAGCCCTTGATGTGCAGAAGCAGCAGATACTGCAACGGCGTGATGCCATCGGCGTGCGCGGCCTGTTCGGAAAAGCGCTCGAAGCGCCGCATCTGATAGCGGAACTGCGACAGCTGCTCGAAATCGCGCTTGTCGAGGGCGCGGGTACTCTGCTTCATCGGACGGTCCTGGAAAACTGGTAAATCGGTTAATACATCATAATATGATATATCTGCCCGTATGAGGGCAACAGATTGGATTGTGGGGTTTCAGGCGGTGAGCGGCCCGCCGGGCTGCGACTGGCGATAGAGACCCGAAATGAGGTCCGCCTGCGTGACCCTGACATGATCAAAAGGGGGCTGGAGAGAGGCGGAATTCAGCGGTGGTAGAAAAAGTGGGTCGCGGCATTATATCGCAACGTGATATATATTGCGACGGTCAATTCGTTTTAACCCGGATTTCAGGGCCGTTCATGCCCTATGCCGTTCCCTGCAATGACGTAGCCACGCCGATTCAAAACGTGAAATTAAAAAGGACTACAAATAATAAAGCCGTGAGTATTGGCCAAATAATCGATTGGGGCGGCGGGTAAGGTTGCGCGCGACCGGTGCGAGTGACCGGTCGCGCGAGACTCATCTGTGGTTCAGCTACGGCTCAGGTGTGCGACTGCGGGCGTTGACTCGCGGCGGTCGTGCTGTTCGGCGCGGGCGTCGGCTTGCCGGGTGCCTGATGATGATGTTGGGGCGACTGACGTGCTTGTTGCGATCTGGACCGCGCGGGTGACGAATGCAGTTGATGTGCCAGATGCGCCTGGTGCGCCTGGTGCGCTTGATGCGCTTGATGCACTTGCGCCTGCCGTACCGGCGGGGCGCGCCGCGTGGGCGGCGGCGTCACGTGCGCCTTCTGCATCGGCAGACGGCCTTCGTGGTGAGCCATGACGAGCCGCAGTTGCGAGCGCCGGTGGAGCAACTCGCCGCGCCGGTCGCCATGGGCGTAGAAGCGGCGATGACGTCGGCCGTCGTGGCCAACGTACCAGAAGTACGTATTGCCGCCTGTGACGACGATGTCGCTGTCGAGGGCGACGGAAATATACGCGTCATAAGGCTCCGGCACGTAGACGGGCTCCGCGGCGACAACAACCGGTTGCGGCGGGGGCGGTGCAGCGACGACTACGGTGGGCCGCGCGGGATGAGCGGCGACACGGGAATCGGACATGCAGCCGCTCAGCAGCAGCGTCGCGGCCAGGGCGCCGAGGGCGAGCGTTTTACCGTTCAAACAAGACTCCATCACGATGGTTGATACCTCAACCGGTTAACGGCACGTTCGGACGGCTGCTTGAGAACGTGTTTGCTCGTGACGGGTTCGCGAGCCGCGCGATCCGGCCCGTTCGGGCTGCGGCGGATGCGGCTCCCGTCGAGCGCTGCCGCGCTGCAGCAACCGCGGCTCTGCGTTGTAGTTCTTACCGGCGCCGATACGAAGAAGCAGCGAAGAAGAAGCGGCGAAGACAAGCCAGCACGCCGGATACCGCGACCGCTATCCGCGCGTCGGGCGAGAGCGCGCCGACGCGCTTCGGGCAGTTTCCAGTTTGGTATGGGCCTTGCTTTGCATGAAGACGCAATCGCGCTCTTCTTCGTGTGCGCGCCGCAGCGCGTGCGGCGGGCTCACCCTGTTCGTTCCGAACTTCTAGACTGGAGGATATCGGGCTCGCTCAGTCAGGGTTCGCCCGCGCGTGCACATGTGCGCGCCCGTGCGATTCACCTTTCGAGGCAACAATGAAAAAACTGCTGCTCGTTTTCGCGCTGTTCACATGGCTCGTGCCTGGCGTGCCCGCGCAGACTGCCGTCGATCAGTCGGATCCGCAGGCGCTCATCAAAACCGCCACCCAGCAGGTGCTGGACGAAGTGCGGGCGAAAGCCATCGCACCGGACGATATCGCACGTATTCGCGACATCGTCGACCGGGACATCCTGCCGTACGTCGATTTCAGTCGCACCACGCGGCTCGCGATGGGCCCTCACTGGCGCACGGCCACGCCGGAGCAGCAAAAGCGCATTGCGTCGGAATTCCAGTCGCTGCTCATTCATCTGTATTCGGGTGCGCTCGCGCAACTGAAGCCCGACCAGCAGATCAACTACTTGCCGATGCGCTCGTCGCCGGGCGACACCGATGTGGTCGTCCGAACGCTTGCACAGACGAACAGCAAGCCCGTCGAGATCGATTATCGTCTGTACAAGACGCCCCAGGGCTGGCGGCTCTATGATCTGAACGTGCTGGGCGCGTGGCTCATCCAGACCTACCGGCAACAGTTCAACGAGAAAATCCAGGAGAGCGGCATCGATGGACTTATCCAGTTTCTCAGTGCGCGCAACCAGGAACTCGTCCCGGGAAAATCGTGAGGCAGGCCGCGTGCGGCTTGTGCACGGCTTGTGTGGTTCGTGCGCCGCGTGCCCGATTGACTCATGAAACCCCCGCGCTACGACATGAATTTCCCGATGCCCCCGCAGGGCAGGCGCAATCGTGTCTTTCCGCCGACCCCGCCGACGCTGCATAGCCTCGCCGCCGTGATTACCGGCGTGATTGTCGTGTGCGGGCTGTACTTCGGGCGCGCAGTGCTGATTCCGATCACGCTTTCCGTGCTGCTGAGCTTCCTGCTTGCGCCGCTCGTGACGATGCTGCGCCGCCTGCATCTGGGCTCGTTCCTGTCGATCTTCCTTGCCGTGCTAGCCACGGTGCTCGCGCTGGCGGGCATTGGCACGCTGATCACGGCGCAGATCGTTCAGCTTGCAGCCGATCTGCCGCAATATCAGGAGGCGATCGAGCAGAAGGTGGAGACGGTGCAGGAAAAAACCGTGGGCCGCGCCGATCTGCTGATGAGCCGTGCGGCCACCGCACTGCAGCGCGTGACGCCCGCGCCGCCGCCCGCACTGCCACAGCCGCACGGGCACGCGGCGCGCAATGCGCCTGCCGTGCCGACGCCGGTCGAGGTCCACCCGCCCGCACCCACGCCGATGCAACTTGCGCGACGGGCCTTCGCGCCGGTCATCGCGCCGCTCGAAACGGGCTTTATCGTGCTCGTGGTGACGATCTTCATCCTGCTGCAGCGCGAAGATCTTCGCGACCGGCTCATTAGCGTATTCGGTTCCGAAGATCTGCATCGCACCACGACGGCCATTAACGATGCATCCGAGCGCCTGTCGCGCTACTTCGTCGCGCAACTGGGCGTGAATGTCGCGGTGGGCGCGATCATCTCGATCGGGCTCGCCATCATCGGCGTGCCGGGCGCGCTGCTGTTCGGCGCCGTGGCCGCGTTGCTGCGCTTCGTGCCGTACATCGGCATCTGGATCGCCGCGGCGCTCGCGACGGTGCTCGCTGCCGCCATTCAGCCGCAATGGACGATGGCGGTGTCGACGCTGATTCTCTTTATCGTCGTCGATGTGGTGGCCGGGCAATTCGCGGAGCCGATGCTCTACGGACGCCGCTCGGGTCTTTCGCCGCTCGCGGTCGTCGTGGCGGCGATCTTCTGGACCTGGCTCTGGGGGCCGGTCGGGCTCGTGCTGTCGACGCCGCTCACGCTGTGCATCGTCACGCTCGGGCGCTATGTCGACCGGCTCAACTTCCTGACCATCCTGCTCGGCGACCAGCCCGCACTCACGCCCGCGCAGATGTGCTATCAGCGGCTGCTTGCAGACGATCCGCGCGAAGCGTTGCTGCAGGCCGACCGGCTGCTCGCGGGCATGCCGCTCATCGATTACTACGAGCAGGTGGTGTTCGAAGGCCTGCGCTTTGCGCGCAACGATGCGCTGCGCGGCGTGCTGCCGAGCGAACAGGTCGCGCGGATCAATCAGGCGCTGCGGGATATCGTGGAGGACCTCGAATCCGTCGACGATTCGCGGCATGTCACGGGTGATGAAAGTGGTGGCGACGGTGCCGCCACCGTTGCAGGGACAACCTCTTCTGAAGCGGGCGCGGTGCTGTGCGTGCCGGGACGCGGCGCTTTCGACGAAGTGGTTGCCGCGATCGTCGCGCAACTGCTCGTGCGGCGCGGTATTGCCTGTGCGACGACGAGCTATGAGCAGGTGCGCGCCACGCGCGCTGCGATGGTGGATGCGCAGCACACCGCTGTGATCTGCGTGGTGTCGCTCGATGCGCCCGAATCGCCGCCGTATTTGCGCAATCTCGTGCGACGGCTGCGCGAGCGGACGGCGCAGGCGGTGATCGTCGTGGGTGTGTGTGGATCGCGCGGCGAGGAAATGCCCCTCACGTCCGACGATCCGAATGCGCGGATGGCGGCCGCGTTGAGGGATTTGATCGACGAGTGCGCGGGTGCGCGCGTGACGTGATCCTTCGCCGCGATGACACGGCACGCCGAACGCCACTTAGGCAGTGTTTGTGACATTCATGAAGATGTCACGGTGAACCGCGAACATACGGGGCTCCGTGCCCATTGGCGCGGCATGATAGCTACCGGAAGACGATACGTTGCTGAGCCCGCACGAAATTGCCACGCTGATGCTGGTCCGCCATTCGCCGGACCAGATCGATATGAATCGCACTGAACTCGACACGCTGCTCGAGCGGCGGCTGCTCACGCTGGAGCCGCGCACCGAAGGTCGCCTGAGGCTTTCGCTGACGAAAACCGGTCGTCAGTTGCTGGAAGCGGTCGGGGGCCTGGATCCCGCATTGCCGAGGGCGCGCGATGCCATCGGCTTCGGGCGCTGCATCGCATCCGTCTAAATTCTTTCCCGCCTGATATTCCGCACGCATTCATTCGCGCATTTGTTCGCGATTCGTTCGCGATTCATCCGATATCGCAGGCAGAATCGGATGATATGCTGAATGCGCGCGCATGGCTGCCCGAGTGCAGCCATTTGTATTTGTATATTCGCTTTGCGCGACGCGCCGACATTCACGATGCGCGACTCAAACCAAAACGCTGCCTCGCCTGCCTGAGCATATTTCCTCGCATCTTCCCGTTACCGTGACGCCGTCTTCATGGAGGGAGGAGCGTGAAGTCCTGCATCGGCCGGATTTACGTGAGATTCACATGAGATCCACGTGAAATTCGCGAATGGTAAGGAATTACTTCATACAAAAAGCGGGCCGTTCACGCTGTTTCTATTCACCAGAAATTTATCCTGAAATTTAGCCAAACGGTATGGACGTGTTTGGTAACGATGTGTTTTACTGCTTGTTCGATACACCACACGGCGCACCATGCATAGCGCATGACAACGTCTGTCGTACAAACGTCACGTCACCCGGGTAAGCTCAAGCGTCCACGACGCCACGCGGGGGTGGTGAGTCGAGCGACTGTACTTTTGTGCAGAAGCGTTCCTTATACGGAGTCCGTATTTTGATTCGCCTTTCCGAGGATTATGTCGTTTCGCAAGCTGCGCTTCCTGGCGGCGCGCTTCATTGGTGCAGACGCCTCGTTCGCACAGGATTGCACTCACTTCCCGCAGAGCAGCCGGATCTATCCTGATCCGCCGCACGGTTTTCTTGCCGACCCTGATCACGTGATGCCCGCAAGGGCCACAACTATCGCAACACAGTGCGTTTGCACGGCGCGATAGTCGACAGCGGCCGATTTGAGTCAGAGGTTGTAGCCAGCGCGCCGCCGGCATGAGACACCGGCGCGCTTCACGTCCGTTTTGGTGTCGCACGTTTTCACGTACGGGTTAATGCCCATCGTATGGCGCGCGGCCGGTCGTCAAACTGGTTCATCCTCCATGGTTTTTGTCAGTTTGCTTATAACCCTAAAATGAAAGGAGGACATATGGCGAAGCGTGTTGCTTATGTGACCGGCGGTATGGGCGGCATTGGAACCGCAATTTGTCAGCGTTTGCACAAGGACGGCTTTACGGTGATCGCAGGCTGTGGACCGAATTCGCAGCGTCGCGTGAAATGGATCGAGGACCAGAAAGCCGCGGGTTATGAATTCATCGCATCCGAAGGTAATGTGGCCGACTGGGAATCGACGGCTACGGCTTTCGAGAAGGTGAAGAAGGACGTGGGCGAAATCGACGTGCTGGTCAACAACGCGGGCATCACGCGCGACGTCGTGTTCCGCAAGATGACGCACGAAGACTGGACCGCCGTCATCGATACGAACCTCACGAGCCTCTTCAACGTCACCAAGCAGGTCATCGACGGCATGGTCGAGCGCGGCTGGGGCCGCATCATCAATATTTCGTCGGTGAACGGGCAAAAAGGCCAGTTCGGTCAAACCAACTATTCGACGGCGAAAGCCGGCATTCACGGCTTCACGATGGCGCTCGCGCAGGAAGTGGCGACGAAGGGCGTGACCGTCAACACGGTTTCGCCGGGTTACATCGGCACGGATATGGTGCGCGCGGTGAAGCCCGAGGTGATGGAGAAGATCGTTGCGAGCATTCCGGTGCGTCGCCTCGGCGAGCCGCAGGAAATTGCGTCGATCTGCGCGTGGCTTGCGTCGGATGAGTCGGGTTTTTCGACGGGTGCCGACTTCTCGTTGAACGGCGGCTTGCACATGAGCTAAGTGCGCGCCGCGTACGTGCCGCAGTAGTGTTTCAGTGCGGGAGTGGGCAGCAGCCTGCTCCCGCATTTTTCATGATGCGGCCGCGCGGCGAGGCGCCGCACAAAAAGAAAACGCGCCGGAAACAGGGATTCCGGCGCCCAAGGTTGGCTTTGCGTGTCAAACCGGACTGCAGTGACATAAGACAGGGTATGGATCAGGGCGCAGGGGCACTTCGTTTCCCCGTTGTCTCGTTCCATGACTGCTTTAACGGCAGACGCGGTGCAAAATTGAGTGTGGCGCATCACGGTTTTTCAATGCGCATGCAGACGTGCTGCGCCACCGCATCACGCGCACGGTCGTGCAATCGGGTCTGGCCTGGCGCGGCCGCCCGGCTGTTTTGATCTCGTTGCCTGGCTGGTTCCTGCCCGCGTGTGCACGTGATGTCTGCGTCCACACGCGCGGCCGAAGCCAGAATTCAGGTGTTGCGAGGGATTGAATCAGATCGAGGCAGTGCTTTCCGGTCGAGCTTCGAATCGCTGGATAGCGATTCGGCAGCGATTGCGTGGAGCGATTGAAACTGCCTGATAGTTTCGCGAGCAACGTTGCGACGCGCAACTTTCAACACGGCCCATGATCGACGTCCCGGTGTCGTCAGGCGCTCGACCGGTCTTGCGTGCCGTGCGCTTATGGCTTGTCGATTCCTTGCATGGCCCAGCCAACTGCCCAGAATGCAATCGCGGCCGTACCGAATAACAGGCCGCCGGACCCAAAGAATGCCGCCGAGCCTGCCACCAACAGCCAGACACAGCCAAGAATTTTGAATAGCGTGCCGAGGTGCATCAGTCCGGTAGGTGTTCGCATACCGTTGTCTCCGTCTTCGTGTGCACAGTCAAAGATATTTCCCGTCAATCCATCGATACGAGCGACCCGCCAATGAGCACCTTGATTTGTTACGAGAATTTTCAACGTGTTCAGTGAGGGATGTGTGCCTCTACAGTAATCGGCCAATATGTCCGGCGAAATCAGGATTTATGAAAAAACAGTTTTTCTCTTTCTGTTTTGAGCCGTGTCATATGGCGCATGCCTCCCTGCAACAAGCTAATCGGATTGAGAGACACTGCCGGTAACGGTCGGCCAATCAATTTGCATTGAACCTTGTGTCGAACGAGGGACAGGGTGATCACGGCCGCGCCGCGCTTCGTGCATGACGTGCCGCTATTCGTGTGTTTTCTATCGCAGGTCATCAAACGTTTGCATGCTCGATAACCCTTACTGATTTAAATTCCGCTTTTTGTTTTTCGTGACGTTCCTATATCGACACGGTTGAAGTGTAGCGATGTACGCGCGCCCATTGGGTGTACGCCGTTGTGATGATTGACAAAGCGGGTAATAAGAAACTGCATCGTGGTTGCGCATGTGAACCGTGAAATTCACCTGGCTTCGGGAACAATTTCAATCGCCGTCATCGGCCTGAATGCTTTGCGCAAATTGTTGCCGGTTACGATTTTTTTCGGATCACCTCTAACCGGGTTTAGCCAGAATGCACGTGGTGTATGATGCGAGCGCGATCCGGCGCGGAATGTTCCACTTGGATCGTGGAACGGCGGCGATACCATTCGCGCCGGATTGCACCTGAGCGCCAGTTTCTGTCAGTAGAACTTGAAATATCAGAATAACTAATAGTGTTCACGCTGCGCGCATGGATTGTTTGATGGCGCTTTCATTTCAAGATTTGGAAAACGGCCGATAGAAGACCGCGCCTACGGCCGCACGTTGGCAAACTTGCACGAATTCGGTCCAACGCGATAACGGGGGTGAGATCCGAATTAAACGGATCTGCACGCGCCATTGCACTGCCACGTCGAACGACCGCGTCGCGCTCAGCGCGCGGCGCTCGAAGACCCAACGGGCTGAATCAGCTCTTCCTTGATGTCTGCGGAATGAATGTTGTAGGCACGTGTTGAACCTTCTCGCTTCCGCATTTGGGGCAGCGCGGATGAGCCGATTGATGTTCCGCAAGATGCTCGACGCTCTCGAACGTTTCACCACATTTTTCGCAGCGGTATTGGTAGGTCGGCATGGCAATCCTCCGGTATCGACTATGCGTCTGCGTATTAGTATGGCTCATGGTGCGGGGAACTCAATGAAGTCGCCAGGTTGAATGTAACGCCCGCTGTGGTCTGACAAGGGTGCACTCGTCGTGCCCACCGGACACATACCGCTTTCAAGAGGGAAGACATGCCAAAGGATGTGATTGTCTGGGGTATTCTGGGCACGGGAAAGATCAACGACAAGGTCGTCGTACCCATGAACAGCGCGCCCAAATGCCGGGTAAAGGGCATTGCATCGCGAGATCCGCGCAAGGCTCGAGAAGCCGCCGCGAAATACGGGTTGCCGGTGGCGTACGACAGTTACGAGGCACTGTTGGCCGATCCGGAAATCGATGCGGTGTATATCCCGTTGCCCAACCACATTCACGTGGAATGGGCGATCAAATCCGTCGACGCGGGCAAGCACGTACTGTGTGAAAAACCGATTGGTCTGAATGCCGATCAGGCCGCGCAACTGGTCGCCGCGCGTGACAGGAGCGGACGATACATACAGGAAGCGTTCATGGTCCGCACGCATCCGCAATGGCTCAAGGTGCGCGCGTTGATCGACGAACGCGCCATTGGCGAATTACGGGCGATAACCGGCGGCTTCACCTATTCCAACACCAACCCGCACGACATCCGCAACCAGAGCGAACTGGGCGGCGGCGGCCTGCTGGACATCGGCTGTTATCCGATTACGACTTCGCGTTTCGTCATTGGGCGTGAGCCACGGCGGGTAGTCGCCTTGATGGAACGCGACCCGGCGTTCGAGGTGGACCGGCTGGGTTCCGTGATGATGGACTTCGACGGCGTACAGGCGAGTTTCTTTTATTCGACCCAGATCCACCCTTACCAACGCATGCAGTTTCACGGCACGGCCGGGCGGATCGAAGTTGAAATTCCGTTCAATGCGCCCAACGACCAGCCGACGCGTCTTCTCGTGAGTGAATGCACAAGCGCGGGAGCGATCAACGATCGGTGGGTGGAACTGCCGGTATGCGATCAATATGGCGTGGCAGCCGCGGTGTTTGCACAGGCGATATTGAGCGGCGGCCCACAGGCCATTCCGCTGGACGACGCGTGCGCGAATATGCGGGTGATCGATGCCGTTTTCCAGTCGGCGCAATTGGGCGGCTGGGTGAGCCTTCCGGCAAGGTGAGGCAGCCGCGAGCACCCGCGCGGCTGCAAGTACCCTATCCCCTGCGGTCTTGCCGCTTTTCACTGTTTCAATGCGCGATCCGATGATCGATCAAATCGTTGACGACGCGCGGATCGGCCAGCGTCGAGACATCGCCCAGATCGCCGTAATCGCCGTCGGCGATCTTGCGCAGGATGCGGCGCATGATCTTGCCTGAGCGCGTCTTCGGCAGAACCGGTGCCCATTGAATGAAGTCGGGGCTGGCGATTGGGCCGATTTCCCGGCGGACGAGCGCCACCAGCGCGTTCCGCAATGCCTCGGTCGGCTCGACGCCGACCTTGAGTGTCACGTAGGCGTAGATGCCCTGGCCCTTGAGCGAATGCGGATAGCCGACCACGGCTGCTTCGGCAACGTCGGGGTGCGTGACCAGCGCGCTTTCGACTTCGGCGGTGCCGAGCCGGTGGCCCGAGACGTTCACGACATCATCGATCCGCCCGGTGATCCAGTAGTCGCCGTCTGCATCGCGATAGCAGCCATCCCCTGTGTAGTATTTGCCTTCGAACTGGCTGAAGTATTGCACCCGCATGCGATCGGGGTCGCCGTACACGTAGCGCATCTGTCCGGGCCACGAATCGAGCATGCATAGACTGCCTGTCCCTTCGCCCTCGATGACTTCTCCCTTTTCGCCGACGATCGCGGGCTGCACGCCGAAGAACGGCCGCGTGGCCGCACCGGGTTTGAGCGTCGTGGCGCCCGGCAGCGGCGCGATAAGAATGCCGCCGGTTTCCGTTTGCCACCAGGTGTCGATCACGGGACACCGCTTTTCACCGACGACTTCGTAATACCAAAGCCATGCCGCCGGATTGATCGGTTCGCCAACGGTGCCGAGCAGACGCAGCGATTTGCGCGACGTCTTCTTGACCGGGCCGTCGCCGTCGCGCATCAGGGCGCGAATTGCCGTTGGCGCGGTGTAGATGATCTGCACGCGATGCGTGTCGCAGATCTGCCAGAAGCGTGAGCTGTCCGGGTAATTCGGCACGCCTTCGAACATGATCGTGGTGGCGCCATTGGCGAGAGGGCCATAGACGATATAGCTGTGCCCCGTCACCCAGCCAACGTCCGCCGTGCACCAGTAAACATCGCCGTCGTGATAGTCGAAAACATACTGATGCGTGAGGGTGATGTACGTGAGATAGCCGCCTGTCGTGTGCACGACGCCTTTGGGTTTGCCGGTCGATCCGGACGTGTAGAGGATATAGAGCGGATCCTCCGCATTCATTTCTTCAGGCGGGCAGTCGGCGGAACTCTGGCTCATCAGTTCCTCATACCAATGATCGCGGCCTTCGCGCCAGTTGACCTTGCCTCCCGTACGCTTGACCACCACGCATGTCCCGACAGCGGGGCATTTTTCCATCGCCGCGTCGGCGCTTTCTTTCATCGCGATCGTGCGGCCGCCTCGAACGCCCTCGTCGGCGGTGATGAGAATGCTGGAAGCACAGTCGTGAATGCGATTCGCGAGCGCCTCGGGAGAGAACCCGCCGAACACGACAGAGTGGATTGCGCCGATGCGGGCGCACGCGAGCATCGCGACGGCGATCTCGGGAATCATCGGCATGTAGATGGTGACGCGGTCGCCGCGCTTGACGCCGAGCGATTTCAGCACATTGGCGAACTTGCAGACTTCGGCATGCAGTTCGCGATAGCTGAGGGTGCGGCCGATGGCCGGATCGTCGCCTTCCCAGATAATCGCGGGCTGATCGCCGCGCGTCTGGAGATGGCGGTCGAGGCAATTGCTGCTGGCGTTGAGCGTGCCGTCGTAGAACCACCGGATGCGCAGGTCCTGGCTCGCAAAGGAAACGTCTTTCACATGCGTGTATGGGCGGATCCAGTCGAGACGTTTGCCGTGCTCGCCCCAAAATCCTTCCGGATCTTCCGTCGAGCGGCGGTACATCTCTTCATAACGGGCCGCATCGGCCCAGGCACGCTTTGCCCGGTCTGCGGGCACAGGAAAGGTCTGATGCTCAGACATGGTTTCCTCCTCGAGGACGTCGCGCTGTCACGTGGGCGGCGGCGCGCCCATTCGGCCAGTCCGGCCCGCCGCCGTCCAGGTACTGGCCCGCTACGCGGCTTGTGGGTGTGGTTCTGCGTAGGGGTGCGTGGGCAGCACCGTGCGCCCGAAGCTCTCATTGATCACCATCGCCGCAGACGCGTAGAACGCCAGCAAAGCGGTAATCAGGCCCGCATAGCCGCCGAGATGCGTCGCGAGCGCGGACCCGGTCCACGCGCCGATGGCGAGGAGCAAAAAGGTGATCCAGAGTGCGAGGAATACGAGCTGTACGGACGTGCTGGTGTGCATCGAGCCGATCCACATGTAGAACGTGAATACGCCCCATACCAGTAGATACCAGCCGACGAACGCTGCCGGCACCTTCGTGCCGAGGAATGCGACGAACAGCGCGAAAGACCACCAGAACGCGCCATAACTGAGGAATGCCACCGTTCCGAGCGTATTGCCGCGCGGAAATTCGAGTATGCCCGCGATCATCTGCGCCGTACCGCCGAACGCGAACGCGAGCGCCAGCACGAGCCCCATCGCGTCGGCATTGAACCAGCCGGCGTTGACCATGCTGAGCATCCAGGTTGTGAATGCAAACCCGGCGAGTCCGAGGGGCGCCGGGTTGGAAAGATTGCCACCCATGATTTGCCTCCATGGTCATTGTTTCCAATTGCCAACTGCCAACTGCCGAGCAATCGGCGGCGGCATGACGGGCGGCCCATCGCCGATGTACTCGACCACATGCCGTGGACGACACGGCATTTACTTCATCGTTGCTCCGTGCGCAAAACGCGTGCCGGATGCGGCACGCGATTGTCTGAAGTTTGATTCGGGCGGCGCACCGGGATGAGTCCACGCGTGCTGCACGATCACGGCACTGCCGCAACGCGCACGGTTTTCCGCAATAAAAGCGGAATGGTTGATGCTTATTATAGGTCGCCCGTCATGACGCGATATTTCGTTTCGCGAGTGGATTGGCCGGGAATATCAAGCCTGAATGGCGTATTTACAGCGTTGTCGCCGACTGGATCGGAAGGCGAAGATACGACGTAATCCTGATGGAATTGAAATGCGTGGCGGGCTATGCGTAACGTGATAAACGGTCGGTGCTAATGCGGAAAATCGGCGCACTTCGCGTCAATAACGAGAATGCCTTGGCACGCGCGATGCGATTTGAGAAGATAGCCCGTCGCGCCGGCGCGCGAAAAAAAATCGAAGGAGACAGGACGATGACTGTGAGCCGCATGCCCCGCCATGAGGGTATCTTTCCCGTCGTGCCGACCACGTTCACCGAAACCGGCGAACTGGATCTCGAAAGCCAGAAACGCGCGGTCGATTTCATGATCGACGCAGGCTCGGATGGGTTATGCGTATTGGCGAATTTCTCCGAGCAATTCGCGCTGTCCGACGACGAACGCGACGTGATTACGCGCACCGTGCTCGAACATGTCGCGGGCCGCGTGCCGGTCATCGTGACCACGACGCACTACGGCTCGCAGGTCTGCGCGGCGCGCAGCCGGCGTGCGCAGGAACTGGGCGCGTCGATGGTCATGCTGATGCCGCCGTATCACGGCGCGACGTTCCGCGTACCGGAAACGCAGATCCACGAGTTCTACGCGCGTGTTTCCGATGCCATCGATATCCCGATCATGATTCAGGACGCGCCTGCCGCGGGTACGGTGCTTTCAGCTGCGTTTCTCGCGCGCATGGCGAAAGAAATCGAGCATGTGGGGTACTTCAAGATTGAAACGCCCGGCGCGGCGAACAAATTGCGCGAACTGATTCGCATCGGCGGCGAGGCCGTCGTCGGTCCGTGGGACGGTGAAGAGGCGATCACACTGCTGGCGGACCTCAACGCGGGCGCGACCGGATCGATGACGGGCGGCGGCTTTCCGGACGGCATTCGGCCGATCATCGTCGCGCACCGTGAGGGCCGCTTCGACGAAGCCTTCGCGCTCTATCAGCGCTGGCTGCCGCTCATCAATCACGAGAACCGCCAGGCCGGATTGCTCGCCGCGAAATCGCTGATGAAGGAGGGCGGCGTGATCGCGTGCGAGCTGCCGCGCCATCCGTTGCCGCCCATGCATCCCGAGACGCGCGCCGAACTGATCGCCATTGCACGCCGGCTCGATCCGCTCGTGCTGCGCTGGGCGCATTGATGTCTTCGCGCCTTGACGCACCCATCGAGGAGATCACCATGAACGGGTCGTATATGTTGGCCGTTGTCGGCGTCGGCAAGATTGCGTGCGACCAGCATCTGCCCGCCATCGCGGCAAATCCGGGCTTCACGCTCGTCGCGGCGGCGAGCCGCAACGCGCAGGTCGAGAGCGTGCGCAATTACACCGATATCGGCGCATTGCTGGCCGCCGAACCCGGTCTTGATGCCGTGTCGCTCTGCGCGCCGAATTCGACTGGCGGCACGGCTCGGTCGAGCAATGGGAAATCGACGTCGAGACGACGGATGGTTTATTGGCGCTGAGCGAAGGCGGCAAGCGCCTCGTGATTGCGGGCGAACCCGTTGCGCTTGCACCCGAACGCGAATATCCGGCGCTTTACGAGCGCTTTCACTGGCTGATCGCGCACGGCGAGGAAGATGTCGATGTGCGCCCACTGCGTCTCGTGGCCGATGCGTTCCTGCTCGGCCGTCACGTCGAAGTCGAACCCTTCGGTGTCTGACAAGTGGTTGATCAACCAACCATCAATCGCCGATCAACCACCAGTCAACCACGAACCGGCGGCTCCGGTTCGAGCGCCGCGCCGCCGAGGATCGTGTTGGCGTCGGCGCGCGCGTTGTCGAGCTGCACGACGCTCGCCTGGCGCGCGGCCAGCGCATCGTGATGCTCGATTGCCGTGAGAATCGCCTTGTGGCGCGGCAGCGAAAGGGCGTGCGTATTCGGATGCCGGCTCGTGAGCTTGATCGATTCCGAAAGCGCGAGAGAGAGCATATTGCCGATATACGCGAGCATGTCGTTATGCGTGGCCGCCATGATCGCGCGGTGAAATTCCAGATCGGGTTCGAGCAGTTCGGCCGCGGTGCGCGCGCGCTCCATGCGCGCGTAAGCGGCGCGGATACGCGCGACGTCTTCCTCGCTGCCCGAGATGGCGGCGAGTGCGGCGGCGGCGGGCTCGATGATCTGGCGCACGGTCATGAGCGACTGGAAAAACGCGCCTTCGGGAATGCTGTTGACGGTCCAGTAGAGCACGTCCGGATCGAGCATGTGCCACTCTTCGCGCGGGCGCACCACGCTGCCCACGCGCGGCTTGGACACGACAAGGCCCTTGGCCACGAGCACGCGCGTCGCCTCGCGCAGCACCGGGCGGCTCACGCCGTACGCTTCGCAAAGCGTGGGCTCGGGCGGCAAGCGCTGGCCCGGCGCGAGCCGGCCTCCGACGATTTGCATGCCCAGTTCCTGCACGATGCGCCCGTGCATGCTCTTGCGATTCTGCAGATTGCGATAATTCATTTTTTCCCGGCTGGTGCGGCCTCGCCGGTTACCCCCTCGTTTGTGGTCAGTGCGCGCCGTTGGAGCGCATCGCGCGGTACTCCCGCCGCACGATGTCCATCAACTCCGGCACCGACGTTTGTGCGCTGCGCTGCTCGAACGTCACGCGGCCGCGCTGCATGAGCATGATGCGGTCGGCAATATCGAGTGTCTGCGCATAGTTGTGCATGATCATAATAATTGAGAGTCCCCCTTTTTCCTTGAGGCGCAACACGAGATCAATGATGAGTGCAGCCTCGCGCGCGCCCATCGCGGCGAGCGGTTCGTCGAGCAGCAGGATCTTCGCGTCGGAATGGACCGCGCGCGCCACCGCGATGGCCTGGCGCTGGCCGCCCGAAAGCCGCTCCACGGGCAGATCGACCGAAGGCACATGCACGCCGATATCGTCGAGACACTGCGCTGCGAGTTCGCGCATGCGGGCATGATCGAGCAGACGGAACGGGCCGCGCCGCACGATTTCGCGGTTCAGGAACATGTTGTGATAAATGCTGAGCGAATTCGCAAGCGCGAGATCCTGATACACGCATTCGATGCCGAGCGCGCGCGCGTGATCGACGGAGCGCAGCAGCATTTCCTGGCCATTCACGTAGAGCGTGCCGCCCGTCTGCTGATGAAACCCGGTGAGGATTTTCACGAGCGTGGACTTGCCCGCGCCGTTATCGCCGAGGATGCCGAGAATCTCGCCTTGGCCGAGCGTAAACGACACGCCGTCGAGCGCCGTTACCGCGCCGAAGCGTTTGACGAGCTGGTCGCCGCGCATCGCAAGCGCAGCGCTTCCCGCCGCGTTTGCCGATGCATTTGCCGACGCATTAGCCGACGCATTAGCCGACTCATTAGCCGACGCATTAGCCGACGCATTAGCCGACGCATTAGCCGACGCATTGGCAGACGCATTGGCAGACGCATTGGCAGACGCTGCGTCGGGTTGCCGCTCGACCGGCTCGACCATTAGCTGCTCCCTTTGCGCCGGATCCGTCCGACGTGAATGTTGAAGACCATTGCGGCGAGAATGGCGGCGCCGAGGATGATGTTGAACGTGAACGCGTTGATGCCGATGAGCGTGAAGCCGTCGTTGAGAATGCCGAGCACCGCCGCGCCGATCAGACCGCCGATGATCGTGCCCGAGCCGCCCGTGAGCGGCGTGCCGCCGATCACGGCGGCGGCGATGGCGAGAAAGGTGATCTGATTACCGCCGGCCTGCGGATCGATGGAGGTGATGCGAAAGCCTTCGAGAATGCCGGTGAGGCCCGCGAGCATCGCGGCGATGATGAAGTTGCCGAGCCGCAGCCGGCTCACGTGAATGCCGGCTTCGCTCGCGCCGAGCGGATTCGCGCCCGCCGCCTGTGTATGCAGCCCCCAGCGCGTGTGGCGCAGCAGGACATGCATGGCGATCGCGAGCCCGAAGGTCCAGAGTATTTCGCTGTAGCCCCATGCGCCCATGACGTTCGCGAAGGCCGTCGACCCGGGCGCCTCGACCGGCGTGCCGCGCGAGACCGTGAGCGTGATCCCGTTGACCAGAAAGAGCGTGCCGAGCGTCGTCACGAACGAGGGCAGACGCAACCACACGGTGACCGCGCCGTTCACGAAGCCGACGAGCGCCGCCGCGGCGAGCCCCGCGATCAGCGCGAGCCACATGGGTGCGCCCGCATCGTTCGCGAACACCATCATAAACGGCGCGAAGGCGAACACCATGCCCGCCGAAAGATCGATATCGCCGCCGATCATCAGCATGATTTCGCCGAATGCGATGATCGCGACCGGCGCGACGAATTGCGAGAGATTGACGAGACTCGCATTCGTCAGAAGGAAATCATGATTGGCGAACTCGAAGTACGCGGCGAGCAGCACCGCGACCAGCAGAATGCGCAGCTCCGCTGACCAGTGTGCGAGCAGGAGCCCGCGCGGCCGCGCGGGCCGCGCCGGGACTTCGACTTTGCGGGGTTCGTCCACAGCACCCATCACGATTTGATCGGGCCTCTCATTTGAAGGATCTGCGCCTTGGTGCTCTTGCCTTCATAGCGCGTCGACGTGTTGAGGTACGGCTCGACCGTGTCCTTCGTCACGAATTTCAGGCCCGTGTTGACGTTCGCCGGTCCCACGAGACCACCCGATGCAAGCGTCACGAACGCCTGCATCACCGTATAGAAGCCCTGTACGTACGGCTGCTGGTCGATGGTGAAGTCGAGGAAGCCTTCGTGGATGAGCTGGACGGTGGTCGGCAGCAGGTCGAAGCCGCCGCCGTGCACGCCCTTCGCGGGCAGGTTCTGTTCCTTCATCACCTCCGCGACGCCCTGCGTGCTGCCCGCGTCGACCGCGAACATGCCCTTCAGATCCTGGTGGCCGAGATAAAACGCCTTGATCTTCGAGAGTTCCTCGTTGACGGTCGCGCCCGTCGCCACGGTCTGGATGTCGATCTTTTTGCCCGACTTCTTGATCGCGTCGGATGCGCCGTCAAGACGCGGCTGGATGTTCAACTGACCCGGCGTCGCGATGAAGAGGCCGACAAGGCCGCTGTCGATGAGGCTCACGATGCGCTCGCCCATCTGATAGCCGGAGAGATACAGGTCCTGGCCGATATACGAGAGACGCGGGTTGCTCTTGCCGCGCGGTGCATCGGCGTTGTAGGCGAACACGGGAATGCCCGCGTCGAGCGCCGCCTGGATCGGCTTGTCGAACGCGGTGGGGTCGACGATGGGGACCGCAATCGCGTCGGCCTTGGCGGCAATCGCGGCGTTCACCGCGCGCACCATTTCGCCCGCGTCCGAGGTGGCCGAACCGGTCCACTGATAATCCATGCCGAGCAGCCCGCACGCGTCCTGAATGCCGTATTGCGTAGGCACGAAGAACGGATTCGTCGTGACGTGGTTCACGAATACGATCTTCCACTTCTTGTGCGCGGGGAATGGCGCCTCGGCAGCCTGTGCCGTCGAAATCAATCCGCCCGTGCCTGGCGTGCCGAGCAGCGAAAGCGCCGCGCCGAGTCCCGCGCCCTGCAACAGGCCGCGTCGGCCCGCACTGACGTTGTCCTGCTGGTTTTGCCCGCCTTCCCGTTCTTGCGCCATGTCTTCCTCCGGTTGTTTTCGTGGATCCAGTGCATGCACATTCACGACGGCACCGGGCGGCGCGCTGGCGTCCCTGGAGACGCCGCGGATTGAAGTATGTGGAGACCGTGCCGGACGGTACGTCGAAGATGGTAATGCAGCGTTTTCACGGGGCCTAATGCAGGTATACCCGTAATAAGTCGGACTATTGTCTGGCGCGGCAGGACCGCTTTGCGGGCGCCATACGCACCATACGTGCCATGTGCGTCGCACGGCACGCATGCCGTGGGCCGCCGATGCGCGAGCGGACCAGCCGCGCCGATCCGTATGGCCAATGGTGCGGCGACGTAGCTCATGCGCGTGGTGGCGCCGAAGCGAGCTTCGCCTGGTCGAGCGGCGCGGCGTTGCGCGTTCGCGTGCCGCGGTTCATGGGCGCGCCCATGCCGGTCCCCGCCGACTTGCGCCGCGCCGCGTGCCGCTCGGTCGCGCGTTGAAGCAGACAAAACGCGCAGAGCAGCGCGCCGATCACGATGCGCGTCCACCACGAACTAAGCGTGCCGTCGAACGTGATGAGCGTCTGGATCGTCCCGAGAATCCCCACGCCGAACACGGAGCCGATCACATAGCCCACGCCGCCCGTGAGCAGCGTGCCGCCGATCACGGTGGCGGCGATGGCGTCGAGTTCCATGCCCTGCGCCTGCAGTCCGTAGCCCGAAAGCACGTAGAGCGTGAATACGATGCCGCCAAGCGCGGAGCAGAAGCCCGAAAGCGCGTAGACGCCGATCTTCGTGCGCGCGACGGGCAGACCCATGAGCAGCGCGGAGCGCTCGTTGCCGCCGATTGCGTAGACGTTGCGGCCGAAACGCGTGAAGTGGGCGATGACGATGCCCGCCGCGAGCATGGCGAGCGCGATCAGCGCGCCGGTGTTCAGCGAGCCGCTGCCGATGGGGATGCTGAACTCCGAGAGCGCATGAAAATCCGCGCGGTTGATCTGGATGGACTGCGTGGTGATCAGAAAACAGGTGCCGCGCGCGAGGAACATGCCCGCGAGCGTGATGATGAACGGCTGCAGCCGGAAATAGTGGATCAGTGCGCCCATGCCGGCGCCGTAGAGCGCGCCGCAGGCGAGCACGATCGGCACGATGACGGCCACGGGCCAGTGCAGCCGCTCGGACATCACGGCGCAGAGGATCGTGGCGAGCGCAACGACCGCGCCCACCGAAAGATCGATGCCGCCCGAGATGATGACAAACGTCATGCCGATGGCGACGATCAGCAAGAACGCGTTATCGACCAGCAATCCGAACAGCACCTGCAGCGAGAAGAATCCGGTGTACATCACCGAGCCGAAGCCGAACAGGGCGACGAACAGCAGCACCGTGACGGCGATGGGCAGCACGCGCGGATCGGCGAAGCGCGCGGCGCTGCGGCGGCAGGCGGCGAGCGGTGCGAAGGGCGGGGAGAAGCGGCTCATGCGGTCGGTTCCTCTCTTTCTCAGGCACGCGCACGCGCTCGCGTGCGGCGTACATTGGCGGCCCGCCGCAGTTGCCGCGCGGCAAACGCACGGGCCGCCTGCGACTGGATCAGCGTCACGAGCAGCACGACGACGGCCTTGACGACGAGCGTGGCCTCGGGCGGCACGCCGATCGAATAGGTCGTATACGTGAGCGTCTGGATGATGAGTGCGCCGAGCACCGTGCCCGCGAGGCTGAAGCGCCCGCCCGCGAGCGAGGTGCCGCCGAGCGTAACGGCGAGGATCGCGTCCAGTTCGAGCAGCAGGCCCGCGTTGTTGCCGTCGGCGCTGCGCACATTCGAGCTGATGAGGACGCCTGCGATAGCGGCAGTCAGGCCGCAGAACGCGTAGGTGCCGAACACCACGGCCTGCGACGACAGACCGGCGAGCCGGGCCGCCACCGGATTCACGCCGATCGAACGGATGAAGAGTCCGAGCGCGGTCTGGTTGACGATGAGCGCGGTGACAATCGTGACGGCGAGCGTGATCCACACGTCGCACGGCACGAGCGCGAAGTAACCGCCGCCCGCGAACAGATAACCGGGCGCGCCGATGGGAATGATCTGCCCGTCCGTGAGCAGTTGCGCGACGCCGCGCCCGGCCACCATCAGGATCAAGGTGGCGATGATCGGCTGCATGCCGACGAACGCCACGAGCAGACCATTCCACATGCCCGCGAGCAGGCCCACGGCGAGCGCTGCGCCGAAGGCGGCGGGCACGTGCGACGGATCGTCGGCGAGCACGGTCGCAGCGGCCGCGCCTGCGATGGCCACCACGGCGCCCACCGAAATGTCGATGCCGCGCGTGGCGATCACGAGCGTCATCCCGAGCGACACGACGACGAGCGGCGCGGCGTTCATCAGAATGTCGATGGGCGCGCCGAACAGGTGCCCGGAGAGCAGCGTGATCGACAGGAAATTCGCGCGGTGATCGACGTCGATGGCGAACAGGCACACGAGCGTCGCCACCGGCCACATGAGCGGATGCCGGAACAGCGCGGACAGACGCATCATCGGCGGCCTCCGGCGATCAGGTCGTAGACCTCGTCTTCGGAGCGGCCGTGACCGTTCAGCTCGGCCACCTTGCGGCGGTCGCGCAGCACGGCGATGCGGTCGCTCACGCGAACCACTTCACCGATCTCCGACGAGATGAACAGAATGCCGAGCCCCCTCGCGCACAGCGCGCGCACGCGATCCATGATTTCGAACTTCGCGGCGACGTCGATGCCGCGCGTGGGCTCGTCGAGTATCAGCAGCTTAGGCTCCGTCGCGAGCCAGCGGGCGAGCAGCACCTTCTGCTGATTGCCGCCCGAAAGCAGGCCGATGGGCTGCTCGGCGTCGCGCGCCTTGATGCCGAGTTGCGCGATGTATGCGTTGGCGAGTTCGCGTTGCCGCGCGCGGCTGATCATGCGCCACCAGCCGCGTCGCGCCTGCAGCGCGAGCACGATGTTCTCGCGGATCGACAGGTCCGCGATGACGCCTTCCTTCTTGCGGTCCTCGGGGCCGTACGCCATGCCGTGGCGCACCGCATCGCGCGGCGAGGACAGCTTTACCGTTGCGCCGTCAATCGACACGTCGCCCGTGTCTGCGCGCTCCGCGCCGAACAACAGGCGCGCGGTTTCCGTGCGCCCGGAGCCGAGCAGTCCCGCGAGACCGAGTATCTGGCCAGGCTGCACGTCGAGGTCGAGCGGATTGAGCACGCCGCGGCGCGCCACGCCGCGCGCGCGCAGATAAGGCGCGGCCGGTGCGCCCGGTGCACCCGTCGCCGGGGGCGCTTGCGTTTCGACCGGTTCGAGCCGTTCGCGCGCAAGCTGCTGGCCGACCATTTTCGCGACCAGCGTTTGCACGGGCAGATCGGCGGCCGGATATTCGCCTTCGCGCTCGCCGTTGCACATGACCGTGATGCGATCGGAGATCGCGTAGGTCTGTTCGAGAAAGTGCGTGACGAACAGAATCGCGATGCCCGCGTCCCTCAGTTTTCGCAGGACGTCGAAGAGCCGCGTGACTTCGCTGTCGTCGAGGCTCGAAGTCGGTTCGTCGAGGATCAGGATGCGCGCATCCACCGACATGGCGCGTGCAATCGCCACCATTTGCTGCATTGCGATGGGATACGTGTCGAGCGATTGCGTGACGTCGAGCGCGAGATTCAGTTCGGCGAGCGCTTCCTCCGCGCGGCGGTGGATCGACTTCCAGTCGATCAGGCCGCGCCGCCGCGGCTGGCGCCCCGCGAAGATGTTTTCCGCGACCGAGAGATTCGGGCAGAGATTGACCTCCTGATAGAGCGTCTGAATCCCGGCCGCTTCTGCTTCGAGCGGCGTCGAGAAGTGCACCGGCGCGCCAGCAAGCCGGATTTCTCCTGCTTCGGGCTGGTGCACGCCGGTCAGGACGTTGATGAGGGTCGATTTACCGGCGCCGTTCTGACCCATCAAGGTGTGGATCTCGCCGGGAAAGAGCCGGAAATCGACGTTCACGAGCGCGTGCACGCCTGGAAACGTGCGCGACAGCCCGTGGGTTTCAAGAATCGGAGAGGCGCTCATAAAGTGACCGGTACGCAAGAGCGGGTGGCACGCGCGAGGCGTGTCACCCGCTCTTGCGCGGATTTCAGTACTTGCGCGACGGCAGCACCTGCGCCGCCACGTTCATCGGGAACACCGTCTCGTTCGTCACGATGCGTTTGGGCAACTGCTTGCCCGCCACGACGTCCTTCACGGCGGACATCAATTGCGGCCCGAGCAGCGGGCTGCATTCGACGTCGACGTTCATCTTGCCCGCCATCATCGCTTCGAAGCCGCCCTTGGTCGCGTCGAACGACACCACGCTGATGTCCTTGCCCGGCTTCAAACCGGCTTCCTCCATCGCCTGGATCGCGCCGAGCGCCATGTCGTCGTTATGCGCGTAGACGACGTTGATCTTGTTGCCGTAGGTCTTGGCGAACGCCTCCATCACCTGCTTGCCGCCCGCGAGCGTGAAGTCGCCGCTCTGCGATGCGATGATCTTGAACTTCGGATCGTTCCTGATCACTTCCATGAGACCCGCATGGCGATCGTTGGCAGGTGCGGAGCCCACCGTGCCCTGAAGCTCGACGATGTTGACCGGACCGGCGTCGTTCTTGTAGTGCTCTTCAAGCCAGTGGCCGCCGCGATGGCCTTCCTCCATGAAGTCGGAGCCGATCATCGTCACGTAAAGCGAAGTTTCCTTCACGTCGATGTTGCGGTCGGTGAGGATCACCGGAATATGCGCGCGCTTTGCTTCCTGCAACACCGGCTCCCAGCCCGATTCGACCACGGGCGAGAACGCGATCACGTCCACTTTCTGCGCGATATATGATCGGATCGCCTTGATCTGGTTTTCCTGCTTTTGCTGGGCGTCCGAGAATTTGAGGTTGATACCGGCGTCTTTTGCCGCCTGCTTGACGGACACCGTATTGGCAGTCCGCCACGCGCTTTCGGCGCCGACCTGGGCGAAGCCCAGTGTGATCTGCTTGTCTTCGGCGTGGCCGGGGCCCGCCGCGAATGCGAACGCGGCCGCCATGAGTCCGCCCGCGACCATGCGAGTTGCCAGTTTCATGCGTGTCTCCAATGTAGCTTGCGTTGTATTCGTTTAATTCAGGGCGCTACACCCATCGTCCAACACGGTGGACACTGTCACGAGCATGGCGCGCCTTTGAGACTGCCGGCATCACTACCGAGGTAAATAGTCAAACCATATACACGGAATATTGCGGTTTCGATCCGCGTTTACCCGGTCATTTCCGTATATATAGTCATGCTATTTATAGTACATCGTCACCAAAAAGGTACTGCTATGAACGCGCATACGAAGAAGCTTCGCTCGGCCGCGTGGTTCGGTACGGTCGACAAGAACGGCTTCATGTATCGAAGCTGGATGAAGAACCAGGGAATCCCCGATCACGAGTTCGACGGCCGGCCGATCATCGGCATCTGCAATACCTGGTCCGAACTCACGCCTTGCAACGCGCACTTTCGCCAGCTCGCCGACCGCGTGAAGCGCGGCGTCTACGAAGCCGGAGGATTTCCCGTCGAATTTCCCGTGTTCTCCAACGGAGAATCGAATCTGCGGCCGACCGCGATGTTCACGCGCAATCTCGCCTCGATGGACGTCGAAGAAGCGATCCGGGGTAATCCGATCGACGCCGTCGTGCTGCTCGCGGGCTGCGACAAGACCACGCCCGCACTGCTGATGGGCGCCGCGAGCTGCGACGTGCCCGCAATCGTCGTGAGCGGCGGGCCGATGCTCAACGGCAAGCACGAAGGGCGCGATATCGGCTCGGGCACCGTGGTCTGGCAGCTGAGCGAGCAGGTGAAAGCCGGGCGCATCTCGATTCACGAATTCATGTCGGCGGAAGCGGGCATGTCGCGTTCGGCGGGCACCTGCAACACGATGGGCACCGCGTCGACCATGGCCTGCATGGCCGAGGCGCTCGGCGTGACGCTGCCGCACAACGCGGCGATTCCCGCCGTCGATGCGCGCCGTTATGTGCTCGCGCAACTTTCCGGCACGCGCATTGTCGAGATGGCGCTGGAGGATCTGCGCCTCTCGAAGCTGCTCACACGCGAGGCGTTCGAGAACGCGATCCGCACGAACGCGGCCATCGGCGGCTCGACCAACGCGGCCATTCACCTGAAGGCGATTGCGGGGCGTATTGGCGTGCCGCTCGAACTCGACGACTGGACCCGCATTGGGCGCGGCACGCCGACCATCGTCGATCTGCAGCCCTCGGGCCGGTTTCTGATGGAAGAGTTTTACTACGCGGGCGGCCTGCCCGCCGTGTTGCGCCGGCTTGGCGAGGCCGGGCTGCTGCCGCATCCGGATGCGCTCACCGCAAACGGCAAATCGCTCTGGGAGAACGTGCGGGAAGCGCCCATTTACGACGCGGAAGTGGTCCGGCCGCTCGACAAGCCGCTCGTGCACGACGGCGGGCTGCGCGTGCTGCGCGGCAACCTCGCGCCGAACGGCGCGGTGCTGAAGCCATCGGCGGCGACGGCCTCGCTGCTCAAGCATCGCGGACCTGCCGTGGTGTTCGAGGATTTCGACGACTACAAGCGGCGCATTGCCGATCCCGGTCTCGACGTCACGCCCGACTCGGTGCTCGTGCTGAAGAACTGCGGACCGAAGGGTTATCCGGGCATGGCCGAGGTCGGCAACATGGGCTTGCCGCCGAAACTGCTCGAAGCGGGCGTGACCGACATGGTGCGCATTTCGGATGCGCGCATGAGCGGTACGGCGTATGGGACCGTGGTGCTGCACGTCGCGCCGGAAGCGCGCGCGGGCGGACCGCTTGCGGTCGTGCGCGACGGCGACTGGATCGAGCTGGACTGCGACGTGGGAACGCTGCATGTCGAGATCGGCGACGACGAGATTCGCGCGCGTCTCGCCCAGTGGGCGAAGACGCAGGAGGATGTGCCCGTCGAGCGTGGCGGCTATCGCAGTCTCTACATCGACCACGTGCTGCAAGCCGATGAAGGCTGCGACTTCGATTTCCTTGTCGGCTGCCGCGGCGCCGACGTGCCGCGGCATTCGCATTGAAGCGGGCTGCGGCCCGTATCGACGCCATCCGAATCAGGAGGATGCAGCGTGAGCGCACCGGACCAGCCGATCCGGCAGGTGCTCGATAACGACAAAGCCGCGGTACTCGCCAAGGACGTCGATGCGTTCGTCGCGCTCTACGACCGGAACGTGCTGGTGTTCGACAAGTGGCGCGTGTGGTCGTACGACGGCATCGCGGCGTGGCATTGCGCGCGATTTCAAGGGCGATGTGAAGGTGAACAAAACGAAAATGGCCCGCACTGTCTGCGGGCCATTTCGGGGCGCGGGCGCCGGGTCGAAACCACCGGGATACCCACGTCAGAGCGCTTCGAAGCGCAACGGCGATTCATCAGCTCAATAGCTTACTGGGCTGCCTGGCCTTGCTCCGACGAACCGTTTGCCACGCCGCCGACTGCAGCGTTTTCAGCAGCGACGCGGGCTTCGGCAGCCTGAATGTTTGCCGGATAGTCATACGGGTTCGCACGCGACGGGTTGTAGCCTGCCTTTTCGATCTGAATCAGTTCTGCACGCACTTGCGCGCGGGTCATCGGCTGGTTCGACTGGGCGAAAACAGCAACCGGAGCGGCAAGCGTAGCGGCGATAACAACAGCTTGAACGAGCGATTTCATGACTACTACCTCCAAGATTTGTCTTTTTCGGCTGCCGAAAGGGTTATATGCAGCACTGAGGCAAGTGTAGGAGTCTGTAGGATTAGGGTAAATACCTAAAACACGAATTCACTGTTCTCCGGGCGTAAACAATCCGGGCTGAACAGGGCTACCGACCATTGAATTTGACGCGATCCGCAGCAATACGGCCGGTGAGGCGGAACCTCCGGCGCATGCGGCTCGCGCGTGCGGGCGCCACGGGCACAGAAGCCGCGGTTTCGATGTTTTCGTATGATGATTGAGCCGGCCAGAGTGGCCGGCTTGCGCGTCTGGGAGACGGCGAGGCGCACACCGGCCGGAGCCGGTGCGGCCTGCGACGAGCGACCGGGTTGGCGTCAGGGATTGCGGCGATGGGCCGTCGCAGAGGCCAAGGCGGCCCAGGCGCGACGCGTCACTTCACGGTCTGGACGACTTCGAAACCTTCGAACTCCGGATGACCGAGATACAGCGTGCGGCTCGTGCTACCGGCGTTACGATGCGCCGCGCGAAAGGCATCCGAGCGGGTCCAGTCCTCGAACGCCGTGCGGCTCGCCCACACGGTATGGCTCGCATAAAGCACGTGGTCGTCGCGCTGCGGGCCTTTGAGCAGATGAAATTCGACGAAGCCGGGTACGTCCTTGAGATGCGTGTCCCGGTTGAGCCACACGTCCTCGAAGGCGGCTTGCTCATCCGGCGCAACCTTGAAGCGATTCATGGCGATATACATACCGTGGTCCTCTTCTATTTCGATGTCGGTTCAATGTCGGCTCGATGCGCCGCGCGCGCTCGCGCCGAACGGACTTCGATTATAGGCGCGCCGTGCCTGGCTTGAGCCAGCGAGCCGACCATCTCGCCGACCTTCGCCGCCGGAGCGCCACGCCCCATGCGCGCTCAGTCGCACTCAGTTCGTCGTGCACGCCGTCTGCGGCGTCTGAGCGGCTGCGGTGGTAGCCCCGGCCGCCCCGGTCACCTCGACCGGCACGCGGCGTGCAAGCGCGCACATGAGTTCATAGCCGATCGTGCCCGACGCCTCGGCCACTTCGTCCACCTTCACCTGATCGCCCCAGAGTTCGACGGTCGAGCCAATGGCCGCTTGCGGGCACGGCGTGAGATCGACGGTCAGCATGTCCATGGAAACGCGCCCGACGATGCGCGTGCGCACGCCATCGACGGCAATCGGCGTGCCGCTCGGCGCGTGGCGCGGATAGCCGTCCGCGTAGCCGCATGCGACCACGCCGATTCGCATCGGCTGGTCGGCCCGGAACGTGCGTCCGTAGCCGACGGTTTCTTGCGGCGCGAGCGTCTGCACGCCGATGATGCGGCTCGTGAGCGTCATCGCCGCGCGCAGGCCGAAGTCCGCAACATCGCGCGCGACGCCCGTGGGCGAAGCGCCGTAGAGGATCGTGCCGGGCCGCACCCAGTCGCGGTGGGCGCGGGGGTGCCAGAGCACGCCAGCCGAATTCGAGAGCGACTGCTCGCCGGGCATGCCCTGCGTGGCGGCGTCGAATTCATCGAGCTGCCAGTCGATGGCGCCGTCATCGGCCGTGGCGAAGTGGTTCATGAGCCCTACCGAGCCGACCGACGGCAGCGCCGATGCGCGCTCCCACGCGTCGCGAAACACCTGCGGACGAAAGCCGAGCCGGTTCATGCCGGAGTTCATCTTCAGCATGATGTCGATGGGCCGGCGCGGCCTGGCCGCTGCGAGCAGTTGCAACTGCTCGTTGCAGTGGACGGCGACGGTGAGGCGATGATTGTCGGCGAGTTCGACGTCGACAGGCTCGAAGATGCCTTCGAGCAGCAAGATCGGCTTCGTCCAGCCGAGTTCGCGCACGCGCACCGCTTCGTCGAGATCGAGCAGGGCGATGCCGTCCGCCTGCGCGAGCGCGGGGTAAATGCGCTCGATGCCGTGACCGTAGGCGTTGGCCTTGACGACGGTCCAGACGCGGGACGTCGGCGTCATCTGCTTGATGAGTCCAACGTTGTGGCGGACGGCTTCGGGGTGAATACGGGCGGTAATGGGACGCGGCATGACGGTTCGTGATTCGGAGATGATTGGCCTGCGCCGCCCGTTTCGCAGGCAGCGCACTTAGCTTGGGCTAGTGGATTGTGCAATCATATTGATCTTCTGGTGGTTATATTTAATGTATTTGAACAAATTTTTGGACGAATAAACTGCCTCGGTACGTGCGGACGAGAAATTGTCTCAGCGCGCCACGAGCGGCGTGCGTGCCGCGCTGCCGCCGCCCAGCATCGTGCCGCG
Source organism: Paraburkholderia denitrificans (assembly GCF_042655705.1). NCBI lineage: Bacteria > Pseudomonadati > Pseudomonadota > Betaproteobacteria > Burkholderiales > Burkholderiaceae > Paraburkholderia > Paraburkholderia denitrificans. The sequence goes on along the minus strand of NZ_JBHSMP010000003.1, from coordinate 159,110 downwards.
GCAGCCCGGCGTGCCGCATCGGCACGCGTACATCAGGCGCGTTTCGTCGCTCGCGTCGCTTTCGAGTTCCAGCGCGTAATCGATGAAGAGTTCCTCGCCCGCACGGATATCGCAGATCGCGTCGATGAATACGCGATCGCCAATTTCGATGGTTTCGCAATTCGCCGCGCACGCGTGATTGAGCCAGCGCGCGCCGTTGCCGCCGCGTCCGCCATCGATCACGCGGCCGTTGGAAAGTCCGAACAGAAACGTATGCGCGCAGTCGGCGCGCGACTGCCAGTGGCGCGCCGCCTCGCGCCAGGTGGTTACCTTGCCCCGGTATTCGAAGATCCGTTCGCCCGCGCGCAGCGCGCACAGGGCAAAGACGCCCCGGCCATGCACAGGGGAGTGTCGCACTGAAACTCGTCTCATGATGATCGCGCTCGTCTGGATGGCGCGCAGTATAGGCGTCCAATATTCGCGCGGTGTGAATGTCGCGTGACGCCGCTTTTGTTGGACGATTGAATCTGGGCACGTACAATCGGCCATTCATCGAACGCGATGCGGCATCTTAGCGATGCTAACGATTACTGCAAAAAATCGCGCCTTAAGCGTCATTCGCTTGACGCGCGATTTACGCTTGATTCACGCGTGGCCGGCTTGCAAGACGTAAGCCGATCGCCCCACTCACCACCCTCGCGGGAGCAGACTTTGACACAGCGCCTCAACGAATTCGGGCAACCCATTGGCGAGCCGGTTGCTGGCTGGACACCGCGCGCGCGGCCCGTCGATGTCACCCTGACCGGAACCTGGTGCCGCCTCGAACCGCTCGACGCGGCGCGCCACGCGGACGAGCTGGATCGCGCCTTTCGCGCCGCGCCGGATCAGCGGGCCTGGACCTATCTTTCTGCCGGCCCGTTCGACACCGTCGAGGATTACCGCCGCTACGCCGAAAGGGCGGCGCGCAGCACGGATCCCAAGCACTATGCGGTGATCGACCTCAAGACGGGCCGAGCGGTCGGCACGCTGGCGCTGATGCGGCAGGACCCGGCCAATGGCGTGATCGAAGTCGGCAGTGTGACGTTCTCGCCGCAGCTTCAGCAGACGCCGCTTTCCACCGAGGCGCAGTACCTGCTCATGGCCTACGCGTTCGATACGCTCGGTTATCGACGCTACGAGTGGAAATGCGACAGCCTCAACGCACCTTCGCGCAAGGCGGCGGAGCGTCTGGGCTTTCGCTTCGAGGGGGTTTTCCGCCAGGCCGTGATCGTCAAGGGGCGCACGCGCGACACGGCGTGGTTCTCGATCATCGATACGGAATGGGCGCCGCTCAAGCGTGCGTTCGCGGCGTGGCTGGCGCCGGAAAACTTCGATGAGCACGGGCGGCAGCGCGTGTCGCTCGCCACGCTCCGGGGAGCGTGACGTTCCACATGACGTGCGGCGGGCGGCCCGTGCCGCGCGCGCCGCACCGGCCGCCCGCCGCTACCCGCCGATCAGCTTCAGCCCCGCCGGTAGCGACTCGCCGAACATACGCCCCGTATCGGCGTCGTCGAGCGACACCACTTCGCGGACCATCGCGATCCACGCAGGCGGTGCGTTCGCCGATTCGAGCCGCCGGATGACGGCGTCGCGCACCGCTTGCGGCAGATCCCGCGAGCGGTCGCCGGTCATGCTGGCGATCTGCACGGCGGCGAACATCGCGGGCTCGACCTTGCGCCAGTTCACCGCGAGGATGACGTCGAGCCAGCGCGCCGCCACCTCGGGCGGCACGACACCGTGCGCGCTGCCGTAGAACGGCTGGCGCGCACCGATCCGGCCGACGGCCCACCAGCTTTGCGGGTTTGCCGAGGGCTGCTGAAGCCGCGCGAGCAGTCCCTCGCCAATCTCGATCTTGCGCTCGACCGCAATGTGTTCGAGCGAGGCGTACAACCGGACCATGTCGGCCTGGCTCAGCTTCGCCGGATCGAACGGCAGTTTGTGGCGCTTGGCGCGCGCCGCGGCTTCGAGCCAGTCCATCGCTTCGAGCGCCTGCTGCTGCGCCGATTCGGCGAGCCCGCCCGCCGCGCGCCGCCACAGCGTCCACCACTCCGACCACACCTGGCTATCGTTGACGTGCTGAATGCCGTCGTCGAAGAGCGTCCATAGCTGCTCGACGCGCCACGCGTCGAGCGGATAGCCGAAGCCGGGCCGCACGCAGTAGCCCGCGAGATTCAGCCAGAGCCGTTCATGATCGGCGGAACGCCTGCGCCGGCCCGCGCGTTCCCACAGCGCACCGAACAGTTCGCGCAGCAGCGCGCTATCCCAGTCCTCGCGTGGTCCGAGGCGCTGTTCGAGTTGCGCGCGCAGACGTTTCACTTCCTTCGGATCGACGCTCGCCGAGCGCGGCCCGAATACCCGATCGATGAGTCCGATAGCTTCGTCGAGCAGCGGATGACGCTGCGCTGTTTCCGCTTTGTCGCCAGTCTCACCGCCGTTCTCGCTACGCCGAAGCTGGAATTCCAGCAGCCACCGTTGCGAAGGATCGTCGGTGGCGATGCAATGCACTTCCAGCGTGCCGAGTTCCGTAAGCGATGTCGTGAGCCTGACTTCGCGCTCGCCCGGCGCGTCTGCGCCCGCGCGCTGCACGACGGTCGCGAGCGGCGGCAGGCGCACGAAGTCGCCGCTCGACAGATCGGCAAGCTCGCCGGGCTGCCATGCCGTATCGGCGACGGTGGAGACCAGATGGAACTGCACGGGGTGCCCGAGCCGCAGGGCGAACACGCGGTCGTCGAGATGGATCTCGTGCGCTTCCTGTGTGCCCCGCGGCAGGAGGCAGACGCCGCGCGGTGTCGCGTTTGCGTCGTCGAGCACGAGGAAGTAGCTGCGCGGCGAGCCGCCGCCGATGCGCGGCGCCTCGCCCGAGCGGGCCAGCGCATAGGCGACCGCGCCGCGCGCCACGGCAACGTCCGGCTGGTCGTTTTGCAGGATGTGCAGAGCGTGCCCGCGCCAGTTGCCGAGCGTGTCGGCGAGGCGCGCGGAAAGCGCCTGTGCGCGAAAGACGCCGCCGTTCAGGAGCAGCGTATCGGGCACCGGCACGGACTGTGCCTGTGCGTCGCCCGACGCGTCGCCGGATGTGTTGCCCTCGGCTTGTCCCAACGCTTCGCGCGACGGCGCCGCGAAGCGGTCCAGAAACGCCGCGATGTGCCGCGTGATCGCCGGATCGGCGGCATAGGGCAAGCCGAATTCGACCAGCGCCGCACGCGAGCGGCGCGGCAATTCGCGCGCGCTGGTCTGCGGAAAGAAGCCGTCGACGACCACCTGCTCGACTTCTTCGCGGCGCAGGTGCGTCGTGCGCGCGCCGCCCACGAGCCGCGCGCCCGCGCCGAGCAGCGTGATCGGGACGCTGGCGGGCGCCGCTGCGTCGAGCAATTGTTCCTTCGCGGCGCGGCATCGTTCGACCAGTTGCGACAGACTTGCCGCCGACAGCCGCGTCTCGCCCGATTGCGCCGCGGCAAGACGCGCCTCCACGAGATGCGCGAGCGCGAGATCCATGTTGTCGCCGCCGAGCATCAGATGGTTGCCCACGCCGATGCGCGTCAACTGCGGCTTGCCGTCCTCCACCTGCACCTTGATGAGCGTGAGGTCGGTCGTGCCGCCGCCCACGTCGCAGACCAGCACGAGGCGCGTGCTGGCGAGTTCGGCGTCGAGCGTCGCGCGATGGTGGAACAGCCAGTCGTAGAACGCGGCCTGCGGTTCTTCGAGCAGGCGCAGCGCGGGCAGCCCGGCGAGCCGCGCGGCTTCGAGCGTCAGCGCGCGCGCGCCGTCGTCGAACGAGGCGGGCACGGTGAGGACCACATCCTGCTGTTCGAGCGGCGCATGCGGGAAACGCCGGTTCCACGCGGCGCGCACGTGCGCCAGGTAGCTGGCGCTGGCGGCGACGGGCGAGACCTTCTGCGCGTCATCGGGCGCGCCCCACGGCAGGATCGGCGCGAGACGGTCGACCGACGCGTGCGAGAGCCAGCTCTTCGCGCTGCTCACGAGCCGCCCCGGCACCTGCGCGCCGAGCGTGCGCGCGAACTGGCCGATCACGGCCAGCGGCGCTTCAGTGGCATCGGCGCTATCGGCGGGATTGGCGGGATCGGCCGTAGCGGCGTCGCTCCACGGCAGGCGCAGATCGTCTGCCGCCAGTTCGCCCGTCGCCGGGTGATAGCGCGCGGACGGCAACAGCGGCCGCGCGTGCACTTCGCCCGGACCCACGAGCTGATCGACGTCGAAGACGCGGATCTGCCCGCCGCCCGCCTTGCTGTCCGCCTCGACGTACGCCACGACGGTGTTGCTCGTCCCGAGGTCGATGCCGACGAGGTATGACTTCATCGGACTCAAGCGTTGACGCCGCCGCGCACGTCGAATTCGACTTTCCAGCGCTCGTTGGTGCCGCTCGATACGGCTTCGAGTTCGAGCGTGCCCGCTTCGGTCACGCGCGCGTGCAGCTTCACCGGCACGACTTCGCCGGCTGTGCGGCCTTCGGGCGGCAGCGTGGCCTGGATTTCCTCGAGTTCCTGCAGTTCGTCGGGCGACCAGTAGTCGAGCATCGTGCCGACCTGATCCTGCCGACGCACCGACGATCCGAAGAAGCGGAAGTGCACAGGCTCGCCGACCACGAGGCCGAATTCCTGCGGCGGCAGCGCGGCGTCCGTGCCTTCTTCCATGCCGAAGGGCGCGACGCACAGCGCCGAAACCGGCGGTTCGAGACCGGGGACGGCAGGCATGGCCGATTCGATTGCGATGTAGTACGCGCGCGCCGTGCCGCCGCGAATGCGCACGCCTTTGCCGCGCTTCACGTAGCCGTAGTACGCGGCGCCGCGTGCGACGGCGAGATCGAGGTCGGCGCCGCCGAGCAGACGTGCGGGTGCCGCGCCCTCGGCGGCGAGCCAGCCGTTGAGCACGCCGAGAATGCGCTCGGTCAGCAGGTCGGACTTGAACACGCCGCCGTTGAACAGCACGGCGGTCGGATGGAGGAAGCTCGCGCCCGGCGCGGCGGACACGCCGCCGAGTCCGGCGAATTCGGCGAGCGCGGCGACCTGCCTGCCGAGGAAGGCAGCGAGGTGCCGCGTGATGCCCGCGTCCTGCGCGTACGGCAGGCCGAGCTGCGTGAGGCCGGCACGCGTGCGGCTCACGGGCCGCGCTGCGGCGTCGGCCTGCGGGAAGAAGCCTTCGAGAATGGTTTGCGTGAGTTCGTCGCGGGTCAGCTCGGTGCGGATCGAGCCGCCGATCAGCTTCGAGCCGCGGCTCGGCACGACGAGCGGCACGGCGCTCGCGGCGGGGTCGCTCAGCAGCGTTTCCTTGGCGGCGCGGCACGCGTAGGTCAGCGCACGCAATTGCCACGGATCGGCCTGCGTGCCCTGCGCCGCGAGCTTGCGCGCGACGACATGCGCGAGTGCGAGGTCCATGTTGTCGCCGCCCAGCAGAATGTGTTCGCCCACGGCGACGCGATGCAGTTCGAGATTGCCTTCGCGCTCGATGACGGCGATCAGCGAGAGGTCGGTCGTGCCGCCGCCCACGTCGACGACCAGAATGATGTCGCCCACCTTCACTTCTTTGCGCCACGCGCCGCCGCTCTTCTGGATCCAGCTATAGAGCGCGGCCTGCGGCTCCTCCAGCAGCGTCATGCGCGCATAGCCGGCCGCCTGCGCGGCCTCGGCGGTCAGTTCGCGCGCGGCGGGATCGAACGAGGCCGGAATCGTGACGGTGACGTCCTGGTCGCCGAACGGCGCGTCGGGATGCGCGTGGTCCCACGCTTCGCGCAAATGCGTGAGGTAGCGCACCGAGCTTTCGAGCGGCGAAACGCGCGCGACTTCGGGCGGCGCATCGCTCGGCAGGATGGCCGCGCGACGATCCACGCCGGGATGGCACAGCCAGCTCTTGGCGCTCGACACGAGGCGGATCGGCGTGCCCGCGCCGCGGCTGCGCGCGAGTTCGCCCACGGCATAGTCGCGGCTCGCGGTCCACGGCAGGCTCAGGTCGCCGGGCGTGAGTTCGCCCGGATGCGGCAGATAGAGAAACGACGGCAGCAGATTCGGCGATTCGAGCGTGCCGGGCGCGGTGAGCTGCGCGACCGGCAGCACGCCCTGGCTGGCCTTGTCGCCGTCACTCGCGGCGAGATCGACGTAGGACAGCGCGCAGTGCGTCGTGCCGAGATCGATACCGATGGAATAGCGCGGGTCGCTCATAGCTCCACCTCCGCCGGGGCGATCACGGTCACGTCGTGGGTCTTGACGAGCTTCGGCAGGCGGACATCGGCGACGCGCCAGCCGCGGTGCGCGATGCTGCCGTTAAACGGCGCCTTGCCGACGACGTTGCCGGTGAGGCGGACCGCACCGGCGTCGAAGCCTTCGGCGAGCGTGATGCGGCTGCCTTCGGCTTCGTTGCGCACGGGCTCGATCGTGAAGTGCTCGCGCAGCGTCGTGCGGCAGCCTTCGTGAACGAGGCGGGCTGCGGCGCCGATATCGGCATCGGAATAGCCCGCGATGTTCTCTTCGACGAAATCGACGAAGCGCGCGTTGCGCTGGAGCAGGCCCAGCAGTTGAAGGGCCGAATCAGGGCTCGCTGCCTCGATGGCGGGCGCGGGCTGCACGGGGGCGGGCGCAGGTTGCACGGCGGCGGGCGCCGCAACGGGTGCAGCAACGGGCGCTGCGGCGGATTCCGGCAGCGGTGCGCCTTCGCGCAGGCGGCGGACATTGGCGGCGAGGCTGCTGTCGCCGAGAATGGCGAAAAACGAGCCGACGGCGACGGAAAGCCGGCCGACGAACGAAAGATTCGAATCGGTCATGAAAAACTGCTCCTGGAGGCTCGCCTGAAGGGCGAGCAGGCCGGCCGGGGCTCGATGCGAGCCATGCAGGCGGCGGCCAGCGTGGAAAATCCGGGCCCGGTGAGGGCTCAAAACTGCTATTTTGCCTTGTTGCGGCCGCAAGCCGGGCAAAATCCGGCCGCGATGCCCGGCGACGGCGCTTTTGCGCGCGTGCCGCCGTTGGCCATTCCCGTGTGATCTGCTCGCCTGGTAACGATTTGGCGACCGCGTTGTTGACGCCTGGTTGACACCTGGTTGACGACGCGTTTTTGTCGACGCATGGTGAACCCTTCACGCCGCCGTGCAGACATTGTCCTGCCACGGTCGAGCGACGCCGCCTGGCGGATTCCGGGCTGCCGAATATATAACGGAGTGCGAATCAAAATAGCGCGCAGGCTGCGGTGAACGCAGCCTGCGCGCCTGCTTCGAGGAACTTCTGGAAAGGGGGCGTCGAGCGCCGTTGCGGGCGTTACGCCTTCTTCACATAGGCATTGCACCAGCCGGTGCTGTCGACGAGCTTGCCGCCGAAGATCGGGCAAGGCCCGGTCGCTGCACCCGCCTTACCCTGAAACAACTGGCAGTTCGAGCACGACTGGCCGGCCTGAAACTTGGGGTACTTTGCCTTGTCCACCTGCGCGGCATGGGTCCGGTAGCCCATCGCCTGGGCCTGGGGATCGCTCTCGGAGAGCGCCGGGGCGTCGGCGCGCGCCTCCTCGGTGAGGATCGACGACGAAGCGAGCGTGGCGGCGATAGCAATGAACTTACGACGTGAGCATGGCATCACAAGACTCCCTCTAATGGAGCGCGCCTTGGGGAAAGGATCGCGCGAGTTGGTGTTTGGGTCGAATGTTGCAGTAACGAGCCTAAAACTTGCTGCAGGCTGCCGCAAGAAATTTTGCAACGTTTTCGAATTGGCTGGCGCGCAACTGCACTTCATCGCACCTTGCCGCACCGCTCCGCACGTCGCCGCATGTCACCCCAACGCCCGGCCATGTCACTCGTCCATCATGCGGGCCTTGACCTTCTTGCCCTTCACCTTGCCTGCATTGAGCTTGCGCAAGGCGTCGCGGGCGACGCTGCGCTCGACGGCCACATAGGTCGAAAAGTCCGTCACGTTGATTTTGCCGATCTGCTCGCCCTTGAAACCCGCTTCGCCGGTCAGCGCGCCCAGCACGTCGCCGGGGCGGATCTTCTCCTTGCGGCCACCCAGAATCTGCAGCGTTTCCATCGGCGGCAGCAAGGGTGCGTCGCTCGCGGGCTTGAGCGAGGCGAGCGGCTGCCATTCGACTTCGCGCTTGAGGGCCGCCTCGATGCCGCCCACGCGCCCCATTTCGTCCATGCTCGCGAGGCTCAGCGCCCAGCCGTCCTGATCGGCGCGGCCCGTGCGGCCGATGCGGTGCACGTAGGTCTCGGGGTCGGGCGTCACGTCCACGTTGATCACCGCTTCGAGCTGCGCGATGTCGAGGCCGCGCGCGGCGACGTCGGTGGCGACGAGCACCGAGCAACTGCGGTTGGCAAACTGGATCAGCACCTGGTCGCGCTCGCGCTGGTCGAGTTCGCCGTGCAGCGCGAGCGCGTGAAAGCCCTGTGCGCGCAGCACGTCGAGCAGATCGCGGCACTGCTGTTTGGTATTGCAGAAGGCGAGCGTGCTGACCGGACGATAGTGATTGAGCAGCATGCCGACCGCGTGCAGGCGTTCGTCCTCGGCGACTTCGTAGAAGCGCTGGCGAATCTTGCTATCGTCGTGATGTTCCTCGAACCGGAGTTCCCTGGGATTACGAAGAAATCGCTGGCTCAATTTCGTAATGCCTTCCGGCAAGGTCGCTGAAAAGAGCAGCGTTTGACGCTCTTTCGGACATTGGCTCACCACCTTGGCGATGTCGTCGAAGAAACCCATGTCGAGCATGCGGTCCGCTTCGTCGAGCACGAGGGTGTTCAGCGCGTCGAGCCCAAGGCTCGCGCGCTCCAGGTGGTCCATGATGCGCCCCGGCGTGCCGACGACGATGTGCGCGCCGTGTTCGAGGCTCGCCGTCTGCGGCCGCATGGGCGTGCCGCCGCATAGCGTGAGGACCTTGATGTTTTCCTCGGCGCGCGCGAGACGGCGGATTTCCTGCGTGACCTGGTCGGCCAGCTCGCGCGTGGGGCAGAGGATCATGGCCTGCACAACGAGACGGCGCACGTCGAGCCGCGAGAGCAGTGCGAGCGAAAACGCCGCCGTCTTGCCGCTGCCGGTTTTCGACTGTGCAATCAGGTCGTGCCCGGCCAGCGTGACAGGCAGGCTTTCGGCCTGGATGGGCGTCATGTCGACATAGCCGAGGCGCGTGAGGTTCTCGATCATGGCGGGCGCAAGCGGGAGCGCGCTGAAGGGCGTGGCAGTGGTTGGGTTCGTCATACGGGTCTCGCGCCAGATGGCTGGAGGCAACGCGGCTTGTCGGCCGGTGTCGCGTCGGGGAGAAAGGTGGATCGGGAGGCGAAGGAAGATCGCGCGTGCCGCGATTCTAGCGGAAGCGTGCGCGCTTTCGCCGAATCTGCGCCGAAACGTACGACGAATCGTGCATGAAGGGGATCGCGGCTTTGACGGTACACACGTGCGACGTCGACGCAAATGCCGTTGGCCGTTGCGGCCTCATGGTGCCGCGAGACGGCTTAGCCAACCGATGGCACAATGGGTGCGTCCTCCACCTTCCAGGCTCCGGCACGAAAAAAAACATGCGCGAAGGCGACGTATCAAGCGTGGCAACGAAGCAGATGGCCGGAAAGGGGGCGCGTTTTGTGGAACGCGTCTATCGCCTGCGTGTCGTGGGACTTGGGCTGGGATTTTTCTGCGTCGCATCGGTGCTGGTCCAGCAGGAGCGCGGCTTCGTGCTGTGGGCGCTGCTGGTTTTTCAAGGCTTCCTGTGGCCGCACGTGGCGCGCCGCACCGCGCTTGCCTGTAACGTGCCGTATCGCGGCGAGCGCGTGAACCTCATGATTGACGCAGTGTCCGGCGGCTTCTGGGTCGCCGCGATGCGTTTTAACGTGTTGCCGTGCGTGCTGATTCTCACGATGCTCAGCATGGACAACATTGCGGCGGGCGGCCTGGGCTTTTTCGCGCGCGGCATCCTCGCGCATCTGGCCGGTCTTGCCGCCGGGCTGCTCATACTCGGCTTCGCGTTCGAGCCGATGTCGCGCATGCCGACCATCCTCGCCTGCCTGCCGTTTCTCGTCGTTTATCCCATCGCACTCGGCTGGTCCACTTATCGTACTTCCCGCAAGCTTGCCGAGCAGGCGCATGCGCTCGACCGCCTGAGCCGTACCGACGGCCTCACCGGACTCCTCAATCGCCGCAGTTGGGAGGGCGTTTTAGCGGGCGAATTCGAGCGCAGCCGCGCGCGCCGCTACGCGTCGTCGCTGCTGCTCGTCGATCTCGATCACTTCAAGCGCGTGAACGACACGCACGGCCATCCGGCGGGCGATGTCGTATTGCAGACGTTCGCCACCACGTTGCGCGCGCACTTTCGCGAGTGCGACCAGATCGGCCGATACGGCGGCGAAGAGTTCGGCGTGGTGCTGCCGGGCGCGACGCTGACCGAGGCGCGCGCGCGTGCCGAACAGCTCGTGGCGACGGTGCGCGAGCTGGCGTTGCGGGCGGATGCGGGGTGTCCGTGCACGATCAGCGTGGGCGTGGCGCAATGCGACCTCGTCATGCGCGATCACATCGCGTGGCTGCAGAAGGCCGACGCGAGTCTCTATGACGCGAAACTCGGCGGGCGCGATCGCGTCGTGGTTGCCGAGGTGATGACCGTGGACGCCGACTGAGCGCGCTACTCAGTCTTTGCAGTCTCTGCGGTCCCTGCGGCTGCGTGCGCCGCAGGGGGTCGCCTGGCCAGCCGATTGCCGCGCTGGCGGCTATTTCAGCTAAACCGTGAGGGCGGCGCGCACTGGCGATCCGAGGCAGCCGATTCCAGCCAGGGTCGCTTCGACAGCCGCGTCGAGCGGCGTGTGCGGCTCGCTGCCGAGTGTTGCGACAAGACGCGCGTTATCGAGCCGGAGCGGCTCGCGCCACAGGTAGCGCATTTCGAGCAGTTCGCGCAGCGTCGTCACGAAGGGCGCGGCGGCGTACACGAGCGGCCACGGGAAGTGGCGCTGCGTCACTTTCAGGCCGTGGCGCTCTGCGACGCGGAGAATCGCTGCGGCCATCTGCGTGCCGTCGGCATCCCAGTGACCACCAAAGTGAAACAGCGCGAAGGGCGGCAGCGTTGCACGCCGCCCGATCAATTCGACCATCGTCCGCGCGACGTCCGGCAAATATGCCCACTGATGCCCGACTCCGGGCTGGCCCGGCACGCTGACTTTGCGCACCGGCTTGCCCGCCTCGACGAGTCCCTGCGAGAACCAGCTATTGCTCGTCACCCGCGCGCCGAAGAAATCGCCCGCGCGCACGACGATCGTTCTCACGCCGCGCGCGGTGGCGGCCTGCAAGCGCCGCTCCATCTCGACGCGAATCGCGCCCTTGCGCGTGCGCGGCTGCTGCGGTGCGTCTTCACGCACTAACGGCAACGCGTCCGGCCCGTAGTTGTAGACGGTGCCGGGCAGCACGATGGTTGCGCCCGCATCTGTAGCTGCCGCGATCGTGTTGTCGAGCATGGGCAGCACGAGTTCGGCCCAGCGGCGGTAGCCGGGCGGGTTCACGGCGTGGACGATTACTGCGCACCCGCGCGCGGCACGCACGACCGCGTCGCGGTCCATGGCGTCGCCCTCGCACCATTCGATGCCGTCGCCTGCCGTGGCCGCATTCGCGGGATGCCGATGCAACGCGCGCACATGCCACCCGGCTTCGCGCAACTGGCGGGCGACTTCGCCGCCGATGCCACCGGTTGCGCCGAGTATCAGCGCGTGCTTGTCGGTCATATGAAAGGAAGTGGGGGCCATACGGATTCTCCGGTTCGAACATTGCGACGGATTCATTCTGCGCGGGTGTGGGCTAAGAGAAAATTGGTTAATTTGCTCGACTGGCTATACATTTTTGTATGACAACGAGCCTTGACGTGCTTGCCGGTACGTAAGGCACGAGAGACGCGGGCGGGGACGATGGGTACTTTGGGAAAGGGATGTCATGAGCGACAGGGAACCGAACTGGGAGTGGTACCGGAGCTTTCTGCACGTTCTGCAGACGGGTTCGCTTTCAGCAGCCGGGCGCACGCTGGGCCTGACGCAGCCGACGGTCGGCCGGCACATCGACAGCCTCGAAGCCGCGCTGGGGCTGAAGCTTTTCACCCGCTCGTTCGACGGTTACGCGCCGACCGACGCGGCACACGAGTTGACGCCATACGCTGTCGGCCTTGCCACGACCGCAGCCGCGTTGCGCCGGGTGGCCAGCAGTCACGGATCGGGGGTTCGGGGCACGGTGCGGCTGACCGCGAGCGAGGTGATCGGCGTCGAGGTTCTGCCTCCGATCCTGGCGGCGCTGCACGACACATACCCGGAATTGACCGTCGAACTGGTGCTGTCGAGTCGGGCGGACGATCTGGTGCGGCGTGAAGCGGACATTGCCGTGCGTATGTTCCGGCCCGTGCAGGAGGCGCTGGTGGCGCGACGCATTGGCGGAATCGAGGTGGGTTTGCACGCGCACGAACGCTATCTGGCACGGCACGGCGTGCCAAAGTCGATGAGCGATTTGTCGCGCCACGCAGTGATCGGGTTCGACCAGGAAACCGAATTTATCCGGTCGGCACAGGAAAAATTAAAGACGTTCACACGCGAGCGTTTCGCATTTCGAGCCGACAGCGACCTCGCGCAACTGGGCGCGATACGCGCCGGATTCGGTATCGGCGCATGTCAATCGCCGCTGGCGGCACGAGACAAGCGGCTCGTGCGGGTTCTGCAGGGCGAATTCTCACTGACGATGGATACGTGGATCGCCATGCACGAAGACTTGCGCGGCAGCGCTCGCTGCGCCGTGACATTTGCCGCGCTTGTCTCGGGTCTGAACGCGTATCTGTCGGGCGCATAGAGAGAGCGTACGTGTTGCTTGCGTTGGCACACGCCTTCGGCTCATGACCCACGGGATCGTCGAGCTTGCGCCACCAGCGGCGCAACGACGCAGAAAGGCTGCGAAGCCCTGTGGGCGGCGGGTTGGCTCGTGTGTCGGGGCCGTCGTGACGCGCATCGCTGCGGCGCAGTACGGCTTGCTTGACGCAGATCAACGCGGCCGGCGCGGGTAGTTCGATGATGAGCATGTCGAATCACCGGATTGCGCGAGATTCGCTCATTCTGGAATGTGCAAAAAGGCCGGAAAGGAGGTCAACGATGTATCAGAAGATCCTGGTGGCAGTGGACGGCAGCGACACATCGAAGCATGCGCTGGCAGAGGCGCTGCGTGTCGCGCGCCTCACTGGTGGAAGCATCCGCGTGGCGCTTGTCATCGATGTCGTGGCGCCCTTTGGGTTCGGCATGACGTATGTGCCCGCGGAGCTGATCTCGGGGTTTCGCGAAGACGCCCTGAAGCGTCTCGAAGCGGCGCGTTCGCAAGTCGAGGCGGCGGGTGTGCGGTGCGATACGGAACTGCTCGAGTTGCACGAACTCGCCGACGACATCGCAGGTTGCCTCGTGCGCGACGCCGAGCGTTATGGTGCGGATCTGGCGGTGCTGGGCACGCATGGCCGCCGCGGCGTGCGGCGTGCCGTGGTCGGCAGCGTGGCCGAGAGCTTCGTGCGACAGGCGAGTTGTCCCGTGCTGCTGGTGCGCGGCGCGGAGCCGGAGGCTGAGCCCGACTAGACCTCGCATCAGTAACTCAGTGCCTGTGAAGGACAGGCGAGCCGGCGTCGAACGGGTTGCGACGTGCGCGCGTCTTGCGGCTCGCCCAAGCTCCCCCACGCTCAATCCGGCGCGGAATCGACATCCGCGACCGCCGCCTGGCGCGCGGGCCGACGCACGGCCCGCACCTTGCCGCTGTCACCGCCGCCGCAGTAGAAACGGTCGCCGCCATCGGATTCGAGTCCCGACACGCCGGTTCCCTCGGGCATCGCGAGCTGTTCGAGCACTTCGCCCGTGCCCGGGTCGATGTGGCGCAACTCGCTTTCGTGGTTCTCCCACGTGCCGTGCCACAGTTCGCCGTCCACCCAGGTCACGCCCGTGACGAAACGATTGGATTCGATGGTGCGCAGGATCGCACCGGTCTGCGGATCGATCTGGTGGATCTTGCGCTCGTGATAGCGCCCCACCCACAGGCTGCCTTCCGCCCAGGCGAGCCCGGAATTGTCGCCGCCTGCGGGAGACGGGATCGTCGCGACGATGCGCCCGCTCGCGGGGTCGATCTTCTGGATGCTCGCGCCGTCGATCTGGTACAGATGCTGGCCGTCGAAGGCCGTGCCCGCGTGCGAGGGCGCCGCGATCGAGCGCACGGGTTCGCCGCTGGCCGGATCGAAGGCGCTCACCTTGTCGCCGGATGCGAACCAGACGTGCTGGCCGTCATACGTGACGCCGTGAACGTTCTCGCTGTCAGCGAAGGGGCCATATTCGCGGACGATTTCGGCGGGCATCGGTTTCATGTTTGCTCCTGGTCGGTCGGGAAGGCGGTGGGGAGTAACAAGGCTGTCGCGAATCCGGGCATGGGCGGCGTGGTCCAGCGGCGCGCGCGGGCACGGCCGAACGATTGAACATTGTTCGCGGCGGCGAGCGTATCCAGTGCGCGCTGGACGGTGCGCTGGCTCGCGCCCAGCGCGAGGGCGAGCGAGGAACTCGACCAAGACTCGCCGTCAGCGAGCAGCGCGAGCACGGCCGCATGCGGCTCTTCGACCGGGCGCGCGAGCACCACGACTTCGCGTGCGGTATGGGGCGCGAGCGTGAAGCCGTGCGTGGTGGCGTGAATACCGGCGAGCGGGCGCAGCGCCGTGCGCAGGCGGCCCATTTCGACGCGCAGGCGCGCGCGGTGCGATTCGTCGGCGTGCCGCGTGCGAAAGGCGCGCTCGATGAGCGCATCGCGCGGCACGTCGGCGGGCCATGCTTCGGCCAGCGCGCGGGCGAGCACGAACAGCACGGGGCGGCGCGTGAGCGCGATCACGGTGCCGGCTTCGCGCACGGCATGGCGGCATGCGTCGACGACGAATGTCTTCGACATCAGCAGCGCTTCGACTTCGTCGAGCCGCATCGGGCGCTGTATGCCGCCCGCCAGTAGTCGTGCCGCGGGCGCGTTCAGCACGCCACGCGCTGTGTCGATTTCGGCGGCCAGTGCGGGGATGCCCGCGCGGCGAGCGGCCTCCACGGCGCGCGCGAGCGCGCTGCGGGCCACCTGGGTCTGGATGCGGCGCATCGCGATGCCGGCAATGGCCAATTCGTGAACGGCGCGCAGGGCGGGGGGTAAATCGGAGGGTTCGATCGCGGCGATTCGGTCCTCGGCGTCGTCGAGGCGGCCGATCAGAACGAGACGCCGAATTTCCACTTGCCGCGCGTGCGCGGCGTTCGTCCAGTCGCCGTGGGTTTCGAGCGCCGTGCACGCGGCGTCGAGCGCGCGCTGAGGCCAGCTTAGGTCGCGCGAAGCGAGGGCGATTTCGGCTTCGGCGACCACGCAGCGCGCGCGGGCCACGGGCGCTTTGGGACCGAATGCGCGCGCCGCTTCGCGCACGAGCGCTCTTGCGCGTTCGAAGTCGCCGAGCTGCGCCATCGCGATGCCGCGCAGTGCGAGCGCGGGCGCGTCGTCGCGCAGTGCGACGCGGTTCAGCGCGCCGAGCGGATCACCGGCCGCGAGCGCGCGCGCGGCAGCCGAGATCAGCGTATCCATTCGAATCCCGCCACACTTGTCACTCCCTGCGTCGGAAGCCGGCAACTAATCTAGCACACGAGTACCGGCGCGCTTGACCGTATCGCGAGCCGGACCCTCGACGATACCCCTCTCAAGGAGGCAAGCATGGGCACGATGCACAAAACCGGAACGCGCGAAGAATGGCTGGCGGCGCGCCTTGAACTCTTGAGCGCCGAAAAGGCGCTGACACACCGCAGCGACGAAGTTGCACAGCAACGTCAGGCGCTGCCGTGGGTGCGTCTCGACAAGACATATCGCTTCGACACCGACGAAGGGCAAGCAACGCTCGCGGATCTCTTCAAGGGCCGCTCGCAATTGCTCGTCTATCACTTCATGTTCGGGCCGGATTACGCGGCGGGCTGCCCGTCGTGCTCGGCGATTGCGGACGGCTTCGACGGCTTCGTCGTTCACCTCGCGAATCACGATGTCACGCTGATGGCTGTCTCGCGCGCGCCGCTCGCCAGGCTGCACGCGTACCGGCAGCGCATGGGATGGACTTTTCCCTGGGCGTCCTCGCTCGACGGCGACTTCAATTTCGACTTCAACGTGTCGTTCACCGAAGCGCAGCAGCGCGACGACAGCGTGGAATACAACTACCAGCGCGGCGGACATGCGATGGATGCGCAGCCCGCCCCCGAACCCGTCGCGCAGTTCGCGGCTACCTGCGGAACCGATGCGTCCACCTATGCGCGCGAGCGGCCCGGAATCAGTGTGTTCGCGATGGAGGACGGCGCGGTCTATCACACGTATTCGGCCTATGCGCGCGGCGTCGATGGCTTGTGGGGCATGTATCAGTGGCTCGACCGTGCGCCGCTCGGGCGCAACGAAGCGGGCGTCTGGTGGCGCCGCCACGACGAATACGGCGCGCGCTGAGTTTGCGTCGACGTTGTGCCGAAGTTGCGTTGAAAACATTGAAGCAGCATTGAAGCCGCATCGAGGTGAGCCATGCGTGCCCCGCCTGTCCCCGTAACCGGCGTGCGCCAGCAGCGGCGTGTGCGGGCCGTCGCCTGGATTGCCATCGCCGCGCTGCTCTTTTGCGCGGCCACGACGCTGACGATTGCAGCCTGCGCGTCGATGTCGTCGAAAGGCGGCATGCCAATGCCGGGCGGCTGGACGATGTCGATGGCGTGGGCACGCATGTGCGGACAAACCTGGCGCGGCGCGGCGGCTTCGTTTCTCGGCATGTGGTCCGCGATGACGGTCGCGATGATGTTACCGGCGCTCATGCTCGCGCTCTGGCGCTGCCGCGCCGCGGCGGCGTGTGCCGCTGCGGCGCAGGCGGAGTGGTTCGCGGTGCGGGTGGGCGCGGGCTACTTTGCTGTGTGGATCGCGCTCGGTGTTGTGGTGTATCCGCTGGGTGTTGCGCTCGCCATGCTGGAGATGCGCTGTCCCGTGCTGGCGCGCGCGGTGCCCTTCGCGATGGGCCTGGTCGTGCTGCTCGCGGGTGCGTTTCAGTTGAGTGCTTCGAAGGCGCGTTATCTCGCGTGCTGCCGTGCGGCGGCACCGCGACATCTCGCCTGGCGCGAGGGCGTACGGCTCGGCTGGCATTGCATCGGCTGCTGCGCGGGGATCACGGCAATGGTGCTCGTCATGGGCGTCATGGATTTGCGCGTCATGGCGTTCGCCGCCGCTGCCATCACGGCCGAACGCCTCGTGCGTAACGGTGAGCGCGTGGCGCGGATCGTCGGCTTCGTCGTCATGGCCGTGGGCGCGGTGCTGCTTGCGCAGGCGAGTGGCGTTGCGTGATGTTTGCAATTTCGCGCGCTGCGCTCGCGTACTCCGCGCGCGTCATGGACGCGTATGCGCAGAAGTCGGCGTGATGCGTGCGGCGCAGCGAAGCCCGGAAAGATCCGGCAGAGGGGCTGCGCCGAGCAGCCGCGATCGCCTTTCCTGGTCCGTAAGGTCGCTTCGACCTTCTTTCAAACATCTCTTTCAAACATCGTTAAGCAATTGCGTTTGAATCATCCTGTCACGCATTCGCAAAAGACAGGATACAAACTCACTTCAGCCGATGTAAGTCGTTGTTTATCGAACGCTCTACGGCCATTTCGCCGGAGCGTTTTGAGAAAAATCAGCAGAGATACCAGTTACCCAGGTCTTTAATCTGGATTTGCGTCAATAAAAGTGCAGAAAGAGCGCCGGGACTTTCCCTGATGGCGTACGCCACGGCAAGCCCCATCCTCTGTGTGGTGTTCGGTGTTCGGTGTGCATTCGGTGTGCATATAGAAGCTCGGATCAAGTCACGGTGTCGCCGCGTCCCTGACGCATCCGATGTGGCGACAAGGCAAGCCATGGAACCACCAACGGAAGTGAGGAGGCGGCACTATGCGCAATAACCAGCCCGTAACCCAGCAGGAATATGCCCTCTCAGGCGACAGGACACTTGTTTCCGTGACCGATCTGAAGGGGCGCATTACTTACTGCAATCAAGCTTTTACCGAAACCAGCGGTTTTACACGCGAAGAGCTTTTAGGGCAGCCGCACAACATCATCCGGCATCCTGATCCGCCATCCGAAGTTTTTCGCGACATGTGGGCAACATTGCAGGGCGGTCTGCCATGGAGCGGGATGGTCAAGAACAGGCGCAAGAATGGCGACCATTACTGGGTTCATGCTCACGCTACGCCAATGACCGATGGCCCGAACGTGACCGGGTATCTTTCCGTGCGCTGCGTCGCTTCGCGAGCCGCAATAGAAGCTGCCGAGCAGCTCTACGCAGTCATGCGCGAAGAGGCGCGAACCGGACGATTGATCCATGTCCTTCACCGGGGGGCGGTCGTGCATCGGGGCTGGATGAGACGTGCCGGGCGCGCCGTCAATCCGGGCGGTGCAGGCAAACTCTTTCTCGCGCAGTTGCCGGTTCTCGGCGCGGTTGTGGGGGCGGTCAAGGCTGGGTTACCGCTCTGGGTCACAGGTATCGTTGCGGTTTTGTTTCTCGCCGCGTCCTCCTATCTGATCCAGGTGCTCACGACCCGTCCGCTACGCGGCCTCGTCGTCGATGCAAACCGTCTGGCTGCAGGGGACCTCTCGCACGTGGTGACGACCGGAGGGAAAGACGTGGTGGGTTCGTTACAGCAGGCGCTTAGACAGATGTCCCTTAACCTGCGCACGGTTGTGGGGGATGTTCGTGACGAGATCGATCGTCTCGGCGTTGAGGTCGCGCAGATTGCGAGCGGCAACGCCGACCTTTCCGAGCGTACGGAGTCGCAGGCCGCCAGCCTCGAACAGACCGCCGCCTCAATGGACCAGATTACCGGCACGGTGCAACAGAGCGCGGAGGCGGCGCAGATTGGGACGCGTCTCGCACACGACACGTCGCACGTCACTGTGCTGGGCAATGAGGCAGTCAAAGCGGTGGCGGAAACGATGGAGGGCATCGCCGATACGTCAAGGCAGATTGGCGAGATGGCCGGGCTGATCGAAGGCATTGCCTTTCAGACCAACATCCTCGCGCTGAATGCGGCGATCGAGGCCGCGAGAGCCGGGACGGCGGGCCGCGGGTTCGCTGTCGTTGCCGCAGAAGTGCGGGGGCTCGCGCAGCGCACCGCGAGCGCAACGAAGGAGATCAAGCACGTCTTGTCGGAATCGGCACAACGGGTCACGCTCGGCCGCGAACGTACTGATGACGCGCGCGAACGGATGAAGGATGTGCTGGGCGCAGTGGAAAAGGTCGCCACCGCCCTTGACGGGATCAGCACGGCGGCGGATGAGCAGCGCACCGGGGTGACGCAGGTCGGTACCGCCGTCTCGCAGATGGACACCTTGACGCAACAAAACGCAGCGATGGTGGAAGAACTGGCGGCGGCGGCTGAAACGCTAAAGGGCCGTGCTGAGGAAGTCAGCAATTCGATGCGCCTCTTTCGCCTCGTGCGCGGGGAATTTTCCCTTTCGCAACTTGATGCGGTCGGGCAACGCCGGGCGGGACGGATGCTGGCGGGGTGATGCTTTTGCCTGACGCTTCGCCGTTTTGGGCGCGCTTTTCTCGCCGCGCGGGAGCAGCTTCATGATTGCCGCCAGCTACGCCCGTGCGTTTTCACGACGCCCGCCGCTCCGGCACGGCCAATCGCCATGCGCGAAAACGCGAAATGGGCCTGGCCGTGCCAGCGCGCTCAGGCGGCTGCGACGACGTCGATGCGCAAGGCTGCGCCGCCCGCAGCGATATCGAGCAGGCGATCGACATTGGGATGCGCGCCCGGACGGTTACGCGCGTCCGCAGTGTGCTCGCCGAACACGGCGAGGCCATGTTCGGCGGCACGGGCGTCGAGCGTGCCGAACGCCTGCTTCAGATAGTGGTAGACGGCAAGCGATCCCTGCTTGCCCGGCTTGTTTTCGATAGTCGCCACCACCGCTCCCCGATCGTCGACGAGATCGATACGTTCGATTCCGTCGATGGAAGGAAGCTGCGCCAGGTTGTCCTTGAAGAGGTTGCCCGCTTGAATCACTCGAATCACTTGAAATACTCCGTTGAACGGAAATGCCGCAGGGCGCGCAGCGCGCTGCGGCAGATCGAATAGAAGAAGGAAGTTCCCGCGCGGAGGATACCGCGCTTTACACCCGCTTTACACCAACGGTTGCGAGATTTGCTCGGTCTTGTATGCGCGCACAACGGCCGGGCGTTCAAGCATGCGCTGGAGATAAGCGCCGATTCGCGGCCATGTCCGCGCCGGACGCTGAAGACCGCGCGTCCACCGGCAGAGCATCAGCGCATACGGATCGAGCGCGGAATAGGTTTCGCCGAGCAGCCACGGGCCGCCTGACGTTTCCAGTTGCGCTTCGAGCTGATCGAGCAGCGTGACGATCTTCGCTTCGGCCCGTGCCTGCACTTGCCGGGCGCCATCGGCGTTGTCCGCGTCGACCCAGCGTTCCGGATAGAAGTAGGCGATCAACGTGCTTTGCAGCGTGTTCGTGAGCCACATGAGCCACTTGTAGAACTCGGCGCGTTGCGGCGTGCCCAGTACGGGAGCGAGCGCGCTGCCGGGATGCGTATCGGCGAGATGCAGACAGATCGCAGCCGATTCGTAGAGCACGAAGTCGCCGTCGGCGAGCACGGGAATCAGGCCGTTCGGATTCAGCTTCAGATAGTCCGCGGATTTGTGCTCGTTACGCTCACGATCGACGAGCTTCAACTGGAAAGGCTGCCCGATCTCTTCGAGCAGAATATGCGGGGCCATGCTTGCATTGCCGGGGTAATAGAACAGCGTGTTCATTGTGTCTCGACAGTGGTTGGGTGAATCCGGTCAGAAAAAACGTGCGCCTATTATTGCAGGAACGTTCGTGCAACGTATTCCGTTGCGTGCGCACGCGGGTTCGTTTATGCGCAATCCGCCTGCAGTCTTCGACGCGGCCAGCGCACACTCATCCCGACTGAACCGCATCGCCCGCGGCGGCGACAGGCGGCACGGCGCGCACGTAGCGTGCGAACTCATCGGCCGGCATGGCCTTCGCGTAGAGCCAGCCCTGTGCATAGCCCACGTTGTGGGTTCTGAGCCAGCGCGCCTGGGTTTCGGTTTCGACGCCTTCTGCAACCGTCAGAAGGTTGAGGCTCTGCGCCATCGCGACGATGTGCGGGAGGATGGCGTTGACTTCCGCGCCGGTCACAAGCGCGTGTATGAACACCTTGTCGATCTTGATGCCGTCGACGGGCAGTTCCTGGAGATAGGCGAGACTCGAAAAGCCGGTGCCGAAGTCGTCGATGAGAATGTGAAATCCCGCCGTGCGGTAGCGCTCGAGCACGGGCGCGAAGCGTTTGGCGTCGAGAAACGCGCGCTCGACGGCCTCGAACCAGATCTGATCCGGATGCACGTCGTATTTGACGAGGCAGGCCTCCAGGGTTTCCATCATGCGCGAGGTTTCGAGATCGTCGCGGGTGAGATTGATCGAGACGTGCAGATCGCGGCGCTGCGCGAGCAGGTTGCCCGCGCCTTCGAACACGGAGCGGATCACCTGATCGGTGATCGGCTGGATCAGTCCGACCGATTCCGCCATCGGAATGAACGAGTCCGGCGCGATGATGGTGCCGTCCGCGAGCTGCCAGCGCACGAGCGCTTCCGCGCCGATGCAGCGCCCGCTGTCGAGTGCGACGATCGGCTGGAACCAGACGACGAACTGGCGGCGCCGGATCCCTTCGAGGAGCGAGTTGCGCGGCGTGCGCAGTTCGCGCCGCCAGGTCAGGATGAACCAGGTGGCGAGGCCGCCGATGACGAGCGCGGGCACGATGAACGCACTCATTTGCCGGAACCAGTTGGGACGAATGCGCTGCTCCGGTTCGTACGCGACGATGGCGAGCGGATAGCGGTGCGAGCGCTCGACCACGTAGTAGCGGCCGCCCGCGTAGCCCGTGGTCAGATCGCGCTGGACCGCGCCGCGAACAAGGCTCTCGCTGGTTCGCGGCCAGCGGGTGATGACCGTTGCGTCCTGCGTCTCCACCACGCCGAGTTCGAGCGTGTCGTTGAGCGGCACGATATCGACGTAGAAGCGCGGGTCGATCACGACGAGATTGTTGCCGTAACGGATATTGAGCATGCTCTGCTTCGCACCGCGCCGGCCCACTTCCGAATGCCACGCGGAGAAACCGTAGGCATCGGTCCATTCGGGCGGCGGTATGTTGCCGCCGCCCGTTGCGCTGAGTGTCGAGCAGCGTAGCGTCTGGCCGTCCGTGTATCCCACGTCGCGGAGATAGCGGTGCGTCTCTTCGGTCTGCTTGAGCAGATGCAGGTGGTCGTCGGTGCACGGGGGATTGCCGTAACGCGCGACTTCGCGCAGCGCCGATTCGGCTTCGTCGGTCACGCGTTCCGCGCGCAGCAGCGCGCGCTCGGAATAAGAGTCGACCTGCTGGCGTTGACGCTGTTCGATGACAGCATCCGTAGCGTAGATGGCGATGCCCAGTACCGCCGTGACAGTCAGCGCGACGAGGCAGAACGTTGTCAACACGGTCGATCTGTTATCCATCGGGGACGGAGGGACTCTCGTGATTGCGACGATCAGGATGCCTTGCGCTTCGCGTGTGTGGGCTACGCGATTCGCCACGATGCTGGCCGCTTTCCGGCCGTGCGCCGCCCCGCGACAGACAGGTGCGTTTTGCCGTCGATGGCGTAAAAGTGCTGCGCGTCAATTGCGCAGCGTCGTGCGCAGAGAGCGGTGTTGCCGCGCCCGTTATGGCCTGCCCGTGTGGCGTGGAGCAGCGGGGCGCAAAGCACTCGAAGAGGATAGCATCGCGCGCGGCAGGCGTTGCGTGCGCTGGCGCGCGCGGCGTTCGCAAATGGTCAGCCGCGTGCCGGTTAAGGCATCGCCGCCCGCTATGGTTTTACCCGCTGTACGCTGCGTGCGTCAGAACGTTTCCCAGTCTTGCTCCGCACTGGCCGCACTGGCCGGAAGTTCCGGTTCCCGCTGACGCACGGGGGCTGCGCTCGCACGCGGCTTCACTTTCGGTTCGCGCGGCGCAGCCGGTTTTGCAGGCTTGGGCGCGGCGGCAACCGGCGTCTCGCGCGTCGCGCCGATCCGGAACGCTGAGATCACGTCGCGCAAGCCGTGCGATTGCGTGGCCATCGCCTGGGCCGCCGCCGACGCTTCCTCCACCAGTGCCGCATTCTGCTGCGTCATCTCGTCCATCTGTGAGACGGCCTTGTTGACCTGCTCGATGCCCGAGTGCTGCTCTTCGGAAGCGGCGGCGATTTCGCCCATGAGGTCCGCCACGCGTCTCGCGGACACGACGACTTCGTCGATGGTCGTGCCCGCCTCGTCGACGAGCTTCGAGCCTTCCGCCACCTGCGTGACCGACTGGCCGATCAGTTCCTTGATTTCCTTCGCGGCACTGGCGCTGCGCTGCGCGAGCGTGCGCACTTCGGCGGCGACGACGGCGAAGCCGCGTCCCTGGTCTCCCGCGCGCGCCGCTTCCACGGCGGCATTGAGCGCGAGGATGTTGGTCTGGAACGCGATGCTGTCGATTACGCCGATGATCTGCTCGACGCGTTCGGACGTGGTCGAAATATCGTGCATCGTCGCCACGACGCGGCGCACGGCGTCGCCGCCGCGCGCGGCGACCTGGGACGCGTTGACCGCGAGCGTGTTGCCCTGGCGCGCGTTGTCGCTGTTGTGTTTCACCGTTGCGGTCAGTTGCTCCATGCTCGCCGCCGTTTCTTCGAGCGAGGCGGCCTGTTCTTCGGTGCGCGACGAAAGGTCGAGATTCCCGGTTGCGATTTCGCTGGCGCCCGTCGTGATCGATTCGGCGGACTGCTGGATGCGCCGCACCGCTTCCACGAGTTGCCGCTGCATCTGGCTCATCGCGTACAGGAGGCTGCTGGAGTCGCCGTTCCTGACCTTGACCTGCGTGGTGAGATCGCCCGCGGCGATGCGCGTGCAGATTGCGGTGGCGTAGCCCGGTTCGCCGCCGAGGCTTGCGCGGATGCTGCGGATCAGCCAGACCATGCCGAGCGTGACCGCCACGCCAATCAGCGTCATGAGCACGAGGTTACGGATCAACGTGCTGAAGAGTGCGTCGTCGATGTCGTCGACATAGAGGCCAGTGAAGAGGTGCCAGTCGTACTCGGGCACGAAAACGGAGTAGGTGATCTTGCCGACCGGCTGGCTGTGGCCCGGCTTCGGCCACACGTAGCGGGTGAGGTGATTGCCGCCGGGCGACGAGCTTTTCACGATCTCGACGGCAACGTGGCTGCCGCGTGCGTCCAGCATGCCGGACTGGTCCTTGTTCTCGAGTTCGGGCTTGGGCGGAACGAGCACGGCCCAGGCTCGCGAATCGTAAGCGCCGAAGTAACCGCTTTGATCGGCGCCGTAACGTATGTTGCGCAAGGCCGCGATGGTCAGACGCTTTGCGTCGTCGGCGGAAATCTGGCCGGACGTGGCCTGCTTCTGGAAGAACGCGACCACGCCCATCGCCGTGTCGACCTGCTGCGCGAGCATCTCTTCGCGATCGCTCAGCATGTTCTGCCGCGTCATGACCGCGTTCGCGACAATCATGACGACGAGCGAGATCCACAGCAGGGCGATGATGCACCACGCCTTCTTGTTCAACGATACACGGTTCACTTTTGGAATTCCCGGTCTCTCTCGTGTTGCTGCACTGTCCCAACACGCAATCCAGGCAGGCGGGACTGCCTCCCCGCTCTGTTTATCGGACGATCCGGGGCAATCTGAACCCTCGCGGGGCAAATCCGCGCTGGCAGGTCGCGTTGATGTGCGTGGGGGCGGGATATGCGCACGGGCGGCCAGCGCAGGCGTGCCCATGCCAGTCCGTGAGCCCTGAGATCATCTGGTTTTATCGTTCACGGAGGCGTCTTGCCGCGCCGGTAGGATCGGCGCGATGGCAAGGGCGGCGCCTGTCGACCCGCCCGCCGCTTCGAGGATTGGCAATGCAGACGGTCGTAATCACCGATTGGCAGCAGTTCATGGCGCTCACGATGCAGCTCGAAGGCTGGGCCTTTCGGGGGCAGCAAAACGAGGCCTGGCGGCTCGAAAGCTCGCTTTCGCGCTACATGCGCGACTATGTGCTGGACCGCAGCCAGTGGCGCGTGCGCGAGGAGCGGGCGATCCGCATCTTCCGGCGCAAGGCGCACAACTTTCTCGCGCATCCCGACCTGCTCAAGGACGATCTGCGCTGCCTCGCGCTGATGCAGCACCACGGCGCGCCGACGCGCCTGCTCGATTTCACGAAAAGCCCCTTCGTCGCCGCGTTCTTCGCGCTTGAACGCGCGACCGGCGATGCGGCCGTGTTCGCGCTGAATACGCCCGCGCTGTGGAATAACCGGGCGGTGCCGAAGGCCAACCCGACGCTTACGCGCGACATGATCGATCCCCGCGTGCAGGACAATTTCGACCGGTACTATTTTTCGAACCGTCACGAGATCGTGTGGTTCGGCGAACCCACGGAAATGGACGACCGGCTCGTCGCGCAGTCGGGCACGTTCGTGGTGCCGGGCGTCATCGACAAGTCGCTGCAGGCCATTCTCGACGGCTACGAAAGCAACGAGGAACTCCTGCACAAGATCGTGCTGCCCGAACGCATTCGCGTCGACGCGATGAAGTGGCTCTACCGGATGAACATCACCAATGCATCGCTGCTTCCGGGGCTCGACGGTCTGGCGCGCTCGATTGCGGTCGAACTGGAAATCGTCTGGCCGGGCCTGATGCCGTCTCCGTGACGTTCGCGGCGCGCCAGCCGCACCGGTCTCGCATTAGCCGCGCTGGTGCTAGCGGTTCGCGCTGAAAATGCCATCGAGCTGCGGGCCGCGCGCGGCGCCTTCGAAGCCGTCGAAGCGGCCCTCGGCCAGCAGCTGCGCGGTGCGCATGAAAGCGCCCCATGCCACGCGCGCCAATGCGCCGCCGACGCTCACGCGCCGCACGCCGAGCGCCGCGAGATCCGCAAGCGTGAACTCCGATACCGAACCTACCAGCACGTTGACCGGCTTCGGCGCGACTGCGCCGACCACGGCGGCGATCTGTTCGCGCGTCCGGATGCCCGGCGCGTAAAGGCAATCGGCGCCCGCGTCCGCGTAGGCCACGAGGCGCCGGATGGCGTCGTCGAGATCGGCCTTGCCCGCGAAGAAATTCTCGGCGCGTGCGACGAGCAGCGTGTCGCCGCCGTGTGCGTCGATGGCGCGCCGCGCCGCCTTGATCCGTTCGACGGCCACTTCGACCGGAAAGAGCGGCGCGGCCGGGTTGCCGGTCGAGTCCTCGATGGACAGGCCCGCAACGCCCGTTTCCACCGCCAGGCACACGCTTTGCTCCACTTCATCGGGGTTCGCGCCGAAACCGCTTTCGAAATCGGCGTTTACAGGCAGGTCCGTCGCGCTCACGATTGCGCGTAGATGGGCAAGCACCGCCTCGCGGCCGACGGTGTTGTCGGCGTGGCCCGTGGACCAGGCGAAGCCGGAACTGGTGGTGGCGAGCGCCTTGAAGCCGAGGTTCTGCAAATAGCGGGCGCTGCCCACATCCCACGGATTCGGCAGCATGAAGCAGCCGGACGCGTGCAGCGCGCGAAACGCCGCGCGCTTTTCGCCTGTGGTTTGAGGCATGGCATGTCTCCTGATCGAACAAGGGGGCGGCAAGCGTGAGTGCCGCACGCTCGCCAGCATAAACGGGGAAGTCGTTTCGCGCGGTCGGCGTGACATGGTGCGGTGCGATGAAAGCGGCGCGAGCTCACACCAGCATGGAGGGACATGAAATGTTTGCTATCGCAGATGCTGGCGCCGAAACCTGATTGAAGTTAATCCGGTACGTAACTATCCAATCGTTCAGATCTACCTTTCTTTTTGGGGTAAGAAATGACTGATGAATCATCGGGGGTGATGCCCCTATCCGCGGAAGACGCCCAACGTCAGTTGCGCCGCGCTGTTATTGCCAGCACGATCGGCACGACGATCGAGTGGTACGACTTCTTCCTCTACAGCATCGTAACGGGCCTCGTTTTCGCGAAACTGTACTTTCCTGAATCGGATCCGCTCGTCGGCACGCTGCAGGCGTTTCTGATTTACGCGGTCGGTTTTATTGCGCGGCCGGTCGGTGCGGCGATTTTCGGCCACTACGGCGATCGCGTCGGCCGCAAGGCCACGCTGATCGTGACGCTGCTCACGATGGGGCTCGCCACGTTCGCCGTGGCGTTCGTTCCGACCTATGCCTCGATCGGCATCTGGGGCGCCGTGATTCTCACCGTGCTGCGCTTCATCCAGGGCGTGGGCGTGGGCGGCGAGTGGGGCGGCTCGGTGCTGATGTCCATGGAGTGGGCGCGAACCAATTCGCACCGCGGCTTCGTGGCTTCCTGGCCGCAGTTCGGCGTGCCGGCGGGACTCTTCATCGCCAACCTGGCGGTTCTGGCGATGAGCGAAATCTCCGGTAGCGCGTTCCTCACCTGGGGATGGCGCGTGCCGTTCTTCATGAGCATCGTGCTGGTCGCAATCGGCCTCTACATCCGCTTGAACATCCTGGAGACGCCGATCTTCGCGAAGCTGCTCGCCGAGCGCAAGATCGAAAAGACGCCGATGCTCGAAGTGATTCGCCGCCAGCCGAAAGACATTCTGTATTCGGCGCTCGCACGCATGGCCGAACAGGCGCCGTTCTACATCTTTACCGCCTTCGTCTTTACTTATGGCGTGACGAACCTCGGCGTATCGCGGAACCTCCTGCTGATCGCGGTGCTCGTGGCTTCCGTCGTGGAATTCGGCACGATTCCGTTTTTCGGCCACCTGTCCGACCGGATCGGGCGCAAGCGGATGTACATGATCGGCGCCGTGGTGGTAGGCGTATTCGGCTTCCTCTACTTCGCGATGGTCGACACCAGAAATCCGATGTGGATCTTCGCGGCGATCGTGCTTTCGCTGGTGCCGCACTCGATGCTGTACGGTCCGCAGGCGGCCTTTATCGCCGAATCGTTCACGGGGCGGCTGCGCTACAGCGGCGCATCGCTCGGCTATCAACTGGCTTCCGTTATTGCCGGCGGTCCCGCGCCATTGATCGCGACGGCGCTCTTCGCTTACTACCGCTCCGGCTATGCGATTGCGGCGTACATCCTCGTGTGTGCCGTGGTCAGCCTCTTTGCCGCGTGGCGCATGGGCGACTACACGAACAAGGATATTTCGCGCGAATACGATGAAGCGCATGCGTTGCCCGATGGCGGACACGCTTCACGGCCCGCATGAGCTATCGGTTTGCGGCACGGGTTGGCGGCACGGCAGATCAATGCGCCAGGCAACTGGCGCATTGACTGATTCGGTGCGCCCACATGCGGGTTGCATGATGCAGGCAACGCTTGCGGCTCGACTGCGCTGCGCACGCATGCAGCCGCTATCGCGACAAACTTGAGAACCGTCAATTCCGCTCCTTTCCAGCCCATGCGCCGCGCATCGTTTCACGCTTCGACGTGCCTTATGAGCCATACACTGACGCGCGCGTTCCCAGCTTCCTTCGGCCACGGCATGGCGATCGAGCGAGTCTTTCTTCGTCCTGGCAGGCCGCGCGACGGACTTGCGCGCAGCGCAACGCGCGGCATCCCGGGTGAAGCTATCCACGCGTGACGTCTGCAAAAACGTACGCACGGCTGCACTGCGCGGTATTTCGTCATCCCGTCGCGAAGCCGGCCGAAATGGTTGCGCAAGGACAAGATCGCCCGGGGTGAAATTAAAAAATCGCGATCTGCGCAGCGCGTGTCTATTTGAATAATTCGCGCAATTGCCGGACTGGCAGGGCCTGGCGTGTTTTTGTGGCTAATAAAACCATTGTATGAGTAAGGGAATGCGCCGGGTGCCTGATTTTTTTGAGTGGCCTAAAACCCTTTTATCGTCGCGGGAATATGTGCGGCATTCTGCTGCATAACCGGGATTGAGAAATTGATGGCAATCAAAGATATATATAACCGGAGGGTTTAGTCTCTTTCATGTAACGAAGCCGTAATTAACAGGTTGCATTGATGTAGCTGAAATAGCGAAAGACATTATTTCATTCTGCCGAGGAGTGGCTATCTGAAAATCGGTTTGCTACTGCCCGCATTGAATGAGATTAGCTTTGGGTTCTCGGTTCATTATGGTTGCGCATCTCAAACCCGGCTTTAACGGGTGACAGGTATCTTTTGCCTGCGTCGCTATTCCCCGGATAGCTCGCATCGGCCGCGCAGGGAAGCCAGTCCTTGATCCGCTCGTGCGGCACCCGTTGCCGCAGGGGGAGTTGCGGGCGTGAACGGGAGAATCGTCTTCAGGTAATGAGTTCAGCCTGGTTTTGGCGGGAAATTCAGAACGAAATTCGGATAAGAATACACACAACAGGCTCTGTTTAGCAGCGCCGTGGATTGCTGGAAAAGGGAACGTTAGCTGCCGTCGGGGGATTTTCGGCGCCAATTTATTCCTGGCGCATCACAGATCCCGGTAGCGAGAGCAAATATGGAGAATGCTCATGAAGCGAAAAATTTTTAATGCGTTGGCCGTTGCCGGTTTGCTGGCCGGTTTCTCTTATCCGGCGTTTTCCGCGACCGCGGTGCCCGGTGATCTGGGTGCCCCGCAGGGTGCGCCGATTCAGGCTGTGCTGACCAGCCCGCCGAACGTGCCGCCTCCGATCGACCGTAAGTATCCGGCGCGCGTGATCGTCAATCTCGACATCAAGGAAGTCAAAAAGGAAATCGCGGACGGCGTGACGTACGACTTCTGGACGTTTGGCGGCACCGTGCCGGGCAGCTTTATCCGCGTGCGCCAGGGCGACACGGTTGAACTGCACCTGACGAATCCGCCGGATTCGCATATGCCGCACAACATCGACCTTCACGCAGTGACCGGTCCTGGCGGCGGCGCGCCGCTGACGCTGACGTCGCCGGGCCACGAGGGTGTGTTCACGTTCAAGGCGCTGAACTCCGGCCTGTTCGTTTACCACTGCGCGGCAACGCCGGTCGGCATGCACATCGCCAACGGCATGTATGGCCTGATCGAAGTGGATCCGCCGGAAGGCCTGCCGAAGGTCGATCACGAATACTACGTGATGCAGGGCGATTTCTACACGGCCGGCAAGTATCACGATCAAGGCATGCAGGGCTTCGACATGGAGAAGGCCCTCGACGAGCGTCCGACCTACGTGCTGTTCAACGGCCGTGAAGGCGCGCTCACGGGCGATAACGCCCTGAAGGCCAAGGTCGGCGACAGCGTGCGTCTGTTCATCGGCAATGGCGGTCCCAATCTGGTGTCGAGCTTCCACGTGATCGGGGCGATCTTCGACCGCGTGTGGGACGGCTCGCTCAAGCACTACGAAGAGAATGTGCAGACCACGCTGATTCCTGCGGGTAGCGCCAAGGTCGTCCAGTTCAATACGCCGGTGCCGGGCACGTTCCTGCTGGTCGATCACTCGATCTTCCGCACGTTCAACAAGGGCGCGCTGGGGATGCTGAAGGTGGACGGTGCGCCGGCGCCGGAAGTCTACGCACCGGGCCCGGTTACGGCGATGGCGAAGGCAAAGACGGCACCGGCAGCACCGGCGGCAGCGGCCGCAGCGTCGGGTGCAGCCGTGCAGTCGAGCACGGCAGCGCCGGCACACGACACGAGCACGCATGCGCAAGCGGCAGGCAAGCCGGCCGATCTCGTCGCAACGGGCAAGCACGTGTTCGAGGGCATCTGCGCCGCGTGTCACCAGGCAACGGGCGGTGGCATTCCGACCGTGTTCCCGCCGCTCGCGAAGTCCGACTTCCTCGCGGCCGATCCGAAGCGTGCGATCCACATCGTGCTGAACGGTCTGAACGGGAAGGTCACAGTGAATGGCGAGCACTTCGATTCGTCGATGCCGCCGCTCGGTCCGCAACTGACCGACCAGGAAATCGCCGGCGCGCTGACGTACGTGCTGAACAGCTGGGGCAATCCGGGCGGACACGTGAGCCCGGAAGAAGTGGCAGCAGCGCGCGCGCCGACCTCGGCACACTGACGCTGCAATTTACCGGAGTGGAGTTCAACGATGCGATCTCCCAGGCTGTTGGCCGCCGCACTCTTACTGGCAGCTTCGTGTGCGTATGCCGATGGGCAATACGCCTTCGTGCCGGGGGGATTGTTTCATAGCGCGATTGCGCAAGAGGGCAATGCGACCGACGCCGTGGAGGTAGCGCCCTTTCGCATGCGCACGAAGCTCGTAACCAACGCGGAGTTCCTCGCTTTCGTCAAGCAGGACCCGGGTTGGAGCCGGGATCGCGTCGCTCCCCTGTTCGCCTCTTCGGGGTATTTGTCTCACTGGGCCGGGTCGTCGAGACTCGGCGACAACGCGCCAGCCGATCAGCCGGTGACGAAAGTCAGCTGGTTTGCTGCGCGCGCCTTTTGTGCTTCCGAACACGCGCGTCTGCCCGACTGGATCGAATGGGAATACGCTGCCGCAGCGGACGCACACCATCGTGACGCTCGCGCCGACGTTATCCGCAAGGCACGCATTCTTGCGGCTCTGACCGCCAGTTTCAGCAGCGCACAGACCAAAGCCGACAACAGCAGCGCGCCGAACACATACGGGCTGTACGGCATGCATTCGCTGGTGGGCGAATGGGTGAACGACTATGCGGCATTGTTCGTGAATGCCGACACACGCACCCCGGGTGGAACCGGACAACTGCAGCTTTGTGGCGGTGCGGCGCTCGCGTTTGTCGATCGCACCGATTACGCGTTGCTGATGCGCGTCGCGGCTCTCGCCGCGCTTGCACCCGCCGATAGCGCCAATGTGGGCTTCCGGTGCGTCAAGGACGTCGGTGACGGAGAAAAAATATGAAGTACATCCGCGTTGTCTGTCGCGTGCTCTACGCACTATGTTTGCCTTATATGCTCGGCTCATGCCTGCTCGCCAGCTCGCCGGCCATTGCGGCAGCGCCTGCCGCGCAGCTTCCGGGCGATTCGCTGTACCGAACCCCGCTCGTATTGCAGGACCAGCAAGGGCGCAAGTTCGATCTCGCGTCAGTGCGCGGAAAGCCGGTCATCGTCAGCATGTTCTACGCGTCCTGCACCTCGGCGTGCCCGTTGACGGTCGACACGATCGATCAGACGCGCCGCGCTGTCGATGCAGCCGGTCGCACCGCGCCTCCCGTTCTGATGATCAGCTTCGATCCCGAACACGACGACGTGGTCAATCTCGCGGCCATGGCGAAGGCGCATCAACTCGATCCGGCGTACTGGCGTCTGACGCGTCCGGCGTCCGGCGACGTGATGGCGTTTGCCGCCACGCTCGGTATTGCCTACCGTCACCGCGCGGGCGGCGATATCAGCCACAACGCCGTGATTGCACTGCTGGACGAGAACGGGCGGGTCATTGCGCAAACAACGGTTGTCGGCGCACTCGATCCGGCGTTTGTCGATGCGGTGAAAGCACAAGTCGCGAAGCACTGAGGGATACGGGCGGTCAAGCCGACCACGGATCAACCCGAAGACGCCTTTAACGCAGTCGCAGATATTCAAAGATACGTGGCGAGCAGTGCCACGATCGTTGCCGCAAGTGCCAGCAATAGCGCCGCGAGCCAGAGCGAAGCGCGCGCCGGTGCGGCGATTGTCGAGGGCAGCCGCTTGCGGCCCGTGAGCATCGGGCCCAGCAGATTGTGGCCTTTCGCGAGCGCGTAGACACCGATCGCGCAAAGATGCAGCACCACCGCGGCGAGCAGAACATACCAGCCATAAGCGTGCAGCGCCGAGATCGCGTTCGCGATGCGTGCCGGAACGATCTCGCTGAGCGGCCCCTCGTCGGCGATATCGTTGTAGACGTAAATGCCGCTCAGCGTCTCGATCAGCAAAAGCGCGAGCAGCAGCAGAACCATCCAGGCCCCTGCGGGATTGTGCCCAACCTGGATGTCCGGCTCGCGCCTGAAGAGATGCCGCAGATGCCGGAACGCCGCCGCTGGCGTTGAGACGAAACTGCTGAACCGCGAAGTCTCGCTCCCGACACAACCCCACATCAGCCGGAACAGCACGAGCCCAAGCAGCGTTTCGCCAAAACGCACGTGCAGGTTGATCCAGTTAAAACGCTCGGTGATCCAGGCGCCTGCCACGAGCGCGACGGTCAGCCAGTGAAAGAGGCGCGTCGGGAAGTCCCAGACGCGCACCGGGCGTTCGCGAACGGCATTGGCTCGATTCGATTCCATGGGCAGGAGAGAGATCGGCGCGGGGTGCCGCTCCTCCTGAGTACGAGTCTAGCGAATCCGTTTTCGCATGTCGCGGGCGCGGTACGACGTGGTGCGCCGCAGTGCGCGTCGAGCGTGCTGCCCTGCAACATTAACGGCCATGCGCTTGCGAAGCGCCGCGTCGATGCGGAATTCACGCGCATGGCGCGTGAAAGCACGGAGTGATTAATCGCGCGTTTCAGGTCATCATCGGTAATGCTTCGATGAGAACGTATCCGAGCAATACGCCGATGGCGGCCCCGATGAGCCGTGGATGCCAGCGCTCCAGATGGAGCGCGGTAATGAGCGTGCCGATCAGGATTGCGCCGAGCAATGCGAACGCAACGAGAAGGTAGGTGATCTCGAATCCACTGGTGATGAGCATACGGCCTCCCTGATGACGCCGTGATCGCAGTGACAACACACGTTTCAACTATATCACGCTGTGATACAACGCCTATAATCGGAACAGACAGTTCGCGACATGTGTCGTTGCAGGCCGCGCACGCGTCGGACCTCACGCAACGCAAAGCGGGGGAGGAGAAAATGTCTTCTTTCAGCCGGATTCTGCTGTGCTACGACGCCTCGCGGGAAGGGCGCCGGGCGTTACGCGAAGGGGCGCAGCTTGCGCTCGAGTGCCACGCGCAAACGCACTTGCTGGCCGTACTCGATAACGCGCCGGTGCAGTGGGCGATGGCGGATGTGACATTGGCGGTGCCGCTGGATTCGGCGGAAGACGCGGCCCGCGAGATTTTGCGCGAGGGCGTCGCGCGCTTGACCGCGATGGGGCTCGATGCGCAAGGCCATTTTGTGGTTGGGCGGCCGATCGACGAGATTGCGCGCTATTGCGAAATGTTGAAACCCGATGTCGTCGTGCTCGGGCATCATCGCCGCGGCGCATTGGCCCGCTGGTGGGAAGGGCGCGACGACCGCCTGTTGCTGGACCGCGTGTCGTGCAACGTGCTGGTGGTGACCGCGCCAGAACCAGAACCGGCGCCCGCGTAAGCCGGGCGCTACGCGAGGATCAAGCTTCCAGTCCGAACGGTGTTCGACGCGTTTTGCGGCGGTGCCGCGCGGCGGCATTCGCGGTGCGGCACGCGCATGCCTGCGGGCGTTGTGATGCGTCGCTGCCAAGATCGGCAAAAAGTCCGCCACGATTGGCCCGCCCGGCTGCCTCGTCCGGCAGCAATACCGCCGTCAAAAAGGTCAAACAGACCCCGGCGAAAACTGCGAGCACGGACATCACAATCGCTTCAAACATTCGTTGCCCCGCTTGTAAAATGGCGACACGCAGGCTGGGCGCCTGCCGTTGTCATGTGTTCACCCCGCGTTTACACCAGACCATTCTGTGCATCCCGATGGCGGGTGTCCAAGACGATATTGCAATCGTCCCGATAAGTGACCCTTATGGAGGACCGGATCTCGATGCTGCGCCCCCTTCGATACGTGGTAACCGTCGCAGAACTGAAGAACTTCACGCGCGCCGCCGAGGTGCTGCACGTTTCCCAACCCGCGTTGTCGCAGCAGATCCGGCAACTGGAGAGCGAACTGGGCGGCCCGCTTTTCGACCGTACTGGCCGCACGGTGAGCCTTACCGATTTTGGCCGCGAATACGTCAAGCACGCAAAGCAGGCGCTGGCGCAGCTTGAAGCCGGCCGGCGCGCGCTGCACGAAGTGCGCGACCTCACACGCGGTCTGCTGCGCCTCGCCTACACGCCGACTTTCTCTGAATACCTGATCGATCCCGCGCTGCAAAAATTTCGCGCGGCGCATCCGGCTGTCGCCATCGAACTCGCGGAGAAGCCGCTGGAAGAAATCGAGGGCGGGCTCCTGCGCGACGAACTCGATCTCGGCATCGGCTTTACGGATGTGCGCTCGGAAGAAATTCACGCGCAACCTCTGTTCGCGGAGCGCATCGCGCTCGTGGTGTCGAAACACCACGATCTCGCGCGGCGGAAAGGGCCCATTCCCGCTGCCGAACTCGCCGCGACGCCCATGACGCTGCTCAGCCCGGATTTCGTCGTGCGCCAGTTCGCCGACACATGGTTGCGCGTGCATCAGACCCGGCCACCGGTCATGGTGCAGTCGAACTCGCTGGGTACGGTGCTCAAGCTCGTGAAGCAAGGCACGCTTGCGTCGATCCTGCCCTCGGCGGTGATGCGGGAACACGACGGGCTTGTCAGCCTGGCCGTCTCGCCCGCACTGCCGCAACGGACGGTGGCGCTGCTCTCGCGTCGCAACGCGTATACGACGCTGGCCGCGAAGGCGTTTTCGGCCATGCTGATCGAACTGGTCGAAAGCGAAGGCTACGCGCCACGGTAGGCGGGCGCATCACGTCACGTCACGTCACGCTTGCGCGAGAATTTGCCGGATCGCCTGCTCGAAGGTTTCCACGGGTTGCCCGCCGCTCACGAGATAGCGCTCGTTGAAGATGACCGCGGGCACCGACTGAATACCCATCGACTGAACTTCCTCTTCTTGTGCGCGAACCTCGTCGGCATAGGCTCCGCTCTCAAGGACCTCGCGCGCCTGCGCGCCGTCGAGCCCGACCGATTGCGCGGCTTCCACCAGCACGTCATGGTTGCCCGGATCCTTCCCGTTCGAATGATAGGCGCGCAGCAGCGCCAGCTTCAGCGGCACTTGCTGGCCCGCGAGACCGGCCCAATGCAGCACGCGATGCGCGTCGAACGTGTTGTAAGTATGGTTGCGCGGTCCGAAATCGAAGCCCACGTCTTTACCGCGCGCGCGGATCATGGCCTGGTTTTCGGCAATCTGCTCGGGCGTAAGCCCGTACTTCTTGCTGATGTAATCGACGAGCGATTCGCCTGCCGGTCCCATCTGCGGGTTCAGCTCGAACGGGTGCACGACGATCTGCGCGTCGACCTCGTCGCCGATGCGTTGCAGCGCGAGTTGAAGCGAAGAAAGGCCAATCGCACACCACGGGCAGGTGATATCGGAGACAAAATCGATCTTGAGCGGCTGCGTCATTGCGTTCCTCATGTAAATGACGGGTTGCGTGCCGGGAAAAGTGGAACGCAACGATGGCGCACAGCGTAGCGCGAAACGCCGCGCTCTGCAGAGCCGCGACCGGGCCGTCAGTTTACGAAGCAGATTGCGATCATTTTCGTCGTGCCGTGGTGCTCGTCTGCGTGCTGGCGGCTGCCACGCAGATGATCTGGAAATCCGGCCTGCTCTAAGGCACGAAGACACGGCAACGTAAAGTCGCCTTCAACCGTATGAAGGCAATTGCCAGGCGAAGCGTCAAGCCGGATCGTACCGATTGCGCGCGCAACGGGCATTCCTGCGGCTTACACCCTCTCGAGCGCAACCATCTCCCTGACCACCACCAGCAGCACCGCGAGACTCGCCCCGCCCGTGGCGCGAAGATCCGCGAGGAGCTGGCCGTAGCGCGCGAGCGCGGTTTCGCGGCAGTCGCACCAGGCTTTGACGATCGCATCGGGCGTCGACGATTCCGGCGACTGCGCAAGCGCACTCGTCGTCAGCGCGCGCTTGAGCCGTGCGACCTCGGCCAGTGCAGCCGCGCGCGCCATCATGTCCCAATGCGTCGGCGTCGGCAGTGATGCCGCACGTTCGCTGATCCAGCCGTAGTTAAGCTGCGTGCCGAGCGCGAAGTACACCCCGGCGACGAGATCCAGACTCCGGTTGCAGGCTGCGGCGACCTCGGCGATATCGAGCAGCGCTGCCGAAATGTCGCCACTCGCCACGCGCGCGGCCAGCCCGCTTTCGACACCCGCATCGACCAGCGTGCGCTGGCGTGCCGTGAGCGCTTCGATATCCGTGGCATGCAGCAACTGCGGCAGTTGCGGTGCAAGCCGTTGCGCCGCGTCGCGACAACGCGCGAGCAGATCGCTCACGCTGCCGTTACTGCCGTTACCCACAGCGCCCGATTGCAGGTGCCGCAGGAACCACAGCGCCGCGCGTTCGAGCAGCCGCGCGACGTCGACGAACATGCGCGCCTGCACGTCGTCGGCGACACGGTTGTCGAGCGCGTCGATATCGCGCCAGACTTCGTTGAGATCGAACACGTCGCGCGCGAGGATGCAGGCCCGCACGATGTCGCCGGGTTTTGCGTCGGTTTCCTCCATGATGCGATGCACGAACGCACAGCCCACGCGATTGATGAGCGCATTGGTCAGATGCGTCGCGAGAATTTCGCGGCGCAGCGGATGGCGGCGCATCGGTTCGCTGAAGCGCTGTTGCAGCGGCTTCGGGAAGTAATCGACCAGCATTTCCGCCACGAGCGGATCTTCGGGAATATCCGAGTCGAGCAGGGCGTCGTACAGCCACATCTTGCTGTAGGCGAGCAGCACTGCGCGTTCCGGCGACGTGAGGCCGAGCTTCGCGGCCTGGCGCTCCGCAATCTCTTCGTCGGTGGGCAGAAACTCGATCACGCGGTTCAGGCGGCCCGCACGTTCGAGCGCGCGGATCAACCGTGCTTCGGCATCGAGCATCTGCACGGCGTAACGGCCCGCAATCGAAAGCGCCTGGGTCTGGTAGTAGTTGTCGCGCAGCACGAGCAGGCCGACTTCGTCGGTCATTTCCGCGAGCAGCGCGTTGCGCTGCTTTTCGGTCATTTCGCCGTCCGCGACCACGAGTCCGAGAAGAATCTTGATGTTGACTTCGTGGTCCGAGCAATCGACACCGGCTGAATTGTCGATGGCGTCCGTATTGATGCGGCCGCCGCGCAACGCGAATTCGATTCGCCCGAATTGCGTGGCGCCGAGATTGCCGCCTTCGCCGACGACCTTGCAGCGCAGGTCGGCACCGTTGACGCGCACGGCGTCGCTGGCGCGGTCGCCCACCTGCGCGTTCGTTTCGTGCGCCGCCTTCACGTATGTGCCGATTCCGCCGTTGTAAAGCAGATCGACGGGCGCGAGCAGGATCGCGCGAATCAGCTCGTTCGGCGTGAGCGCCTTCGCATCGATGCCGAGCGCGGCCTGAACTTCGTGCGAGAGCGGAATGGTTTTCACCGTGCGCGCGTAGACGCCGCCGCCCGCGGAAATTTTCGCGGTGTCATAGTCGGCCCAGCTCGAACGCTCCAGCGCGAAAATGCGCTGGCGTTCCGCGAGGCTCGTGGCCGGATCGGGATTCGGGTCGAGGAACACGTGCCGGTGATCGAACGCGGCGACCAGCCGGATGTGCGGCGAAAGCAGCATGCCGTTGCCGAATACGTCGCCCGACATGTCGCCGATGCCGACCACCGTGAAATCGGTTGCCTGCGTATCGACGCCCATTTCGCGGAAATGCCGCTTCACGGATTCCCAGGCGCCGCGCGCCGTGATCGCCATCTTCTTGTGGTCGTAGCCGACCGAGCCGCCCGAGGCGAACGCATCGTCGAGCCAGAAGCCGTATTCGTGCGAGATCGCGTTTGCGTAATCGGAAAAGGTGGCCGTGCCCTTGTCGGCTGCGACGACGAGATAGGGATCGTCGGAGTCGCGGCGCACGACATCGGCTGGCGGCACGACGGCGTTATTCGCGAGATTGTCGGTGAGGTCGAGCAGGCCGCGCAGGAAAGTCTGATAGCACGCGATACCTTCGCGCATCCACGCTTCGCGATCCGAGGGCAATGGCGGCTGCTTCACGACGAAGCCGCCCTTCGAGCCGACCGGCACGATGACCACATTCTTCACCATCTGCGCCTTCATCAACCCGAGCACTTCCGTGCGGAAGTCTTCGCGCCGGTCGGACCAGCGCAGGCCGCCGCGTGCGACGCGACCGCCACGCAGGTGCACGCCTTCGACGCGCGGCGAATACACCCAGATTTCGAACATCGGCTTCGGTTCCGGCAGGCCGGGCACTTTCGCCGGATCGAACTTGAACGAGAGATAGGACTTGGGCTGGCGGTT
This sequence comes from Paraburkholderia denitrificans, assembly GCF_042655705.1. NCBI lineage: Bacteria > Pseudomonadati > Pseudomonadota > Betaproteobacteria > Burkholderiales > Burkholderiaceae > Paraburkholderia > Paraburkholderia denitrificans. The sequence continues at coordinate 120,063 of NZ_JBHSMP010000003.1, read as the reverse complement.
GGCGTCGCGCAGGAAATAGTTGGTGCGCACCGTCGCGTTAATGACGCCGAGGAATTGCCGCAGAATGCGGTCTTCGTCGAGGTTGGGCACCTGGTCGAGCGCGCTTTCGATGGCCTGCAACAGGCTTTCGGCCTGCGTGTTGCGCGCCTCGCCCGCAACCGGATCGAAGCGCGTCATAAAGAGTTCGACAAACTGCCGCGCGATGTCCGGATTGCCGGTGATCGCGCGCTCGATGTACGCGTCGCTGAAAGTTGAGCCCACTTGCCGCAGATATTTCGCGTACGCCCGCAGTATCGTGACTTCGCGCGCGCTGAGATTCGCGCGCAGGACGAGCCGGTTGTAATTGTCGTTTTCGATGGTGCCGTTCCACACCTGGTCGAACGCCTCTTCGAACAGATCCTTCACGCGGTCGATATCGAATTCGGCGTCGTCGGCCAGTTCGAGCCCGAAATCGTGGACCCACGCAGGCGCGCAATCGGGCGCCTGAATCAGATAAGGCCGCTCTTCGTCTACACGCACGCCAAGATGTTCGAGCATCGGCAGGCTGCGCGAGAGTGCGATTGGCTCGCCCGCGCGATAGACCTTGAAGCGGAACTGGCGCACCCCGGATTCGATGGGACGATAGAGATTCATCGCGAGACGAGGCGTGCCTTGAACGCGCTCGATCAGTTCGATGTCGCGCACGGCGGTGCGCGCCGGATAGTCGTCGCGATAGCCCGCGGGAAACGAGTCCGCGTAGCGGTGCAGCAGCCGGTTGCCCTGTTCTTCGCCGAATGCGTCGAGCAGCGTATCGGCGAGATCGTCCTGCCAGCGGCGTGTTGCCTGCACGAGCCGTGCTTCGAGTTCGCGCGTGTCGACATCGGGCATTGTGCCCGGCTCGGCATGCACGACGAAATGAATTCGCGCGATGGTCGATTCGGACAACAGCGGTGTGAATTCCGCGGACACGCCATTGAACGCCTGCATGAGCAGGCGCGCGATGCGTCGGCGTATATCGGTGTTGTACTTGTCGCGCGAGACGAACACGAGGCACGACACGAACCGGTCGAAGCGGTCGCGCCGCACGAAAAGCCGCGTGCGCTGATGTTCCTGGAGGCGCAGCACGCCGAGCGCGTCGTCGTAGAGCTGGTCTTCGTCGGCCACGAACAGTTCGTCGCGCGGCCACGTATCGAGCACCGTCACGAGCGATTTGCCGAGATGCCCTTTAGGCAGAAAACCCGCGCGCTGCACGATGTTCGCGCACTTGCGGCGCACGATCGGAATCTCGGCGCTGGACACCCTGTAGGCCGTCGACGTGTAGAGCCCGAGAAAGCGCCGCTCGCCGGTCACTTTGCCGTCGGGGCCCATGAGCTTCACGCCCACGTAGTCCAGGTAGCCGGGCCGGTGAACCGTTGCGCGCGAATTCGCTTTCGTCAGGAAGATCGGCCACGCACCCGTGATGATTTCGGCGGCGGCGTGCGGCAACGGCGTGATGTCGGGCGTCCCGGGCGGGCGCCGCGCGCCGCGCAGGATGCCGAGGCCCGATTCGTCCATGCCGCGCAGGCCGAAGCCGGTATCGAGCGAGACGAGCGCATAGTCGCGTTGCCCGAGGAACGTGAAATGGTCGGCCACCATCCATTCGAGGAATGCGCGCGCCTCGATGTCCTCCGCGGTTTTCTCGCGGGCCTTCATGAGCTTGATCGTGTCGCGTGCGATGTCGAGGAGCTTCGGCCAATCCTCGACCGATGCACGCACATCGTCCAGAACTTGCGCGATATCGTTGCGCAGCGTGTCGAGTTTTACCGCGTCTCCGCAGCGATCGACTTCGAAGTGAATGAAAGAGGCGAGTTGCGACTGGGCTTCGTCGCCGGTTGCACTACCCGCGCCGCCCGCGCTGACGCGGCCAATGCCGCCGTCCTTGTCGCGCCAGATGCGGAACACCGGATGCAGGGCCGAATGGAGAACGAGGCCGAGCCGATTGACGGCCATGGTGACCGAGTCGACGAGAAACGGCATGTCGTCGTTGACGATTTCGATGACCGTGTGGTCCGAATGCCAGCCGTGCTGTTCGAGGATCGGGTTGTAGACGCGCAGACGTTCGCTGCCCGGTACGAAACGTTGCGCTGTCTGCCAGTGCGCCATGGCGGCGCCATAAAGGTCGGCGATGCTGCGGCTCTTGAGATCGTCGACGTCGGCAAAATCGTAATAGTGCTGGAGAAACGGCTCGACGATCTGGAACGCGGGCTCCGGTAATCGTCCACGCGCGAAATCAACGAGATCAACAAGCAGGTGCGTGACGACTTCCTCGTGCTTCGCGTGCATGGCGCTCTCCTCGGCGGGTGACCATCATTGCATCGATAGTGGGCCATTATGCGCCCGTTGCGTGAATGGACCGTGCAACGTAAGCAGGACAACCTGCTCTGCAATCACGAGCTGGTGCGCTTAGACGGCCACCACAGCGATTGCGCGCGCCAGTTGGAAGTCTCGCCCGAATGGCATAAAAGCGCTCCCAGGTCGTCCGTCTTGTTCGTTTCGGATGTAAAGCTTTGTAGCTTTGCTCGCGTATTCTGCATGAACTGCCGATACTCGCGCGGCTGGCAGGGACGCCAATCCGGAAGTCAACCCGGAAGTCAACCCAAACGCAAACCGGCGCTTCCTTGCATTACCCTGACAACCATCGCGATTTAATTATTGCACCGCAGCAAAATGATGCCTACACTGGATACGTTGAGTGGTCGTTCCGAATGTTTTTGAAAGGAGAGCGTGACATGACGACTCGATCTCCACCGCATCAATCAAACCCGATGCTACATGTCTTCGAACAAGAAGGTGGATGGCATTGGGGTATCACAATCCCCAGGCCGGCTGGCAGTGGCTTCAAGGTAATCGCATACAGCAAGACGACATTCGCCGGCGAAAGTGAGGCCAGACGAGACGGTAACCACGCACTCGATAGTCTCCCTGGTATGGGAGGATTCTCGTTCGTGAGTTAATGCGTGGACGGATCGTTCGATCCCGCTGAATCGATGCGCTTGCCATGCGGCAGTATCCCGGCCGATTGGATGTTCTCGCTGTTTTTGTGCTCGACGTATCACGTAACGAGAAGAGACAAAACGATGATCGAGCGAGCCGATATCGCAATGCGGCGGAAACGTTATGCGATGTATCGCCTTGGTCTGGCGATGGATCGGCTGATGAAGGCCGATGGCGAGTGCGAACGCGTCATGGCTACGCGCTGGGTGAATGCCTGGGGACGAGCAATCGGCGAGCGGTGGTTCGCGAGACGCGCGTACGGAAGCGATCGGCATCCCGCTGCGCATCGCCCGATGAGGTAATGGGACCAAAATGCGGAGAGATGGACCCGTTACACCGCACCGGTCCACCCTCCGCTTATCCGCGCATCTGATTTTGTGCGGATAACGCTCCTGTTACGACCCTACCGTCACGAACACCGGGTTCGAATAGAACCACAGGTTATTGTAGTTTCGCGCGTTGATCGCATTGAAGCGCGCGTCATTTTGAGTCACGTCGGTTTTCTGGTCGGGTAGCGGATTGCCATTCTCCGTTGCGCCCGGCACATTCATGCCCAGGTTCGTGCCGCGCAACCGGAAGTATTGATTCGTCGTCGCCACATACTTGTACGTGATTGTGTTGTAGCCATCCTTGTCGAGTTTCCAGTCGGCAGCCGTGAACGTCGCAATCACCCGCGTCGAATCGTTCGTATCCTTGCTGTAGTTCGGCGTGCCAGGCGCGGCGCGCGGCGTGACGTCACCGGCAATCAGATCAATATGGTCCACGGTTGGGCGAGCGTTGACGCTGATGCCGCTGTCAATCGGATACTGATAATTATTGCGATCCGGGCTCTTGAAGCGGATCGTGATCGATACCGTATCTCCCGCCTTCGCCTTCAGCTCACCGCCCATATCGGTAGTGGTAGTGTCGCCGCCGATATGAAAGTCGAGTGCATTGATCAAGTCGCCGTACACGGAAAACATCTTGCCTGAGCGCAGACCTTCCAGTACCCCTTTCACGCCCGTGTACTTGTCGTCTACCCAGATATAGGTTCGAGCATACTCACCGGGAAAGTAACTGCTGCTGTAAGGGCCACGAATCTTGAAGTGGTGATCGGAATTGCCCACGTTCCAGAAGCGGCGGCCGTCACCGAGCAACGCATCCCAAACGCCTCCCACTTGCGCCACTGTGTAGTCCACGCCGCCATAGACACGGTTTTTCCGATTTGCATCGACATAAGCCGTGGTATAGCTGCCGCGATCAGGCTCCATCTGCCCGCCAATCATGCCTTCCATGGCAAACACGATGTTCGGTGCAACGTCATTGAACGCGCGATAGTCGGCCGCCGACCATTTGCCGTTATTGCGCGAAGGGTGGTTGATCAATGCATAACTCGTGTCCGGGTAGTTGTCGCGCAGCCACGTGATGGCCTTGACTGCATCCTCGTGAGTGGTGAAGGCGCGCGTACCGGCGGCATCCCAGCGGGCGACATCGTCTGAGTCGAACTGACTGGCCACGCGGTTGGTGAAGTAGTACTCGAATTGTTTGGCCGCATCGAGAGACGTGCTCAGTGGCGAACCGGTGAAGATGCCCACGTTAATATGATCGTGCGTGGGCATATCCCATTCGAATGTCGAGAAGATCAACTTGTTGGCGTAGCGGCCGCCGGCCTGCATTTCGCGTACAGCCGGAATCTCGTATTGCGCCATCGCCAAAGAGAAGGGTAGCGGACCGTTGATGAGGTCAACGCCATCGTGGTCGCGCTTTGACAGACGAAGATGGTTCGAGAGGGCCATCCAGTCGAGGTCGTAGCGGAGCAGCGCTTCATCCAGAACGACCGACAGCTTGTCCTGCGCATCGTCCGACTCCACGGTATGGACGTGAAAATCACCCTTCGTCCATTTGCCTGTGATTTCAGGCGCTGGTGCGGGCGGCGCCGTGGGTTTCGACTCGACAGGTCTATTGTTGTTGGTGTCGCTGCAGCCATAAGACAGGGCGATGATAAAAGCCGCCATGGCGGTCATCGTCAACTTGCGAGAATTCGTCATATTTCAAATGTCTGTAATTGCTGGTGCCGAAGAGGTGGTATTCGTGGAAGCCCAAGAGCGTGCGTCTACCAGCAGGGGCAGCGCCATCACCGGGTTCGACAAGTAACAATGAACTACTAAGTGACAAGCCGATGCCCGCCTTTTCTGTAGGGCAAGGATGCCATCTTGCTACTTGCGCGTGAACACTTTGCGATCCTCACGAATTTCAAAGCCGCAATTATGCGTAAGGAAAATGACATCTTTCTGACTCGGTGCGTGACACATCTCGTGGTGACCTCAAAGTGAGCCGGGTTTGGCCCGCGCCAGCTTGCCCGTCACCGACTCCGCACGCCCCTCGTTCGCAAAGTATTCCTTATCTTTCGTTCTGCTTTCACTGTCGAGTCACACTTGTTCCTTAACATCCGAGCTTCCTGAAAACCTTCGCGACGGGGGAGTAGAAAACATGGAGCGAGCCAAACTGGCGGCGCTGCTTAGTTCTTGCGTCTTTGCACTTGCTGGATGCAACGGCAGCGATGAACGGACCAGCACCGTACCCGACGTACCCGATACTGCGCCGACTGCCGCGCGCAACGTGATCTTTTTCCTCGGCGACGGCATGGGCATCACGACCCTGACGGCTGCTCGCATTTACGCCGTTGGCGAAAGCGGCGATCTCACGATCGATACGCTGCCTGAGTCCGCGTTCGTGAAGACCTATTCCAACGATGCGCAGGTGACCGACAGTGCGCCGTCGATGTCCGCCTATATGACAGGCGTCAAGTCCAACAATGAAGTCATCGCGATGTCGACCGATACGGTGGCGATCGAGCCGACTGGCGGCGTCGGCAACTGCGGTGCGAACAACGGCAAACCCGCGACGACGCTGCTCGAAATCGCCAAGGCGAAGGGGTTGGCCACGGGCGTTGTGACGACCACGCGCGTCACGCACGCGACGCCCGCCGCGACGTACGCGCACGTATGTCATCGCGACGCCGAGAACGACATTGCGGCATCGCTCGTGCCGGGCGGTGCGGGCTTTAACGGCGCGCTGGGCGACGGCGTCGACGTGGTGCTCGGCGGCGGCAAGAAATTCTTCGTCCCGAAGGACGCCGACGGCAAGCGCGGCGACGGGCGCAACCTGGTCAACGAGCTGAAGGCGAAGGGCTACGCGTTCGCGCAGAACCGTGACGACCTCCTTGGCGCGGATGCGATCAAGAGTGGAAAGCTGGTTGGCCTTTTTGACTCGGATCACATGAGCTACGACCTCGATCGCAACGCGGTGAAGGAGCCGAGCCTGTCCGAGATGACGACGCGTGCGCTCGACGTGCTGCAAAAGAACTCGAAGGGCTATTTCCTGATGGTCGAAGGCGGCCGGATCGACCATGCGTTGCACAACACCAATGCGAAGCGCGCGCTGCAGGACACGGTCGCGTTCGACGACGCGATCAAGGCGGCGCTCGACAAGGTGCGCAAGACCGATCCCGACCTGAAGAACACGCTGATCGTCGTCACGGCCGATCACGATCACACGCTGGTGCTGAACGGTTATTCGGCGCGCACCGGCAGGACCGAGGCGGGCAAGCCGGGGGTGCTGGGCGTGGTGCACAACTATCGGGACGGCGCGATTTCGAAGGACGCGGACGGCGCACCGTACACGATCATCGGCTTCGGCAATGGCGAGAAGCGCGTGCAGGGCAGCCGCAAGGGCACCGAGCTTACCGACGAGGTGGCGGGCGCCAACGATTATCACCAGGAGGCGGCTATCCGGATGCCACCTAACAACGAAACGCACGGCGGCACGGATGTCTTCCTCGGTGCGATCGGCCGCGGCGCGGACACGTTCCACGGCGTGATCGAGAACACCAGGGTCTTCGAACTGGTGCGCAAGGCGGTGCAGCTATGAGCGCCGACAACACGGGTACAGGGGGATACATGATGTCGACCATCAAGTGCATTGCGGCGGCGTTGGCCGTCGCGGGTTTCGCATGCGGCCCGGTGCAGGCAGCGGGCCAGGCGAAGAACGTAATTTTCTTTCTCGGTGACGGCATGGGGCCGACAGTCGTGACGGCGAGCCGGATCTACAAGGTCGGTGAGTCGGGACAACTGACGATGGAGACGCTGAAGCGCACCGCGCGCGTCAAAACCTTCTCGAACGATGCGCAGACAACCGACAGCGCGCCGTCCATGTCTGCGTACATGACCGGCGTGAAGATGAACAACGAAGTGCTGTCGATGTCGCCCGACACAATCGCCGTTGCGCCGGGCAAAGACGCCAACAACAACAACGGGGGTGTCAACAACTGCGCGCCGGACAACGGCAAGCCGGTCGAGACGATACTGGAACTGGCGAAGAAGCAAGGCAAGGTGATCGGTGCGATCACAACGACAGAGCTTACGCACGCGACGCCCGCCGCGACCTACTCGCATATCTGCCATCGCGATGCGATGTACGACATCGCCGCACAGGCTGTGCCGGGCAGTGCCGGCTACAACACGGCGCTCGGCGACGGCGTCGACGTGCTGATGGGTGGCGGCCGCAACTACTGGACGCCGTACGTCGTGAATACGGGCAACAAGGAGACGGACAACGAGCGCGGGCGCGCGGACGGCCGCAACCTGCTCAACGAAATGACCGCGAAGGGCTACACGGTCGTGGCCACCAAGGATGAACTCGCGCAGGCGGACACCGGCAAGCTGATCGGTCTGTTCAGTAAGGAGAGCCATCTCCAGTATGACATGGATCGGGTCGCGAGCAAGAAGGGCGAAGGGACGACGCAACCGAGCCTGGCCGAGATGACGTCAAAGGCGATCGACGTGCTGTCGAATAACCCGAAGGGATACTTCCTGATGGTCGAAGGCGGCCGGATCGATCATGCGCTTCACGGCACCAACGCGAAACGGGCGCTTGACGACACGGTGGCGTTCGACGAAGCGATCCGCGTTGCGCTAGCGAAGGTTGACCTGTCCAACACGTTGATTGTCGTGACCGCCGACCACGACCACACGATGACGATCAACGGCTATTCGGGGCGCGGCAATTCGATTCTCGACATCAGCCGCAGCTATCGCGACGGCCAGCCGAGCAAGGATGCCGATGGCAATACGTACACGACACTGGTATTCGGCAACGGCAAGAATCGACCGGAAGTGCGGACGTCCGTCGATTCAGCCGAGGCGCGGAGCGACGGCTATCTCCAGGAGGTCGGTATCCGGATGGGTGGCGAGACGCACGGCGGCGGCGACGTCATGCTGTTTGCCGATGGCGCGGAAGCGAATACGTTCAAGGGCACGATCGACAATACGAAGGTGTTCGATCTCATGCGGTCCGCTCTCGGTCTTTGAGCCTCTCGATTTCTAGACGGACGGAGGATCGATGAGACCCACCATCTTTTGCGTGCTTGCCTGCGCATTCGCCGCGTCCCCGGCGCTTGCGGCAGCGGATCTCGACGCCGTGGTACTGCATGAAAGCCGCGTGGTCACGGCTGAAGGCGTAACGCGTACCACGACGTATCGGGAACGGATGGTTCGGCGCGACGGTCACGTGTGGGTCGAGCGTGTGCTGCCCGTCGCGGCGGCGGGCGGCGGTCGTGGTGGCCATGACGACCATGACCATGACCACGGTCATGTGCGCAAGGACCCGCTGCGCGCCGGTGTGCAACCGGTTGCCGCACATGCCGCCCAGGCGAATCACGCTGGCCACGAGCACTTCAACTTCCAGGCGGCCGCGCGGCACGTCACCTACGACGGCAAGACGGCGCACATCGAGTACGTGGATGCGGCGAACCGGACGGTCGTCAGTGTGCCGCCCGCCGAGTACGAATCCACGGGTTTCGACGGCTCGTGGGACAACGCGTACTACGTCACGCCGCCATCGCAGTTGAAGCGGCTCGCGGCAGCGAAGCGCGGTGCGACGGCCGGCACGCGCTGGTACGAGCAGGCGGTCGATAAACGCGGCGTGAACCGCATCCTGTGGAGCGACAAGCTGCAGGCGCCGTTGTCGGTCGAGTATCGGAGTGCGGATGGCCGCGTGATGCGCAAGCTGACGTTGACGCAAGTTCCAGCCTCGCGGAACAAGCCGTTGCCGTGGCAAACGCTCGCCGACTATCAGCGCAAGGAATATGCCGACTACCTGGATTGACCGTATGCGCGGTTGGGCCGCGATCGGTTTCCGCAAGCTGGTCGAGTAGTTCGCGCAGATATCACCTTCACGCAACCGGATGAATCTCTCGATTCATCCGGTTCGTCTCGCTCGTACGGCGTACTTGCCTGACTCGACATGTCTTGATCGAGCGCCAATCGAGTCTCGGGCGTGCCTGAACCGACCTTGAATGGCGTCACGCGGCGCGCAGCGCGCACCCGCCGTCGACCTCGACATCCTCCAAAGTTTTTTCTCTTGCCTTAACCCAATCAACCAGATCACCACCTCATGAAAAACGAAGGCGTTCCCGCAGCAGGACCTGTTATCACCGACGACATAAGTGTGTCGGACGCCCGCAGGCGAAGCCTGCTTAAAGCAGGCGTCGGCGCTACGCTACTGCCGATTGGCGGCAGTATGCTGCTGTCCGCTTGCGGCGGCGAACTCGGCGCACCAGGCGCCGCCACCCAGCCGGATACGTCGGGGCTCGTCTCCAGCTTCGCGCTGGCCGTGCTGCCCGACACGCAGTTCTATGCCCGCTATGCCACGGTCGCCGAGAACCGGCAGTTCACACGCAAATACGGTAGCGAGCCGTTCCGTGCCCAGACCCAATGGGTGGCGAGCAACGCCTCTGCACTGAATATCCCGTTCCTGATCCATCTGGGCGATGTGGTTGACCAGGTGGGCAAAGAAGCGCAGTGGATGGTGGCACACAGTGCGATGCAGGTGCTGGAGAGTGCCAAAGTGCCGTACTCGATCCTCGCCGGTAACCACGACGTCATTCGCGACCGCGACTACGTCGACGCCAGCAGTCAGCAAAGCGCCACCGACGCGCAGCGCGACCTTACCAAGGAACCGTACCTGCAGTGGTTCGGCACTGCGCGCGCGAAGCGCCAGGCCACCTTCGGCGGGCGCGATCCCAGCGGCTTCCACGAGTATCACGTGTTCACCGCGGAAGGGCAGAAGTTCCTGGTGCTGTCGCTGTCATGGCGCATTTCCGACGATGGTCTCGCGTGGGCCAACAAGGTCATCCGCGACAACCCCACGCTGCCCGTGATCCTGGTGAATCACCAACTCCTCAACATCGGCAAGGATGGCATCAGCCCGCTTGAGGTGCCCTACGGGAAGATGCTGTGGGACGAGCTGATCAACAACAACGATCAGATCTTCATGACGCTGAACGGCCACTACCACGGCGCCGCGCGACTCACCAAAACCAATGCGTACGGCAACGCGGTCGAACAGATGGTGGTGGACTATCAGATGGCCTACCAGGGCGGCAACGGCCTGATGCGCCTGTACGAGCTCGATCTGACCAACAACGAGATCAAGTGCTTGTCCTTTTCGCCGTGGGTGCCGCAGAAACCTGCGGACACGCTGAACGCCTTCGACCAGGCGGTGTTGACCGCACCGAACGAGCAGTTCGTCATCAAAATGGATTTTGCGAAGCGCTTTGCGCGCTTCAACAAGGACTTCCAGGCCGGCAAACGTTCGCATACCTCGCTGGTGGACAAGGCGAGCGCCATGATCCTGGCCAACTACAAGGACCCGGAGCTTGCGGCGCAGAGGCCCGCCGCCGACCCGGAAGACTATCCGCACGTTGTCGGCACGCTGGCGCACTGGCGCTTCTTTGGCGGCGCGGTGGGCCAGGCCGTCAAGGTGGGCGAGACCGTCATCGACAAGGGTGAGAGTGGCCAGAACGCGATCCGCCGCGCTGCGCTCAACGTCGATGGCGTGACCGATGCGCAGCTTGACGATCTCGTCTGGTCCGATGACCGCCACCACCTGTCGGCCGTGCCGGGTTCCGTGCAGTTCCGCAACACGGACAAGATCAAGATCAGGGACGAGGACACGGGCAAGGACAAGGAAGTACCGCGCATGAGCTACTTTCTGACCGACGCCGCAGCGCCGATCAATGCAGAAAACCTGGCCAATGGCTACACCGTCGAAGCCATCGTCAAAATCGACAAGGACTGGAATGCCGGTCAGCACGCATGGATGAACATCATGACGCGCGATGGCGCGCGCGGCGGCCTGCCTGGCTTCAAGGGTGACGATCCGGAATCGTCGCCGATGCTGTTCGCCGTTTCAAGCCTGCGCGAGATCCAGTGGGAAGTCGTGCCCGCGCAGAGTGGTAATCGCACGCCCAAGACCAACTGGTCGGGGGAAATCATCGCCGACAAGTGGGTGCATATCGCTATCGTCGGCGACAACAGCGCGAACGAAACCATCCTCTACGTCGAAGGCGCCCCGGTGCTGCGCAATGCAAGCGACGCCCCCGGCGTGGATACGCTGGGCGCCGCGATGCCCTGGGTCATCGGTGGGGGCTCATGGGACGGCGACCGTGCGGACGGTTTCTTCGGCAACATCAGCGAGATTCGCGTGGTCGGCAAACCGCTGACGCCGGAGCAGTGGCTCACCGCACGGCGTAGTTGACGTATTTTCGGGCGCCTGGCCGTCGAATGGAATCTCTTTGGTAGACGGCCGGGCGCATTTAAGGCATGGCCTGTGGGCGTGCGCGGTTCTCGCGTTTAGTCGAGTGGGAGATGAAATTGTTGAACTATAGAGCTTTGCGGATTGGCGCAATTGCTGCGCTACTCGGGGCAGGCATCGCCGCCTGCGGCGGTGTCGACGACAATCAAACTGCGCTGCAACCCCCAGCGCTGCAACCCCCAGCGCCGCAACCCCCAGCGCCGCAACCCCCAGCGCCGCAACCCCCAGAGCCAGTCACGGTTTCCGTGATTGGATTGAACGATTTTCACGGCAATTTGATGCCGCCGTCGGGTGGCGTGGTCATGAAAGACCCGGCGAATCCTAAGGGAACCAGCGTGTCGGCTGGCGGTGCTGCCTACCTGGCGACATTGATCAACAGCCTGAAAGCGCAAAATCCGGGCAATACTTTGGTCGTTGCTGCCGGAGACATGATTGGTGCGTCGCCGCTGATCTCGGGGATATTTCACGATGAGCCGACCATCGATGTATTGGGAAAGCTCGGGTTGGACATTTCCGCGGTAGGCAATCACGAGTTCGATAAGGGCCGAGACGAAATACTACGCATGCAGAACGGCGGGTGTTTTCCGAAGTCGACCGACGGTTCGACCGGCGTGGTTGGCGTCGACACCTGTATGGATAGCGGTCGCTTTAGCGGGGCGAAATTCCATTACCTGGCTGCTAACGTAGTCGATGAGTCGACTGGCAAGCCCTTGTTTCCCGCATATGAAGTTCGTACGGTAGGCGGTGTGAAGATCGGCTTCATTGGTTTGACGCTGGAAGAAACGCCTACGGTGGTGACAGCCTCTGGCGTGGCGGGCCTGCGATTCCTGGATGAAATCACAACCGTCAATAACCTTGTTCCAGAACTCAAGAAGCAGGGTGTTTCTGCCATCGTGGTGTTGCTCCACAAGGGCGGTCGTACCGTGGCTACCGTAGTCAACGACAAGACTTGCTCCGGGTTGAACGGCGACATCGTTGGAATAGTCGACAAGCTCGATCCGGCGGTTGATGTCGTCATCAGTGGCCATACTCATCAAGAATATGTCTGCACAAGCAATGGGAAGCTGCTGACGCAAACCGGATCGTATGGGCGAATCGCAACAAAAGTCGATTTGACTATCGATCCAGTCACCAGAACTGTCCTCAAGAAGGATGCCAATAACATCGTCGCAGTCAACGATGTCGGAATACTGTCTGGTGGGACCCTTCCGGACGGTGTCGTTCCTTTGGCTAAAGACAGTGAAATCGACGCGCTCGTGCAGAACTACGAAAAACTGACTGCCCCGTTGGCTGGAAAGGTGGTCGGCAAAATCTCTGCACCTCTTAAAAAAACATACAATAACGCGGGCGAGTCGAAGCTTGGCGATGTTATAGCGGATGCCTTCCTGTTTGGTACGTCAGACGCTTCGTTCGACAAACCGGCACAAATCGCCTTCACCAACAGTGGCGGTCTCCGTAGCGACTTGAAAGAACTGGACGTGACTTTAGGCGAGTTGTATGCCGTTCTGCCGTTCAGCAATAACGCCGTTTTGATGGATTTGACAGGAAATCAATTGCGGAGATTGTTAGAGCAGCAGTGGGAGAAGCCGAACTATCCAAATAATAATGGTCGCGTCCTCCAGGTTTCGGATGGATTCACCTATACCTGGGACAACAGTCGGCCACAGGCTGAATCTGGAATGGGTGACCGCGTCGTCGCCGGGTCGATGAAGTTGAATGGTTCGCCGATCGAAATGAATAAAATCTATCGCGTGGCCGTCAATAATTTCATTGCAACCGGTGGCAGCGGTTTCACTGTGCTATTAGAAGGCGCCAACCTGCAGCAAGGTGGGATCGACCTGGACATTGCGACCGCTTATTTCAAGGCCAAAGGCGTCGTCGCTAAACCTGCGTTGAATAGAATTACACGCGTAAATTAGCCCGATATGCGGTAAGTCCTAACGTTCAGGGGCGGCTCAATGCCGCCCCTGAACGCTGGAGGAATCTGTATTTTCCCTGTGGTGTTTTAGTCCGAGTGCCGGTGGCGACCTGACCCGTCGTGCCAGTTTAAGTGCCGGGTTGCAGCATTCGATGCACCGCATCCAGCGTTCGACGACGTATCCAGCCGCTCGGCAGCCTGATCACCCACCAGTAGGGCGTCATTCGCCTGCGGGTGTGCGAGTCTGGACAATGAACGAAGGTTTCAGTGCGCAGCGTGCGCAAGCCGTCTGGCCGGTCAAGCACGAGAAACCGCAATACCAGTTTCGCGTTGCCCGGTGTGACGAAGCGAGAGAACGCATCTGCGTCGTGTAGCGTTGCGAGTTGCATACCGACCCGCCAGAATTGTCCCGCGAGCCCGAGCGTCAGCTCGCGCTGCGTGCGGCGCAACGGCGTAAACGTCGAGAATCCGAATCGTTCCGTTCCCTCCGAATCATCGCGTCCACACAGTCGCGCGGGCAACTGACGCACCGCGAGTAGCGCGCGCGTCACGCGGTCGTCTTGCATTTCGATGGCTTCGACCGCCGCGATGATCTCTGCCGGCGTGGCGCATAAAGGTCGCGAGTCGTGTCGTTCGTGAAAGGAGTAAGACGGCAGAAACTCCGTGCCGGGCGGGCCCTCATCTGTCGTTCTGTCGATCATGTCGCAGGTTTATTGTTGGCGTCGGGAGGAAGCCGGACTAAAGGAATCAGGGCACCGGCTGCGCGCAACAGTATGCGCTTTCTGATGCTGCTTCAGATATCGCGCTACAAAAAAAGACCGCCCCGGGGAGGGGCGGCAAACTCCATGAGTACGCACTCGTAGCCAGCCAGAATGGGAGGTATCTGGCTGCTGTCTCAGTATAGGTGGGCGCGAACATTGGCTGCATGGGACTAGTCCGAAAAACGAAGTGGTAAGCACACTGACGGTGCTGAAAGTGCCGCGGGCGTTGCGGAACCCGCACTCATCTCGCCGCAACTATTGATCGATAGTTCTCCGTATCGTATCGTGCGACACGTTCGGACTTCCTCAAAAGGGTAGGCCGATTATGTCGTTTATTGGGGTGAAGAATGCGAATCGGAATTTCGGCGCTGAGTCGCGCGGGCCAGAGCATCTGGCAAAACGGGCTCGGTCAGAATGTAATTTTTTTCGCGCAATTGCTGCTGCGTTTGCCATTTGTGCAATCCGTCGTGCTGATCGACGTCGGAAGCGAGCGCAAGCTGCCATGCGATCTTGAACGCTTTGCGGCGGGCGTTCGCATCCTGACGCAGCAAGAGGCAACCGACGAGGTCGACGTGATCGTCGAAATGGCCGGTGCGCTCGACAACGAATGGCTCGACCTGATGCGCGCGCGCGGTCGCAAGGTCGTCTATTACTGCTGCGGCCAGCCCTACGTGGCGCTGGTCGAGTCGGCGGTGTTCGAGCGGCAGGTGAGCACAACGCGCCCGGATCGCTGCGATGAGGTGTGGCTGCTTCCGAAGGACCACCTCATGCAACCCATGATGCGCACCATGCACCGTTGTCCCGTGCATGTCGTGCCATTCATCTGGCATGCGGGTTTTCTCGACGTTCGTATAGCCGAAGCGGCCGGCTACGGTGTGCGATACGGCTACGACTCCGGCCGGGAAGCGCGCGAAAAACTCGGCGGCGGCCTGCGCGTGGCGATTTTCGAGCCCAATATTTCTGTCGTGAAGGCGTCGAGTATTCCAATGTTGATTTGCGACGAGGCTTATCGCGCCGACCGCAGCAGTGTGAGCGCGATGCACGCGCTGAACACGTTTCACATGAAGGACCATCGGACCATGCTGTATCTGGCGAATTCGCTCGACCTCGTGCGCGAGCATCGGGCTACGTTTCACGGTCGCCACGACATCGTCGGCTTCATGGGGCAGCATGCGGACGCGGTGGTCGCGCATCAGTGGGGCAACGATCAGAACTACAGCTATCTCGACGCGCTCTACGGCGACTATCCCCTGATACACAATTCGCCCTGGCTTGCGGATGCGGGCTACTACTATCCGGGCTTCGACGCGCTTGCGGGCGCGTCACAACTGCTGGAAGCCGTCCGCCATCACGATGCGAGGATCGACGATTACCGGGCGCGTTCGCGGGCGGTCTTCGAAGCCGTCAATCCGTTCAACGAGGCCAATCTGGAGGGTTACGCCACGCGTCTGCAGGCGCTGGCGGGCAACAAGGCGTGGGGGAACGCGGCGTGAATGACAATGCAAAAACGGCGCGCACCGTGGGGTGCGACCTGAAGGTCGGCGTTTCGCTCTTCGTGCGCAAGGGGGAACAATCGTTGTGGGAAAACGGCATCTTCCAGAATTGCCTCTTCCTCGTCATGTTGCTGCAACGATTGCCGCAAGTGAGTGAGGTCTATCTCGTGGTCGGCGGCGGCGACGGCGATCTGGACGATGCGCGACGCTTCGTCGAAGAATCGCCCGCGCCGATGATCGATATGAGCGACGCCGCCAACCGGCTCGACCTGATGATCGAGATGAGTGCGCAGCTCGACCGCGAGTGGATCGCGCGATTTCGCGAACGCGGCGGCCGGGTTGTGTCGATGCGTGTCGGCAACGATTACGTGATCGACATCGAACGCATGATCTTCGACAAGCCTCATGCGCTGCTGATCAGCGGTGCGGCGTACGACGAAATCTGGACGCTGCCGGAGTACGAACACAGTTGCAAGCCGTACTTCCGAAGCGCAATGCGCGCCCCCGTTCGCATCGTGCCGCATCTGTGGAGCCCGTTGGTTCTGGACCGGGCGGCGGCGAAGCTGGACGCGGACACGCCGTTCGGCTATCGGCCGGGCCGCCGCCGCTGGCGGGTCGGCATATTCGAGCCGAATATCTGCATGGTCAAGACGGGGCCGTTACCGATGCTGTGCTGCGAGGTGGCGCACCGCGCAAACGCCGACATACTCGAGCACGTGTGGGTGTACAACGCGATGAAGCTCAAGGAGCATGGCGGGTTTGGCGTATTTGCACGGAGTCTCGACATCGTGCGCCACGGCCTGGCTTCGTTCGAAGGCCGGTTCCCGTTCTATCAGGTGATGGCATCCTATGTGGATGCTGTCGTGACGCATCAATGGGAAAACGCGCAAAACTATGTGTATTACGAGGCGTTGCACGGGGGTTATCCGTTGATTCACAACTCTCATCTGATCGCGGATTGCGGCTATCGCTATCGCGATTTCGACTGCGAAGAGGGTGGACGGGCGCTTCTGGACGCGTTCGCGCAACACGACCGTAATCTCGATGCCTATCGGCGCAAGTCGCAAGCGTTCCTCGCGACGCTTTATCCCGATCATGAGGCCAACCTGCAAGCGTACGGGCAGGCCATCGGGGCATTATTCGACAACGGAAACAGAGCATGACAGGGCCGCATCGCACGTCGTTCGGGTAAGTCATCGGAGTGAGGCGTTTCCGGACAGAAAGGGATAGCGCAGGCGGTAATGTTCTTCGAAGAAGTCAAACAGGAGAACTGATGGCAAACCACGAGTTTGTCAGCGACTTGTTATGAGATTGTAATGTTTGGGTTGTTGGGTTACCATCTGCCGAACGTTGCATGGGTGGCCGGAATGCCACCTGATCCGATATCCCACGCGTTGTTTCGGAGGTTTCGACTCGCACATTGAGTGTGCACTCCCGATCCCGGCCGCGTGCGTCTCTTCTTCGGACAATGATTGGGACAAGGTCCTGAAACCGGATTAGGCGATTACATTTTCGTTGTCCGAAAGTTTCCTCTCCAGAGCCGGAACCATGAAAATCGACGTCATTCTTGCTGACGACCATCCCGCGTTGCTGGCCGGCGTCAGATATACGCTGGAGTCCACCCGAGGAATCGACGTGATCGGTACGGCGGGGAGTTCGACGGAACTGATCGACCTGCTCGACGACGTCACTTGCGACGTGCTTGTGACCGACTTCTCCATGCCCAACGGCGAGCACCGCGACGGCATCGCGCTTTTGTCGTATCTGCGGCGTCAGTGGCCCGATCTGAAGATTGTCGTGCTCACGATGATCGACAACCCCGGAATCGTGCGTGAAGTCGCGAAGCTCGGCGTGCAGTCGTACATCCGCAAATCTGACAGTCTGGAAAATCTCGTCATGGCGGTTCATGCCGTGTTCAACCACATGATCTACTTTCCCGGCGCGGCTTCGCGGTCGGAGGAATCGCTGCGGCCGCTCAGTGGCGGCGCACAGAATCAGGTGGCGCTGTCGAAGCGGGAGAAAGAAGTCGTGCAGATGTACGTGGCGGGTGTATCGATCAGCGAAATCGCGCAGCGATTGAATCGTGCGGTACAGACGGTCAGCACGCAAAAGCAGATGGCGATGAAGAAACTCGGCATTGCCCGCGACGCGGAATTGTTTCGCTACGCGTGGGAGTGCGGCCTCATTGTCGATGGCCGCCCCGGAAGTGATCTGTGAGAAGACCAGGACATGTCCTGGCTGCTGAGTGCTGGCTTTAGTATCGGTCTGATATCGAAGGGCTGGCCTCATTGCAATACTGGCCCGATCGCATCGTTGGCGGCATTGTCGGCCTGGCGCGTCATCTGCCTGAATCGAATGGCAATATTCCACAGCTGGCGCGCCGCGCGGCAAGCGTCCATCCCTGGAGCAAACATTGAACAGGCGAGGTCACTTGATTTACAGCGAATTTAGCGCGTACCGATTCCCTGGTCCGGTCCGACTGGAGCAGCTGTTATGAAGCGCCAGCGCATTGGCATCACCATCGGCCTGCTCAGGCCCGACGAAACGCTCTGGAATAACGGCATCAAGCAAAATGCCGTGTTTCTCGCCGACGCCTTGCGTCATTGCCCGAGCGTGGCGAGCGTCGTGCTCGTCAACACCACGTCCGTGCCGTTGACATCGGCGCTGCCGTGGGATCTGTCGCGTCATCCGACGCTCGACTTCAACGATGCGAAAGACCAGCTTGACCTCGTCATCGAACTCGGCGGACAGGTGGATAGCGCGCGCACCGAATATCTCAAGGCGCGCGGGGTGCGGCTCGTGTCCTATTGCTGCGGCTTCGAGTACATCCACGCGGCCGAAGCGATGATATTCGGCAAATCGCTCTGGGGCGGCAACCTGTTCGTCAACGACCGGTACGACGATCTATGGGTCATTCCGCAGGTGGCGGGTAACAGCCAGAGCTATCTGGAGGTCATGCGGCGACAGAGCGGGCGCGTTGTCCCGTTCGTGTGGAGCCCGGAATTTATCGAGGCCCGCTGCCGTGAATTTCCGCACAACGGCATTTATCGCCCGCACGTTGGCTCTCGCCGGCTCACGGTGATGGAGCCCAATATCGACGTCGTCAAATTTTGCCTCTATCCGATCCTGATCGCCGAACTGGTCTATCGCGAGCGACCCGGCGCCATCGATCTCGTGCAGGTCGCCAATGCTTTGTCGCTGGCGCAGGGGCACGTCGATTTCATCGCGCTGATGAATCAGCTCGATATCGTGCGCGAGCATAAAGCGGTGTTTACCGGCCATCACGACACGCCGACGTTTCTTGCGCAGAATACCGACATCGTGATTTCTCACCAGATGGAAAACCCGCTGAACTACTTCTATCTTGAGGTGTGCTGGCAGGGTTACCCGCTCGTCCATAATGCGTCGCTGTGTCCGGATCTGGGCTACTACTACGAGGGCAACAACGCGCAACGCGGTGCGGCGCGCCTCATCGAAGCCATCGACTATCACGATCTCCATGCGGAGAGTTACCGTACCTGGCAGCGCCGCCTGATTGGCCGCTATGCGCCCGGTAATCGGGCGGTCGTGCGCACCTATCAGGCGCTGCTCGATCAACTGTTGAGCCGTCCGGTGCGCGGCGCGAGCACCAGGCAGAAATAGGCCGGGCAAACGGCGGAGCAGGCGGTTGCGATGCGGGCTGCACGTTCGGGTGTACGTGTTTAGACTTGCGTCAGTTGCCGAAGCAAGAAACGAGGGAACATGAGCATGCCTTTCACGCCTTTGGGACGTCTGCGACGCTACCAGGACTTACTGCTTCTGGGCGGCGGTGTCGTGATTACCCTGGTGGCGTTCCTGATGTTCGCAGTCACATGCGTTTACGCGATACGTCAGTTCGTCGCGGCCGAGCGTCAAAATCTTGCGGAGGACAGAGGCCAGGTCGTGACGCTTGTGCAGGCCGTGGAAACGTCGCTGCGCCGTACCGTCAGCCTTTTCGAACTGTCATGGCCGACCTTGCCGCAAAACGACGGATCGGCCTACGCGGCATTCCTGCGCAACTGCAACCAGCTTTCCATCAAGAGTCCCACGACATCGAGCGACGTCTATTTCGCCGCCTCCACGAAAGCCCTCGACGATCCATCCCTCGTGCGCCGCTATCTCGCGCTCGCACAATTGTTCGCGCTGAGCAACGCGTCGTCGTCGGTCGCCAACAATTTGGACATCTCCGGGTATATCTACAGTCCGCATGACGAGCTGATCATCATGCCGGCATCCGTCGTGCCGCTTGCGACACGTCCTCAAGTCGCCGAACTCATCGAGACGCTCAAGGTCGACCTCTCCAGGCTCACGCCATCCGCCGAACAGCGTCCGGGCGGCTTCCGGCGCGCTGTGTACTGGCTGCCGCCGTTCACCGATCCGCTGACCGGCGGCACGCGCGTACGGCTCGTCTCGCAGGCGAGCAGCCAGGGCGAGCCGTTCGCGGTAATCGCCATCGAATATGATCCGCAAACCTTTCTACGCGCGGTGTCCACGCGTGGGGAGGGCACTTACCTGATCGCCGGACCCGCCGGGCATATTATTGCGAGCCGCGACAACCCGAGCTCCGCCGAGGCTCAGGAGCAAGGGTGGCGGCAACTGCGGCATCCGGCGTTTCTTGGCGGCGATGTGGGTTACGGCGGCGGGAAATTCGTGATCAAGGAGCCGATTGGAGGCACGGACTGGACACTGCTTCACGTGTTTTCATGGGATGACGTCGCCGCCGGCATCGCGCCGCAGGCGCGCACGGCGGCAGTGGCGATGGCCGTGATCCTCGGCGTCGTGTGGGCGCTGCTGCTGAGTTTTCGCAGCCGCGTCTTCGCCCCCTTGCTGCGCCGCTCGGAGCGCGTATTCGAAAGCGAGAACCTGAGCCGCACGGTGGTCCAGACCGTTCCGGTCGGTCTCGCGCTCATATCGCGCAAGTCCCGCGAGTGGCTGCTGGATAGCCCGGTCATACAGGAACTCGGGTCGCGGATCGAGCGCGGAGAGGCGGCTCTTGCGGATGCGCTGGTCGCGTGCTACGACGCGTTCGAGCGCGATCATCCAGCGGGCGGGCCGGTTGGCGTGCTGCGCCAGGACGTCGTTCTTCCCACGCAAGGCGGCGGCCACGTCGAGCTGGCTTGCAGCGCCTCGCAAGCGCGCTATAAGGGCATTGACGTGCTGGTTGCGGTCTTCATCGACGTGACGGAGCGGCGGCGTCTGCAGCGCGAACTCAATGCGGCGCTGGAGGCCGCGGATTCGGCGAATCAGGCCAAGTCGGCCTTTCTCGCCGCGATGAGTCACGAAATCCGCACGCCGCTCAATGCGATCCTCGGCAACCTCGAACTGCTTGCGCACTCGCCCTTGACGAGTGTGCAGCACGACCGGCTCGCCACTGTGCGCGGCGCTTCCGCTGGCTTGCTCGCGGTGATCAGCGATGTTCTCGATTTTTCGAAGATCGAAGCCGGTGAAATGACGCTCGAACAAATCGAGTTCAACGTGCTGGAGCAGATCGAATGCGTGCTGGGGATTTTCGAGCCGCTCGCGCGGGCGCGTGGACTCGGCCTCTATGCGCGCATCGATATCGCCGCCGGGCAGACCATGTGGGGCGATCCGACGCGCGTGGGGCAGGTTCTCAATAATTTGCTGAGCAACGCGATCAAATTCACCGAATACGGGTCCGTTACGGTGGTCGTGAGCCTCGAGACGGCCAGCGACGGCAAGCAACAGTTGGTTCTGGCGATTGTCGATACCGGCATCGGCATTTCACCGCAGCATCAGGAACAGCTTTTTACAGCGTTTTCGCAGCTTGACGCTTCGATTAACCGGCGCTTCGGCGGCACAGGACTTGGGCTCGCGTTATGCCAGCGGCTCGTTCACGCCATGCACGGGCGCATCGATGTATCGAGCACACCCGACGTCGGCAGCCGCTTCACGGTGTATCTGCCGCTTGGCGACGCAATCGCGTTGCGCAGCGACCCACGCATCGTCGACGGGGCACGCGTACTGTTCCTGAGTTCGGCGCGGGAATGGTGCGAGTTTGCGGTTCCCCATCTCGAACACTGGGGCGCGCAGGTAAATGTGCACCGGCATCCGGCGACCATCGAGGAGTCGGATCTCGAAGCCGCCGCCGTGCTGGTGATCTGGGGCGCGCGCGAGCAGTGGGGAGCCGACGATGAGAACCGCCTCGTCGAAGACGCGGCATGGGTAGTCGACGGCTATCCGGGCGGTCCGGCGAACGCCATTTGTACGGGCAAGATCGTGAGCGTGTCGTGCCTGAGTCTGAGCGGACTCGCGGCGAGCATGCGTGCGACTTTGCTGGGTGAGCCGTTGCCAGGCCCATCGGCTGCGACGGCCGGCGCGATGCGCGCGGATACGGTAGCGTCCTCGCGCGGTTTGAAAGTGCTGGTGGCCGAGGACAACGCAGCGAACCGTATGCTGCTGGCGGAGCAGCTTACGTCGCTCGGCTGCCGCGTCGCGACCGCGGCGAACGGCCGGCAGGCGCTCGAACGGCTCGACGACGACGACTGGGACGTTCTGCTGACCGACTTGAACATGCCGGGCATGAGCGGCTACCAGTTGGCCGAGACTGTGCGCGCACGCAAGCCCGCTTTACCGATCGTGGCGATCACGGCGCACGCCACGAAGGAAGAGCGGCAACGCTGCGAGGCGGCCGGCATGACCCAGGTGATGACCAAGCCGATTTCGCGGCAGCAACTCAACGACGTGATGGGCGCGATTGCCGAGGAGCGGGGCGTGAAGCTGATCAGCGTGTCCAACTCGGACGAAGCGAAATTTCGTGGCCGCACCATGCCGAAACAACTCTGGGAGACGTTCATCAAGTCGACGGCGGAAGCGGTATCGACCATGGAAGCCGCTCGGGCGGCGGGCGACGTGGACGCCGTCCTGGCGCAGCTTCACTCGATACGCGGCGCACTGGCGGTGTTCGGTCAGGCGTCACTGGCGGCGGATTGCGCGCGGGTGGAAGCGGTAATCAATCGGGATACGAGCGCGCCATTGCCGGACGATCTGGACGTGCTTACGCGTTCCCTGCGGGAAATGCTCGATGCCGATGCGTAGTCGTCGTTGAGCGGGTTTATGCGAGGAGCGCGTTGTCGTGCGCCATCATCAGCGTCCGCATGCTCTGCCACATTCCGTAATAGTGCACGATGAAGCTATCCGGGCGGCGAAACAGCCAAGGCGTGTTGAAGCAGACCATGTCTGATATCGCTTCATCCTGCAGCGCGCCGCTTTCTCTCATCGCGTTGATGAACTGAAGCTGATCGCCGTCGCTCGCATAGACTCTCGATTTATCGGGCAACGCCGAAATGCTCGCCATGAGCTCTTGCAACATCGCATCGTTGCGCGCCGTGCGCCGGAAACCCATCACACCCGAGTTAAAAGGCCACTGGCCGACATCGTGTGCGAGCAGGTAATCGCGGCCCTCGAGCAACGGTTCCAGTTTTTGCTGCTGATCGGCGATCAGCACGTCGGCATCGAGCCAGATGACCCACTCGTGATGTTGCAGATAACCGTGTAACAACCACGGCTTGAACCAGTTGCCGGATGCGTTCAAGCCGATTTCGCGCGGAATATCGCGGTGTACGTAAAACGTATAACCCTGCGTCTCGCAGTAGCGACGGAAATTGCCCTCCGCAATGCGAGCGTAGCTTTCAATGTTGGGTGTATAGAGGGTGACTACCGCAAGTGCTTTGCCAGGGTTGTACGCACTACGATCCGCCGTTTCATTCGAGGAATCCGCAGCATAGTGCGGAAATGAAAACATGGGTAACCCGGCTGCCCGCGTGTGGTTTATGTGCGCGATGAGTGCATCCCTGAAGCGTGGCGTAGTGCCTTTCCGTTCCGGCGAATGCGGCGCATCGTCAATGCTGATGGCGAACGTCGGCACCCGGCTCCATAGGGGATCATAGTTGTATCCGGTCGGCATGACCGGGCACATTCCGTTGAATAACGTCATGTAGTGTTCAGATTCGAAACCGGCGAATACGGCGGCCTCGGAGGGGAGCCGGTCGGTGAAGTCGATTCTGCATCGCTTCACGATCTGCAACACGGTCTCGCGTACGGCATTCGTGTTCCGCCAGATCTGGACGTCGATTTGCGGCAAGGCGTGCGTGGATGCGCGTACCAGAAGCACGTCGCGATCGGCCATGAACTGCTCCAGTGCGATCGGCTCGATGATCGCTGCATCTTCGCTGAGTAAAAGGATGAGTTCGTTGCGGTCCGCGCGTCGCAGCGTATTCAGGAGCGTTTCGTAGCGGTAGAGTGCGCGCAACGGAAGCGCCTGAGGCATTTCCGAAGCGTCGATTATCTCGTGGCGATAGCCGCGCACCCGCGCGTAGTGTCGATGATTTGCAAGACTGGGCGCGGCGCGGTGCCGAAAGTGGCTGAGCACGATCATGGCAGACGGGCCGTGCGTTCATGCGGAGTTTCGGATAATGTCCAGCCCGCCGACGATCGAGATGGGATGGTTCGGATCCGTGTTGGCGCGTAACCCATAGCGTAGACTTCTCCACATAAAAAGATTGCGGGTGCCTGGATAGATTCGGTTAACTAAATAATGTAGATGTTTTTCCAGCCGGATTGACGGCGCGAGATGGTGATCTTACCTTGGCGTGCGCCGATTCCTGATGATCGCGTACACCTTCACCTGGCGCATCCTGTCGTCAACCGGCAGGTTCATCGTGAGCGTCACGCTTTGCCCGACAGTGAGGAAGCGCTGAAATGAATTGCCGTTCCAGATGTGCGAGGACTAGTGCGAGGACTACGCGTGGTCGAGCCCATATCGTTGGCTCGATGCGGTTCGGCGGCTTTCAGCGGAGGGGGGGATTACCGATTGGCGATGTCGATGCCGAAGGGAAGGAGCGGTGCGTGAGAAATCACCGCTCCTGTGAAATCAATTGCTGCTGGCCTTTCGTCGCGCTGACAGCACTGCCGTCAAAAGCGTAACCATGAACACCAACAAGGCAACGGCAGCCGCTTCACTACCCAAACGTCTCACGTTGAAGTCGCCCGCCAATACGCCGATTACCCGCAGCCCAACTGCTGTATGCAAAAGACCAAGCGGCAGATAAAAGAGCGGGCTGTAGCGCACACGCAAGCCGGTGATCGCGGGCAGGACGATCGGCGCGTGGCCGAACACCATCGAGAATACGAAGCCGAGCGTCAGCGCGTGCAGCGCCGCGTCGTGCCAGGGATGTCCGGCCGCGAACGCGCCATCCATTCCCAGCAAGCCGCTTACGCCGAGCCAGCCGTAGCCGGATAGCAGCGCGACGGCGATGAATCGCGTCAGGCCGCGCTGACGCACTGTGTGGCGAGCGATATCGTATCGAGCGAGCCAAAACAGCAACAGGACGCAGCTCGCGGCAAAGATGCGAAGACCGAGGTCCGGTTGCCAGAGCGCGATGACGAGTCCCGCCAGCAACAGCGTGACGCAGCCATAGAAAAGGTAATGCGTTGCGGGCCGCATGGGCCGCATGCGCGTCAGTTCGAGTCGTTCGGCGACGATCGTCAGCACGAGAAACGCAAGCCAGTAGGGCACGGCGGCCAACGGATCGCCGAAAACGATCCAGGCGAGATTGCCTGCGCTCCAGCAGACCGTTGCAATCGCAAGGACCGCGAGGTGCAGTGCAAGCTGCTTGCGCAGCACGACAATGCTGCCCGCGAACAGGACGGCTCCAGCGATCAGCAGTGCGGCTTGTGCGAGCGGAACCGGTGCGCCGGCCAGCAGGAGTACGCCCGCAAGCGCGGCTGCGGCCGGTGCGGAAAAGCACCACGCGGAACCGATTGCGACGGCGCGCTCGAGACTAATGGCGGCGCCAAAGAATACGGGGATCATCAGGACGCCATGCCACGCTGCTCTGGAGACGGCGTGAGCTGGCAACGGTACGCCCAGTCGGGCGAGTCCGGCGGCAAGGCCGCAAAGGAGCGATGCGACGATGGCCGCACCGAGCAATGCGCGGACTGCGAATCGCAGAGGGGAAGGGCGGGGGCGCTTCGTCTGGTTCGTCCGTTGTCCGGAGACCGTGGAAGCGGCAGAGTGTGTCATTCGTCCGGCCATCCCAGCACCTGGCGAGCTGCGTCGTTCATCATGTCGGGGTTCCATGGCGGCTCCCAGACAAGCTCGATATCGAGTTCTGTACCAGGAGGTATGAGTGCATCGAGAACTTCATTGACGTCGTCCATGATGACCTGGCCCATCGGGCAGGCGGGCGAAGTCATCGTCATCTCGATACGCAGTACATCGGGGCGTACATCCACGCGATAAACAAGCCCGAGGTCAACGATGTTGACGCCAACCTCAGGATCGATCACATACCGCAGGGCCGCAAGGACTTCGTTTTCAGCTTGCGACAGCGGTGTGTTTGTAGTGTTGGTCGTCATGGCTGTTTCTCCTGCCAACCGTTAAAAACCGCTGGTCGACATGTGCCGACCAGCGGTTCGTTCTTGCTATTGCTACTACTACTGCGATTAAACGCGGTGCTTCATTTGCTTGCTGACTGCAGCCTGCGATGCGGTCGGCTTGCCGCGGCCGAGCAGACGCAGTGCAAACCAGCCGAGGTACAGAACGCCTGCAGCGAACACCAGGTCGCCCGGCACACGTGCCCAGACCAGCGACGTCATGACCGGCGAGTGAATAACCTCAGCCGAACGTGCATACCAGAGACCCTTGTGGACAGCTTCGTACGCTTCGTAGATACCCGACGGCAGGATCGAGATGAACACCATCATGGCCAGACCGATGTTCAGCAACCAGAATGCCGGCTTGAGCAGCGAGTCATCCCATGCGTCACGCGAGGTCAGACCACGCAGGCAGAACAGCATCAGGCCGATACCGAGCATGCCGTACACACCGAACAGTGCAGCATGGCCGTGCGCCGGGGTCATGTTCAGACCTTGCACATAGTACAGCGAAATCGGCGGGTTGATCGAGAAGCCCAGCAGACCCGCGCCAATCGTGTTCCACACACCGACTGCCACGAAGCAGATGATCATCCACTTGTAGTTCTGAACCCACGGAGCAGCCTGGGTGCGACGATACGTGTGCCAGCCTTCCAGACCGATAAGTGCGAGCGGCACAACTTCGAACGCGGAGAACGCGGCGCCGAAAGCGATGATTGCCGTCGACGTACCCGTGAAGTACAGGTGGTGCAGCGTACCGAGAATCCCGCCGAAGAGGAACACGATCGTTTCCATCACGATTGCGCGATTCGCGCTTTCGATACCGATCAGACCAAGTCGCGAGAAGATCAGCGCGATAACAGCCGTGGCGAACACTTCGAAGAAGCCTTCAACCCACAGGTGCACCAGCCACCATCTCCAGTACTCGATCATCGAGTAGCTGGTGTGTTGACCCCAGGCGAGCGACGATGCGTAGAACAGGCCGATACAGGTTGCCGACAGGAACACCATGGCGATCAGGCTGCGGCCCTTCGTCTTCGGATCCTTGAGCGCCGGCAACAGACCACGGCCGAGCAGGAACACCCAGAACAGCAGACCGACGAACAGCAGCAACTGCCAGATCCGGCCCATGGCCGTATAGGCGAGACCCTGATTGCCGAGCCAGAAGGCGAACGACGTGCCGCGGTGCTGCAGCGAGCCGAGCCAGCCGCAGGCCGTCGAGCCCACGACGATGAAGAGCAGCGCATAGAACAGAACATCGACGCCGAGCTTCTGCATGACCGGTTCACGACCACCGAGCAGCGGGGCGATGTAGAGACCCGTCGCAAGCCACGCGGTAGCGATCCAGAGAACGCCGAACTGCGTGTGGATGGTACGGCTCACAACCCACGGAAGAACTTCAGCAACCGGAACACCGAAGACGCTGTGACCTTCAACGGCGTAGTGGGCGCTCAGCGAGCCCATGGCGACCTGTGCGAGCAGGAGACCGATCACGACGTAGAAGTACTTCTTCGTCGCGCGCATCGAGGGCGTCGCCTTGACGTTGAACAGCGGATCTTCGCCCGGCGTGGCGGGTTCTTGCGATTCGCTTTCGCCATGCGCGGCGTGATACCAGATCATGCCGGCGATACCAGCGATCATCAGGATCACGGACGCAACCGACCACATGCCGTTGGCGATCGTCGGCGTGTTGTCGACGAGCGGCTCATGCGGCCAGTTGTTGGTATACGTTTGACCCACTTGTCCCGGACGCTCGGTCGTGGCAGCCCACGACGACCAGAAGAAGAAGGCGGCAAGTGCGGTCCGATCATTTGCACCGGGCACCGAGTTGGCGTTCATCGCATAGTCGTCGCGCAGCTTGTCGAACGAGGGATCCGTTCCAAACAGCGATTCATAGTGCTTGGCGATGTCGAGGATTACGCTCGCACGCTGATCGGTCACCGTGACGTGGCCGGTTGCGGCGTCGTAGCGGTTGGCGCGCATTTCGTGCTTCAGGCGTGCGTCGAGCGCGCCTTGCTGATCCACGGTCAGTGCGTCATACGACTGGTGGAACTCCTTCTGAGCCCACGACTCGCGCAACGCAACTGCCTCGCGGTGCAGCCAGTCGGCAGACCAGTCCGGAGCAACGTAGCTGCCGTGACCCCAGACCGTGCCGACCTGCTGGCCGCCGGCTGCCAGCCAAACCTGCTGGCCGCGCTGGATTTGATCACCCGTGAACAAAACGTTGCCGTTTTCACTCACGACTTGGCTCGGGATGGGAGGCTGAGCCAGATAGATATCCCTGCCCAGCCAGAGCAGGGTGCCGAATGACAGCAGGCAGATAAGCCCGAGCCATTTCCATAAGCGACGTGTTGAGTGCATAGTCCTCTTTCCGCTGTTTGAAGGGATTGGATCGCAGGAAAGTTGTGTTCGTCCGTAGCGGCCTGCGATGTCGTTAAACATGTACGTCGAATGCATGTTTAACGACATGATAAGACGTAGACGCGTTATATGCAAAGGAACCGTTCATCCCCGGCACTGCCCCGCAGACAGCAAAAATTAAATAAAACAAATGGTTACGGTCGCCTGGATGGTTGACTGCGCACCGGCTGTGCCAATTCGCCACATGGCTTTATAAAGTTTCGTGCCCAGAACCCTGCGCAAGCACATTCCCGGCAGCGCGTCTTTAAGGCATCAGCCGGGCGTTGGAGTGGAGCATCGGCAAGCGGCTGCTGGCGGGAGTGGCCTTCGCTAACCTCAGGTCAGACAATCGACGCCCGCAAGCGATTGATGTGAACAATACGAACAAGGTTATAGGCGGAATTCACGCTCGCGTCTGCTATTCTCTTCAGGCGCCGCATACTTCGACTTCGGCGGAACGCACTAGCGGATGCAGCAAAACATGGAACCTGAAGCGCGTGAAATAGTGCTCGATGTTTGCGGACTGCAACCACCCGAGCCGATGGAGCAGATCATGTCGGCGCTGGGCACACTCGAGCATGGGTGGCATCTGCGTGTCATCATCGATCGCCAGCCTTTTCCCCTCTACTCAATACTTGAGCGAAGCGGTTACGAACACAGTACGCGTGCGTTCGACGCTCATCGCTTTGAAATTCGCATCTGGCGGAATGCCTGATGCGGCGTGCGCTATCGCTCGACAGTTCGCCGTCTTTGTCGGCGCCGCTCCGATTTTTCATTAGTGCGCCAATCTACGTCTTGATCGCGGGTGGCCTGCTGCTTTGGAGCGGGCCGCTTGCGCTGGCGTCGCGCTGGTCGCCATTCGCGCTCGCGCTCACGCACCTCTTTACGCTAGGCGCGTTGGGTAACGCGATGCTCGGCGCGCTCGTCCAGATTCTGCCCGTCGCGACGGGCATACATGTTTACCGCCCCGTCGTCACCGCCACCGTAGTGCATGCTTTGCTTACGATCGGCGCGCTCTCGCTTTCCACGGCTTTTGTTTTGTCGGTCCCGGCGCTTTTCGCCTTGAGCGCCGTTGTGCTCGTCGGCGCTTTTCTCTGGTTCCTCACAGCGTTCGTCGTCGGTTTCTTTCTGAGCCGTAAAAACCGCCAGAAAGGTTCCGAGGATGTCCTGCTGTCGACGCGGCTTGCCCTCGGCTCGCTCTTCGTTACCGTTGTCGTCGGCGGTATGCTCGCGGGTGCGATGTCGGGTGCTTACACGCTTCCACTGCAGCGCTTTACCCATATTCATGTTGTCTGGGGATTGTCAGGCTGGATCGGGCTCCTCGTGGCGGGCATTGCCTACCAGGTTATCCCGATGTTTCTCGTGACCGAGCCGTATCCGCTTGCATTCACGCGGTGGTTCGCCCCGGGTGTATTCGGCCTGGTTCTAGTACTGTCGCTCGCGGCCGGCTTCTTGCCGGATGATCGCGCAACTGTCGTGCAACCGCTCGTCGGCAATACGCTGGGTGCGGCATTCACGGCGCTGGGCGGCATGACGCTCTATCTGCTGGCAACGCGCAAGCGTGCGCAGGCAGACGCCACGACGCTGTTCTGGCGTCTTTCCATGGCGAGTCTCGTCTGTTGCTGGCCTGCGTGGTTTCTCGCAGCCAATACCGGTCGCGCAGCCTGGTTCGTGACGTTCGGTGTACTCGTGCTGGTGGGTTTTGCGTGGTCCGCCGTCAACGGCATGCTCTACAAGATCCTGCCGTTCCTGCTTTGGTACCACTTGCAGGCGTCGTTGCCGATGCCGATGAACATCGTGCCAAAAGTAAAGGACATCATTGAGGACCGCACGGGGAAACGGCAATTCGCCGCTCACCTCGTTGCAGTGCTGCTACTCGTCGCGGCAAGTCAATGGCCGGCGCCGCTCGCACGCGTAGCGAGCCTTGCGTTGATCGTATCGGCGGTATGGCTGGGCGTGGTTATCGTGAACGCGCTCAAGTGCTATCGGCGCGTCAGCCTTCTTATCGAATCGAAATTTGCCAAGCCGGCTGCAGATGCACGGCGCCCGGAATAGGGATGCCGTAACCGGATCGCCTGCCTGGAAATGATTTCCGGCAGGCTGTTTCTCTTTCAGTTTGCTTTCTATTAAAGGCAGTCCGGCAAGTGTTCGTGCCGCAGCCGCGCGCGAAGAAATATGAACGGAAACTCACGAAGGCGCGCATTCGCTCGACGTAACGAGTCAATGGCAAGCGAGAGCGGATTCACATTCCCGTATCGCGCCAAGGCCTGTGCAAACCGGACGATTTCGTGGCGTTCTACCTTTCGGTCCGGCTCTGTTCGCAGCGATTCGAGTGTGCGCGATATCCCGTTTTTCGGCATGAAGCCAAAGGCGAGACACAGCATGTGAATCGCGTCATAGAGATCGGCATTGAGACCGATCATGTCCGAGCGAGGATCGACTGGCGCGCGTCTGGCCGCTCGCGAGCGCACGAACGGATCGAAAATGGGCAACAGAGGTCTGCCGAACCCGCGCAGTATCTTTTCCGCGCAGTGATTTTCCGCGAAGAACGTAACCGCCGCGCCGCCTTCGCGTGGCAGCGCCTCAAGGTAGTAGTAGCTCCCGTCGTCGGAAACAGGGCCGCACGGCAGCTGCTGCCCGGGCATGTTTCTGAAGTGAGCGAGTGGTGTAACGTAGTGCGTCTCCCAAACGCCACGGACATGGGGTTGATCGTGTAGCCGTCGCATTGTCGTTTACTCGAAAGTCCGTCGCACGCATATAAAATTAGAATTGCGACGGTTTTTAGTATTGCTATGTGTTTTTGTTGGCCTGCCGTTCTTCAACGGTGAACGGCCGCCGAACTACCACCTGCCGTTACTGGAACTCGACCAGTTCAACCCGATACTTACCCGCGCGTGAGCGGCACCAGTGGAATAACCGTTGGCGCCCCTGAAAGCAGGCGTGCCAGAGTCTGTGGCTCAATCGCAAGATCCGCCAACGTATATTCGTCAAGAACGGCCATGTATGCGCGCGATGCACGCTCCAGCATGCCGCGCAAACCGCAAGCCGGTGTGATGGTGCATTTGTTTTCCGCGGCATTGAAGCATTCGACGATGCGGAAGTCCGGTTCAGTCGCACGCACGACGGAGCCAATGGTAATTTCGTTGGGCGGGAGCCCCAGACGCATGCCTCCCATACGGCCTCTCGTCGTGCTCAGATAACCGGCGCGGCCGAGCGTATGAACGATCTTGCCAAGGTGGCCGCGCGCAATGCCCAGTGAGTCGGTCAACTCCTGAATCGTGGCGAGTTCCTCGCCGCGTGCTGCGACGTAGGTCAGAACCCGCAGGCTGTAATCGGTAAAATCAGTCAGTCTCATGAATCACCTTATGAAAGCGTCCTGTTTGCAACAGTTTTCGTGTGTTTGAACAGACAGGTTGGGCTGTATTTCCATGTCCGCGTAGCCACTGTGCTCCCATGGAAATGGACTGCCTCGCGCCTTGCTCCCTTCTCGAGCCAAAATTTCTACGACTCGCTCAGGTTTAGCGATTCACTGCTCCTACGTGAGTTGCCATCACATTCGATTGCTGCACAGTATTTCGGTATCCATGCCGTGCAGAAAAGAAATCGATTCAATCGCGCGAACCACGAGTACGGAAGTGGTCAATGAACTTCACCCGCGCAATCGCGTTGTTCGCGATCGGCGCAGGTTTCCTGCTAGACACAACACAACTGGAATCTGCCTTCCCTTGTTCTTGCGTTCAGGGGAAGTACACGTTTACCCCAGCTTGCTTACGAGGCGCCGGATACGGTCAGTCTGCCTACTGGCGATGAGCCGATCTGGCGCTTTCAATATCTTTGTTGCCGACTTAGCTGCCGCAACCTGCGCCGCCAGCGCCGCAACCGCAGCCGGAGCCCGAAGACGACGACTGGCTGGACGTCGCGGCTTCCTCGCCGGTGACGGCGATCACCATATCGATGACGACGCCTTGTGCGCCACGCTCGACGTACTGGATGCGCACCTGATTGCCATAACGCTGCTGGATCTGATTCAGCAGCGGCAGGGGATCGTGGTCATTGATGAAGCGCATCGTGTCGCCTTGCTCGAGCGATTCGAGGGCACCAAAAATCGCAGCGTGGCGGAAGCGCTTTGCAATGCCTCGGGCATCGAACTGGAATACGTTGAGCTGGGTGACGGTCATGGGGACTCCGGTGAAAAAAATAGTGCTTATTGGTGCACTGCGTAAAAAATAGTGACTGCGTTACGGATGTTGGGGGCGGGTTTCGCGAAACGGAACTGCTTCAAGATGCCGCAGGGCCGGTGCTGCATGGCTGCCCTGTGTCAATTTGGCCTGAGACACGCCGGTGGTCGGCGTGCCGATGGCGCATCTACGGTCTTGTAAAGCATCGAGTTGCAGGAAAGTGCCCATCCGGTGGTCTGATGGAAGCCATATTAAAACATTCATCAAGCGTACATGTTAACCTGGATCATAGATTACAAGTGCATTCGTTGCAAACAGTAAGGTGGGACAGATGCTCGCAGTGGCGCGCGAGCGTGACGAACCGAGGAATCCGGTTGCTTCTGTGGCGCAGGCTTTATAGGGGTCTGAATGGTGCGGATGCATCTATCGAGTCATGCGCGCGTTTTGCGGACGCATCGCGCGCACCTCCGCTAAACCCTGCCGCTTTCATATCACCCCCAGCAGCTCTTTTAACTGCACCGCACGGGAGCGGCTTACCGGCACCACACTTCGTTCAACGTCATCCATCACGAGATTCAGATTTTCGTCGGCTTTAACCAGTTCGACGGCGAACGGCAAGCTCACGATATGGCTGCGGTGCACGCGCAGGTAGACGCTGCTGTCCAGACGCAATTCCAGATCCGCAAGCGACAGGTTAGACAAATAGCGGTCGTCGCGCGTAACGATCGTCGTGTAGTGGCCGTCGCCCTGGAAGCGCACGACATTCTTCAGGTCGATCAGAATCACGCGATTCTTGCGAAATACCGGAATCTTGAAGAGACGCCGCGGCGGCGTTGTCATCCCGGTGAGCACGCCCGGTGAGGGTTCCGTCGCGAGATCGGTGAGATCGTAATAGAACATGCAGGTGCCGCACGAGCCGTGCGGGCCCGACATGTGCGACGCCTTGATCATGAGGACGTGATCGGCGACGCCGATCAACACCGCGGGCAGCGGCGAATCTGCTTCGCGACCGCTCGCGTCGCCGGACTGCAGCAGATCACGCAGTTTGGCGCGGCTTCGGGCCGGGTGTAACCGCACGACGTCCATGCCGAACAGCGTGTCGCGATCCATGCCGGGCGACTGCTCGTCTACGGTGCCGAGAATCCGCAGCGCGACGTCGTTAAATGCACTGACGCGTCCTTCTGCATCGAGCCATACCACGCCCGGACTGAACTGCTCCAGCCGGTGCTGGAATGTCACGGCGTCGCGTGTGTCGGGAGTGGACAGGGTGTGAGGGGGCGGCTTCATCCAGGATTCTCCCTGATGCGCCCGCTGCTTTGTGCATGGCGTCATCCGTGCGGGAGGCGGTGCTTCCGTTTTATGTCGTTTCCTCTTTTCAGGCAAGTTTTCCGGCCTTTGGCGAAGGCCCGCAACCGCTCGCGAATTCACATTGAATTGCTGCATTGCATTGTGAAATCCTCGACTTCATGCGGATAACAACAAGGAGTCTGATGTGATTCCTCGACCCTTCGAATATCACGCACCTCGAACCTTGCACGAGGCACTCGCATTGCTCGGCGAGCATGGCGAGACGGCGAAACTGCTCGCGGGCGGCCACAGCCTGTTGCCAATGATGAAGCTGCGTTTCGCGCAACCCGATCATCTGATCGATCTCGGCGGGCTTGCCGAACTCAAAGGCATCCGCGAAGAGAACGGCGCGCTGTGGATCGGCGCAATGACGACCGAAAACGAACTGATCTGGTCTGAACTGGTGCAGGCGCGTTGCCCGCTGCTCGTCGAGGGCGCGAGGCAGATTGCCGATCCTCAGGTTCGTTATCGCGGCACGCTGGGCGGCGATCTTTCGCACGGCGATCCCGCCAACGACCATCCCGCGCTGATGATCGCCCTCGATGCTTCGTTCGTCCTGCAAGGCGCGGACGGCGAGCGCGTGGTGTCTGCCGACGGTTTCTTTGTCGGCGCCTACGTGACGCTGCTGTCCCCCGGGGAGATCATGACCGGCATCCGTATTCCGGTTCCCGTGGCCAACACCGGCTATTGCTACGCGAAGCTCAAGCGCAAGACCGGCGACTTCGCCACTGCCGCGGCCGCCGTGACGTTGCGCGTCGCGGACGGCAACGTCGAGCACGTTCGCATTGCTCTGACGAATGTCGGCGACACGGTGATCCGTGCGGTGGATGCCGAGCGGGCGATGACCGGCAAGCCATTCGACGCACATGCGCTCGACGAAGCCGCCCGGCTCGCGATGGCGGCATGCAATCCAGCGCCCGATCTGCGCGGCGACGCCGACTACAAGCGCGCGATGGCAGGCGAGATGACCCGCAGGGCGCTCAACACTTCATACGAGCGTGCGGCTGGCGCGACACGACCCTGAGCGGCGAGGAGATCACAACATGGCCAGCAAGACGATGGTGTCGTTCACGCTCAATGGCGGCGAAGTCGATGTCGTCGTCGAGCCGCGGGAGCTGCTCATTCACACGCTGCGCGAGAAATGCCGGCACACGGGGCCGCACATTGGCTGCGAAACATCGCATTGCGGGGCATGCACGGTCGATTTCAACGGCATGTCCGTGAAATCGTGCACGCTGTTGACCGTGCAGGCGCAAGGCGCGGATATCCGCACGGTCGAAGGGCTCGCGCAAGGCGGTGTATTGCATGCGCTGCAGGAGGGATTCATGCAGGAACACGGCCTGCAATGCGGCTTTTGCACGCCAGGCATGTTGATGCGTGCGTACCGCCTGCTACAGGAGAATTCCGATCCGGATGAAGCCGAGATTCGCTACTGGATGGCCGGGAACCTGTGCCGCTGCACGGGTTATCAGAACATCGTGAAGGCCGTGCAATACGCGGCGCGCAAATTGCGCGGCGAAGCGGTCGAAAGCTCGCATCCGCTGATCGCGGCGGATTCGGTGCACGCGCAATGACCACCGGGAGAAACGTCATGGGCGATCAAGACGCCAATCTCGACCGGCTTGCAGCGCTGGAAGGCATGGGCTGCTCGCGCAAGCGCCGCGAGGATCCGCGTTTCATTCAGGGCAAGGGTACGTACGTAGACGACATCGTCATGCCGGGCATGTTGTTCGGCGCGATGGTGCGCAGTCCGTATGCGCATGCGCGCGTAAAGCGCATCGACAAATCGCGCGCGCTAGCGCATCCGGGCGTGCACGCGGTGCTGAGCGCCGACGATCTGAAGCCGCTCAAGCTGCACTGGATGCCCACGCTTGCAGGCGATGTCCAGGCCGTGCTCGCTGACGAAAAAGTCTGCTTCCAGAATCAGGAGGTGGCGTTCGTCGTTGCCGACGACCGCTATGTGGCCGCCGATGCAGCCGAGCTTGTCGAAGTCGAATATGAGGAGCTGCCGGCGCTTGTCGATCCGATGCGCTCGCTCGAACCCGATGCGCCCGTGATCCGCGAGGATATCCGCGACAGGAACACCGGCGCGCATGGTGCGCGCAGACATCCCAATCATATTTTCACGTGGACGATGGGCGACCGCGACAAGACTGACCGCGTGTTCGAAAGCGCCGACGTCACGGTGAAGCAGGACATTCTGTATCCGCGCGTGCATCCCTGTCCGCTCGAAACATGCGGCTGCGTCGCATCGTACGACAAGGTGCGCGGCGATCTCACGGTCTACATCACATCGCAGGCGCCGCACGTCGTGCGTACGGTCGTCGGGCTTTTGTCTTCGATTCCGGAATCGAAAATCCGCATTATTTCGCCCGATATCGGCGGCGGTTTCGGCAACAAGGTGGGCGTGTATCCGGGCTACGTGACTTCGATCGTCGCGTCGATCGTGCTCGGGCGTCCCGTGAAATGGATCGAGTCGCGCAGCGAAAACCTCTCCACCACCGCGTTTGCGCGCGACTATCACATGACCGGTGAACTCGCCGCCGACAAGGATGGACACATCAAGGCACTGCGCGTGCATGCGGTGGCCGACCATGGCGCGTTCGATGCGTGCGCCGATCCGACGAAATGGCCCGCCGGCATGTTCCATGTCTGCACGGGTTCGTACGCGATTCCGAATGCGTTCGTTTCGGTCGACGGCGTCTACACGAACAAGTTTCCGGGTGGCGTTGCTTATCGCTGCTCGTTTCGCGTGACGGAGGCGGTGTACGTGATCGAGCGGATGATCGACGTGCTCGCGCAAAAACTCGGCATCGACAAGGCCGAGATTCGTCTGCGCAACTTCATCCGCAAGGATCAGTTTCCGTACGCCACGCCGCTTGGCCTCGAATACGATTCCGGCGACTACGAGACCGCGTTCAGGAAGGTGCTCGCCGCGGTCGATTACGACGCGTTGCGCGCGGAGCAGGCGCAGCGCCGCGCCGATCCGGACGCGGAGTGGCTGATGGGCATCGGTGTCGTGAACTTCACGGAGATCGTCGGAGCGGGGCCGTCGAAGATGTGCGACATCCTCGGCGTCGGCATGTTCGACTCGTGCGAGATCCGCGTGCATCCGGACGGCTCGGCCATCGCGCGCATGGGCACGATCACGCAGGGCCAGGGGCATCAGACCACCTATGCGCAGATCATCGCCTCGGAGGCCGGGATTCCGGCATCGCAGATCGCGGTCGAGGAAGGCGACACGTCTACTGCGCCGTACGGGCTCGGCACGTACGGTTCGCGTTCGACGCCGGTGGCAGGCGCGGCGGTCGCCCGCGCCTCGCGCAAGATTCGCGAGAAAGCGCGCAGGATTGCGGCGCACCTGCTCGAAGCGAGTCCCGACGACGTGGAGTTCGATCTGGACCGCTTCGTCCTGAAGGGCTCGCCGGATCAGTTCAAGACGGTGAAAGAGGTGGCCTGGGCTGCGTATAACGACGTGCCCGAAGGGATGGAAATGGGCCTTGAAGCGGTGGACTATTACGATCCGCCGAATTTCACGTTCCCGTTTGGCGCGTACGTGTGCGTGCTCGACGTGAACCGCTACACCGGCGAGATCCGCGTGCGGCGTTTCTACGCCCTCGACGACTGCGGCACGCGCATCAACCCGATGATCATCGAAGGCCAGATTCACGGCGGATTAACGGAGGGCTTCGCGGTTGCGCTCGGCCAGGCGTTGCCTTACGACGAATCGGGCAATCTGCTCGGCGCGACGCTGCTCGACTATTTCGTGCCGACGGCAATGGAAACGCCGCATTGGGAAACCGACTTCACCGTGACGCCGTCACCGCATCATCCGATCGGTGCGAAAGGTGTCGCCGAATCGCCGCACGTGGGCTCGATTCCGTGTTTCACGGCGGCTGTCGTCGATGCATTCGCGCATCTCGGCGTCACGCACATGGACATGCCGCACAGCGCGTACCGCGTGTGGCAGCAATGCCGCGAACTCGGTCTGACGCGGCCCGTTTAAAGCGATTTGCGGCACGCGGGAGGGACGTAAATGAAAGTCGTACTCGACAAGGCTTTCCCGCTTGCTGCGGGTGCGGACCTTGCCTGGCAATTGATGCAGGATATCGAAGCCGTGGCGGGTTGCATGCCGGGCGCGAAAATCACCGAGCGCGTTGACGACACGCATTACAAAGGCACGATCACGGTGAAGCTCGGGCCTGCGACGATGGCGTTTAAAGGCGACATCGAAGTGCTGGCGCTCGATGTCGCCACGCGCAGCCTGCACCTGCTTGGCAAGGGCACGGATTCGACCGGCAGCTCGGCGGCAACGATGGATCTCTCGGCCGCTGTGCAGCCCGAGGGTGAGACATCCACGCTCGCGGGCAAGAGCGAGGTTACGATGAGCGGCAAGGCGGCCGCAATCGGCGGCAGACTCATGGGACCGGTGTCGGAGCAACTGCTCAAGCAGTTCGTCGCGAACTTCGCGGCGCGGCTCGACGCGATGAAGGCGCAGCAAGCCGCATCCGGCGCGACGGATGCGAATGCCTCGACAGCATCGGCTGCACAAGCGACATCGCCCGCACAACCCGCCGAACTCAACGGGTTCGCGTTCTTCTGGGCGATGATTCGCGACTGGCTGCGCGGGCGTTTCTCGCACAAGGCGCCCGGGCGTTGAGTCGCATCATGGCGCCGACCGACCGCATGCCTGATGTCGTCACCCTGCAGGCGAGGCTCGCGAATCACGGCTTCATCGCCGAGCGCAGTTTCGCAGCCGCGCTGCTACTGACGATGGAAATGCGCCGCCCGCTGCTGCTCGAGGGCGAGGCGGGCGTCGGTAAAACCGAAGTGGCGAAAGCGCTTGCCCGCTTGCTCGACGCACCGCTGATCCGGCTGCAATGCTATGAGGGACTCGACGCGCACACAGCGCTTTACGAGTGGAATTACGCGCATCAACTTCTGGCGATCAAGTTGTTCGAGCAAGATGCGCGACCGCTGCGCGACAAGGAGCAGGACATCTTCTCGGAGCGCTATTTGCTCAAGCGCCCGCTGCTCGAAGCGATCACGACAACGCCCGCGCCCGTGTTGCTGATCGACGAGATCGACCGTACCGACGAAGCCTTCGAAGCCTATTTGCTCGAGTTGCTTTCGGATTTCCAGATCTCGATTCCCGAACTCGGCGTGATCCAGGCGACCGAACGGCCCTACGTGATCCTCACCTCGAACGGCACACGCGAAATCTCGGATGCGCTGCGCCGCCGCTGTCTCTATCAATACGTCGACTATCCGTCGTTTCAGCGCGAACTGATGATCGTGCGCATCCGTGTCCCCGAAGCGCCGGAAGCGCTCGCGCGCCAGGTCGTCGAATTCGTTCACGCGGTGCGGCAGATGGCGTTGCGCCGCAAGCCCGGTCTCGCCGAGACGCTCGACTGGGTGGCGGCGCTGCTGCGCCTTGGCGTGAGCGCGCTCGATGAGGACGGCATCGAGCGCGTCATGGATTCCCTCGCCGCACTCGTGAAAACGCGCGAGGATCAGGCCGGGCTCACGCGGCCTGTCGTCGAAAAGCTGGTGGCATCATGTTGAGCGGTCACGACCGCGCTGCTCAAACGCACGCTCCCGATCTCGCCGATGCGCTCCTCAAGCGCTATGCCGGCTTCGCGGGATGGTTGCGCGCGAACGCATTTTGCGTGACGAGCGCCGACGTTGCCGATTCAATGGAGATCGCCCGGCGCATGGGCCAGTTCGACCGCGATCTGCTGCGCTGGAACCTGCGTGCGCTGCTGTGCTCGCGTGCGCAGGACTGGCGGCGTTTCGACGATCTGTTCGACGCGTACTTCCTTGCGCCGAACCGGCATGACTTCGCTGAAGTGCGCGCGGGCGGCGCAGGGCCGCTCACGCGCGACGAGACAGGGCACACGCCGCCCGACGCAGGCGAGGGCACGCCGGTCTCTCTTGCGGGACGCGGCGGCGCACCGGGCGAGGGCGCGACGGCTGACGAAGGCGCCACGCAGGCCGATTCGCTCGCGCTCGCGGACTTCCGCCATCTGAACGATCGCACCGAGCTGTTCGCCATCGATGCCGCGATTCGCCGCTTCGCGCTACGCCTGCGCGGCATCGAAACGCGCCGCGAGCAGCGTGCGAACGAAGGACGCGTCATCGACTTGCGCTGGACGATCCGCCGCAGCGTATCGCGCGGCGGCCTGCCGATCGACATCGGCTGGCGGCGCAAGCGGCGACAGCGCCCACGTATCGTGCTGATGCTCGACGTGAGCCGCTCGATGAGTCTCTACAGCTTCTTCCTGCTGCGGCTTGCGCGTGTGCTCGGCGAGCACTTGCCCGACGTGCACAGCTTCGTCTTCCATACGCAGCTTGTCCGCGTCGACGCGGCGCTGCGCGATCCCGATCCGCAGCGCGCGCAGGAACGTCTGCATCTGATTTCCGAGGGCTGGGCTGGCGGCACGCGCATCGGCGAGAGTCTCGCCGCATTCAACCAGCTTTACGCGCCGCGCCTGCTGCATGCGCGCACGGCGGTCGTGATCGTCAGCGATGGCTATGACGCGGGCGATCCGGCGCTGCTCGGCGAATCGCTTGCCGCAATCCGGCGGCGCTGTCATTCGCTGGTATGGCTCAATCCGCTCGCCGGACGCCCGGGGTTCGCGCCGGTCAGCGCGGGCATGCAGGCGGCGCTGCCGCACCTCGATCTGTTCGCGGGCGTGCGCGATCTTGCAAGCCTCGAACGCGTTTTTCCTCACATTCTCGGTGCGCTGCAATGAATGCCGACACTACCGAAACCGTCACGAGCACAGAAGGCCTGCTGATGCTCGAACAGCAACTGATCGCTGCGGGCGCACCGTTCGCCGTCGCGACCGTGATTCGCGTCTCGCCGCCAACTTCGACGCAGGTTGGTGCGCAAGCGCTGGTGGAAGGCAACGGAACTTTGCATGGATGGATCGGCGGCGGTTGTTCGCAGGCAATCGTGATCGAGGCTGCGCGCCAGGCGATGCGCGCCGGTCAGCCGAGGCGCGTGCGCATCGGCAACGAACCCTCCGCGCACGATCCCGACGTCGAAGCGCACGCCATGCCGTGCGCGAGCAACGGCGCGATGGAGTTGTTCATCCAGCCGACCGTTCCGGCGCCGCTCGTGGTCGTGTTCGGTGCGACGCCTGCCGCTCAAGAGGCCTGCGTGCTCGCGCAACGCGTGGGATTTCGCACGTGTGTCGCGGCCGACATCGTGCGTGAGGGCGCGTCGCGCTACGACGCCGCGGCGCTCGACCGGGCGGGCGCGTCGTTCGCGCTGATCGCGACACAAGGCGACGGCGACGAGGATGCGCTCGAAGCGGCATTGCGCAGCGGCGCAGCGGCGGTGCTCCTCGTCGCGAGCCGCCGCAAGGCCGGGCGGCTGTGCGAGACGATGCGCCTGCGCGGCATCGACGACGCAAGACTGGCCGCACTGCATGCGCCAGCGGGGCCTGCGATTCACGCGCACACGCCGCAGGAGATTGCGCTTGGCGCGGTGGCCGGGCTCGTCGCGTTGCGGCACGAACTGGCGCAAGCCGCGGCGCTCGCGCGCCAAGGCGAGGTCGCCACGGAAGCCGTGCCGCCGCTGCCGCCGTGCGAGGCAATCGGTGCGACCGGAGCCGATGCGGGGCGCTACGTCAATCCGGTGTGCGGCATGAGCATCGAGATCGCGAAGGCATTGCACGTGGTCGACTATGCCGGTCAAAAGGTGTATTTCTGCTGTGACTGCTGCAAGTCCGAATTCGAGCGTGCGCCCGAGCGCTACCTTGCTGCCGCGTCGCAACGTTCCGATTAACGACATGAGCGGGGCCGATAAAAATAATGGATAGCCTATTGTTTTCAGCTGTCGTTCTGGCCGCGGGTTTTTCCTCCCGTATGGAAGGCCGCCACAAGCTGTTGCTGCCACTGGGTGGCGAGCCGGCTGTGCGGCGCGTCGTTCGCGCTATCGTCGCCGCACAACCTCAGGAAGTCGTGGTGGTGACCGGATTCAACGCGCCCGCCGTATGCGAGGCGCTGGACGGCCTCGATGTGCGCTTCCAGAACAACGCGCACTACTGCGAAGGGCAGATGACTTCGGTGGCGACTGGCGTGGGCGCGCTGCAGAAACCGTGCGATGCGGTGATGATCTGCCTTGCCGACCAGGTGCTGATCGAGACCGCCGATTATCGGGATCTGGTCAAGGCCTTTGCCTTGCTGCCGTACGGCTCGATCCTGGTGCCGATGTTCAGGGGCACGCGCGGTAATCCGGTTATTTTCGCGGCGAGCTATGCAGCGGAGATCGTGAGCGGCGCTTTGAATCCCGGTTGCCGCAAGCTGATCGCCGAACATGGCGACAAAGTCTCTATCCATGAAGCGTCCGATGACCGCTTCTGCGCGGATATGGATACGCCCGCCGATTACGCGCGCATGGTGGCGCGGATCGGACCCGAGGCGGGCTAATCGACGTGCGCGGGCGCGACGCCCGTCGTGCCCGTTACCCGGGAGACGCCTCAAGCCACAGGTTGATCCCGATGGTGTCGTTGCGAACGCAATTGACGCCGGTCATGCCCGATTCGCCGTGGCGTGAAAGATCGCGGGCAATATTTGGCCGCATTTCAGCCGGAAAGCGGGATCGAAGCGCATCACGGTGCGTTTATGACCATACCGTCGGGAAGGAATATGTAATTTGTGTGGCGAGATGGGCCACATATCCTCATTTAGATGCATGCCGCCATGATGAACGTCAATATTTACGTGCGCAAACCGCTGCGCAAACGGCGTTTCCAGGGAAGAATGCCGAAAAAACTATCATCTTGATCATGCTTTACGGACCAAAAGACATGTCACTCAAACCGCCTTTGGAACCAGACGATCTTCCTCTCGTATGCACGGGTTACAGCGATATGGACGCGAAGCGGATGATGCAGAATGTCGCGGGAGCGCTTGCCGCAGTCGCCGTGGCAGTCGTCGTGGCTTCGGGGCCGCTCATCGTCGCAACGGGCGCGCCGCTTTTTGCAGGCTTTTTCGCTGCTAAAGGCGTCGGGACTATCTGGGGCTGGATGGACGATCTTTGAGGCTCTCCAGGCTGATGATATTGGCGAAGTACCGGACGCCTCGCGCATTACCAGAATCGACGGCCGGAAATATCACGTCGTGCCAACGGCACAAATGAGCGGATGCGAAGGAACGTCGTTGCGGTTGATCGCAACGGACGAGAAACCCGCTTCAATCAAGCTATTCGTCAGCTTCTCGGGCCTGAATGCGTCGTAGGGCGGCCGCTCCTTGTCACGCACCGTGATGGCTACCAGGCCGCCGCGCTTGACGACACGATATAACTCGCTCAATCCACGTGCGGGCGCGGGCCAGAAGTAAATACAGTTGATCGAATAG
Organism: Paraburkholderia denitrificans; assembly: GCF_042655705.1. Taxonomy (NCBI): domain Bacteria; kingdom Pseudomonadati; phylum Pseudomonadota; class Betaproteobacteria; order Burkholderiales; family Burkholderiaceae; genus Paraburkholderia; species Paraburkholderia denitrificans. Next base: position 76,538 of record NZ_JBHSMP010000003.1, on the reverse strand, counting down.
ACCTTGTCGAACGAATTGTCCGCGAACTGCAGATGATCGGCCGAACCGAGGGTGAGACGTGCGTGAAAAGCTGAGATAGAAGCGCAAGCTTGCAGAAGGCCGATGACTTGCCGTCCAGTCTTTGCACATAATGGCGCCATGACTGCAGCCGGAGTCTCCACGGCATGAACCTCCATCGTCTCGATCTCGTTTCGCTTTCGCTTTTCGCGCTCGTCGTTCGCTGCGGCAGTATCAGCAAGGGCGCCGAGCTTGCACACCTGGCCGTCGGCGCGGCAAGCAGGCGCATCGCGGATCTCGAAACGGCGATCGGCACCGCGTTATTCGATCGCCATTCCCGTGGCATTACGCTGACCGCAGCCGGTGAGGCGCTCATGCGCCACGCGCAGCGCATCCTGAACGACGTCGACGTGATGACGGCCGACATGTCCGAATATGCGGCGGGCGTCGTGGGCGTGGTGCGGCTCTGGGCGAACACGTCGGCCGTGACGCAGTTTTTGCCGAAGGACATTGCCGCGTTCAACGCCGCGCGGCCGGAAATACGGATCGAACTCGAAGAGCAAAACAGCGAACAGGTCGCCTTGGCCGTGGTGGATGGCGCGGCGGATTTCGGCATCATGGCCGACCAGATGCCGACGTTCGGCCTTCAAACCCTGCCATACCGGCGCGACCGGCTGGTTCTCGTTGTTCCCACTGGCCATCCGTTGACGCAGCGCGATTCGGTTTCTTTCGTCGACGCGCTGGAATTCGACTTCGTCAGCCTCTCCCGCACCACCTCGCTCGCACGGCGCCTTCACGCCGCCACCGCGTTCACGGGCAGTCAGCTCAAGCTGCGCATCCAGGTGCGCAGCTTCGATGCGATGTGCCTGATGGTGGCTGCCGGACTCGGCATCGCCGTGCTGCCCGATGCCGCCGTGCGCCCGCACCTTCGCTCGATGGGCCTGCGCAAGATCAGCCTCACGGAAGACTGGGCCGTGCGCGAGCTGCTGATCTGCGCGCGCGACCTCAGTGCGCTGCCGAAGTCCGCGCGGTTGCTCGTCAGGCATTTGACGGGCGACGCGCAAGCTACGCTCACGACATCCTGATTTACCCTGGGTTCTGTCGAGCTTTCGCATTTCGCGAAAGCTCGATTCCGCACTGTTGCATTCCGTGTGCGTGACCGTGCGTGGAGAATGCATCCACACCAACCGAAACTCTCCCTCGATTTTTTCCGGACGGGGCTCAAGGATGCGGTCTGCAGTCTTCTCCGTCTTTCGCCCTACATCGAGGAGTTCTCCCCATGAGCGGCCAGCCTTCCTTTGCGGCAACGCCTTCCGCGCTCAAGGGCGTGCGTGTGATCGAAATGGGGCAGTTGATCGCGGGCCCGTTCGCGGGCAAGACGCTCGGCGAATTCGGCGCCGAGGTCATCAAGATCGAGCCGCCCGGCGCGGGCGACCCGCTGCGCAACTGGCGTCTGATGAAGGAAGGCACCTCCGTCTGGTGGCAGGTGCAGTCGCGCAACAAGCGTTCGCTGGCGCTCGATCTGCGCGAAGCGCAAGGGCAGGACATTGCGCGCAAGCTGATTGCCGAAGCAGACGTGCTCATCGAGAACTTCCGTCCCGGCACGCTCGAAGGCTGGGGCATGGGTTACGAGCAACTGGCCGCGCTGAACCCCGGGCTCATCATGCTGCGCATCTCCGGGTACGGTCAGACCGGGCCGTATCGCGATCTGCCGGGCTTCGGCTCGATTGGCGAGGCGATGGGCGGGCTGCGTCATCTGACCGGCGAGCCAGGGCGCGTGCCGGTGCGCTGCGGCATTTCCATCGGCGATACGCTTGCCGCACTGCATGGTGTGATCGGCGTGCTGACCGCGCTCTATCACCGCGATGCGAATGACGGCCAGGGGCAGGTCATCGACGTTGCGTTGCACGAGGCCGTCTTCAACGTGATGGAAAGCCTGATTCCGGAGTACAGCGCGTTCGGCGCGGTGCGCGAAGCCGCCGGTAGCGCGCTGCCCGGCATTGCACCGTCCAACGCGTATCGCTGCGCCGACGGCTTTGTGCTCATCGCGGGCAACGGCGACAGCATCTTCAAGCGGCTGATGACGGCGATCGGCCGCAGCGATCTCGCCGACGATCCCACGCTCGCCAACAACGCCGGTCGTGTGGCGCGCGTCGACGAACTGGACCGCGCCATCGAAGCCTGGACCGCACCGCGTTCGAGCGCGGACGTGCTCGCCGCGCTCAGCGCCGCGCGCGTGCCGACGGGCAAGTGCTACACGGCCCGCGATATCGCCGAGGACCCGCATTTCCGCGCGCGGGACATGATCCTGAGGCAGACCACGCGCGACGGCTACGACATCGACGTGCCGGGCATCGTGCCGAAGCTTGCGGGCACACCTGGTTCCGTGCGCACGTCGGCGCCGAAGCTCGGCGACGATACGGACGCGATCTTGCGCGAGATGGGGCTGGCGGACAGCCAGATTGCCGAACTGCGCGCGAAGGGAGCTATCGCATGACGATCTGGAACGGTGAACAGCGGCGTGTCCATATGCAGGAAGTCGGCACGCGTGACGGCTTTCAGGCAGAAAAGACCTTCGTCGCGACGGACGAAAAGATCGCGTTGATCAACGCGCTGTCGCATACCGGGGTCTCGAAGATCGAAGTGACGGCGTTTGTCTCGCCGCAGGCGATTCCGGCCTTGCGCGATGCAGAAGTCGTGCTCGGCGAGATCGAGCGCGTGCCCGGCGTCGTCTATACGGCGCTCGTGCCCAACGTGCGCGGCGCCGAACGCGCGATCGAGGCACGCGCGGACGAGTTGAACCTCGTGATGTCGGCCACCGTGAGCCACAACGTAGCCAATCTGCGCATGACGCGCGAACAGTCTTTCCGGGGTTTAAAACAGGTTGCCGCGCTCGCGCGCGATGCGGGGATTGCGGTCAACATCTCGCTCTCGTGCGCCTTCGGATGCCCGATGGAAGGCGACGTTCCAGACGCCGAGGTTTTGGTGTGGGTGCAACGTTTTATCGAGGAAGCGGGCGCGCACGGCGTGACGCTGTGCGACACAACCGGGATGGCGTATCCGCAGCAGGTCGAAAGACTCACGGCGCAGTGCATCGCGCGCTGGCCGGAAACCGAATTCACGCTGCATTTCCACAATACGCGCGGCATGGGACTCGCGAATGTGCTCGCAGCGATCGATGCGGGCGCAACCCGTTTCGACGCGTCGCTCGGCGGCATCGGCGGCTGCCCCTATGCACCGGGCGCGAGCGGTAACGTCTGTAGCGAAGAAATCGTGCACGCACTCGAACTCATGGGCTACGACACGGGCGTCGATCTGGGCGCGCTTCTCGAAGCATCGAAGCGCCTGCCCGCGCTGATCGGGCATGACACGCCCGGCCAGATCGCAAAGGCGGGGCGGCGGCTCGATCTGCATCCCCGGCCCGCCGATTTCGACGCAATCCTCGCGCGGGCCATCGAGCGCGAAGCCGCTTCTCGCCCGCAGGGCTGACGTGCTTTTTTTATAAAAAAACATCGAACATCAATCAGGAGACGACATCATGCAAACCACCTCTGGCGCTCAGCCGCCGCATTCCGCCGCAAGCGTGCATAGCGTAAATAACGGCACGACCTCACACGGTTAAAAGCCGAAGCGGGCAGCGCCCGCTCGATCCTGCGGCAAGCATTCGCTTATCTGGGTTTAAACGAAGTGCCTCGCCGTATTGGCTCCGATAAGCTGCATGCTGTGTCGCGTTTCAGTGCCTGCCGATACGGCGCGTGGCGATCCGCGTTGCCTTGCGAGCGCGCGCCGCATCGGTCATCCATCGCATTCATATCTCACAACATGTAATGAGGCATCACGATGTCCATTGAAAAATCCGCGGAAATCGCCGCCCGCTTCGACCGGCTGCCGCCGTCGCGCACCGTCTGGTCGATGGTGATCCTGCTCTCGCTCGGCGGCGTGTTCGAGTTCTACGATCTGTTCTTCACGGGCTATGTCGCGCCGGGCATGGTGCATTCGGGGCTCTTCACGCCCGAATCGCTCGGCTTCTTCTCGGCGCTCGGGCCGCTCAAGGTGGCTGGTTTCGGCACCTTCGTGTTTTCGACGTTCGCCGGGCTGTGGGTCGGCGCGCTCGTGTTCGGCCAGGTGGCGGACCGCTTCGGGCGCCGCATCATCTTTACGTGGTCGCTGATCTGGTACATCGCGTGCACGGCCATCATGGCGTTCCAGACGACCGGGCAAGCGCTGAATATCTGGCGCTTCGTGGCCGGTATCGGTATTGGCATCGAACTCGTCACGATCGACACGTATATCTGCGAGTTGATCCCGAATGCCGAGCGCGGGCGAGCCTATGCGGTCAACCAGCTCATTACGTTCAGCGTGGTGCCCGTGGTGGCGTTTCTCGCGTTCATTTTGAAGAACACGCACCCAATCGGCCTCGATTACTGGCGCGTCGTGATTCTCATCGGCTCGGTGGGTGCGATCGTCGTGTGGTTTCTGCGCCGCAGCATTCCGGAAAGCCCGCGCTGGCTCGCGCGCCACGGTCGCGTCGAAGAAGCGGAGCGCATCGTCGCGGAGATCGAGCGCCGTGTCGCCGCCGAAAAAAGGATCACGCTGCCGCCGCCCGGGCCCGTCAAGGTCGAGAAGGGCGGCCATGGCTCGCTCATCGAAGTGCTGCGTCCGCCCTATCTGCGGCGCACGGTTCTCCTCTCGATCTTCAACATGGCGCAGGTGATCGGCTTTTACGGATTCGCGGCGTGGGTGCCGACACTGCTGATCAGCCGCGGCGTGCACGTGACGGAGAGCCTTGGCTACGCGTTCGTGATTGCAATCGCCAACCCGTTCGGGCCGCTGCTTGGCGTATGGTTCGCGGACAAGGTCGAACGCAAGACGCAGATCGTCGGCGGCCTCGCGATCATGGCGGTCGTGATCGCGCTCTTCTCGCAGGCCTCGGAGCCTTCGGTTCTGATCGTGCTCGGCGTGATCTTCACGCTGGCGGCGAACGTGATGTCTTACGCCTACCACGGCTACCAGGCCGAGCTTTATCCCACCCGCGTGCGTGCTCGCGCAGTCGGCTTCGTGTATTCGTGGAGCCGGATTGCGGCGGCGTTCGCTGGCCTCGCAATCGGCATCCTGTTGCATCACTATGGCGTGCCGGGCGTGGCGGTTTTCATCGGGATGGCGATGGTCGTCGGGATCGTGATGACGCTGCTCGGACCGAATACTCGCGGCCTCGCACTCGAAGAGATCAGCCACTGAGCGCGTAAAAGCGCGACGCATGCCGCCCATTCATGTGGCGGCATGCGGCGGCAGTTTTTTCTCCGGATATCGTACGATCCGCAGTCGGTGGAGCGCCGGTTTCCGATTAGCCTTCTTGTGCGGTAACGGCGTAGCGCGGCGCGGGCACATTGCTCGACAGGTGCCCCGACATGTTCCGGCGCGCGGCCTCGTAAGCTTCCCATTCCTCCACGGCATGCAGCGACGGGATCGTCACCACCTCGCCGCGATCGAAGCCGGTCAGCGCGGCGTCGACCATGGCTTCAGCCGGCATGACGATTTCCTGCGGCAGATGTTCGAGCGGCAGGCCGCCGGTTTGCCAGAAATCGGTCGCCGTTGCGCCGGGCAGGACGGCCTGGATCTGAACGCCCTTGTCGGCGAGTTCGTGATGCAGCGACTGGCTGAAGGCCAAAACGAACGCCTTGCTGCCGCCATAAACGCCGTTGAGAATCTCCGGCGCGATCCCGACAATCGACGAGATGTTGATGACGGCACCCTTGCCGCGCGCGACGAATCCCGGAACCGCTGCATAGGTGAGACGCATGAGCGCTGCGACGTTCAGGTCGATCATCTGGCTCATCGCATCGACGTCGCTTTCGAGCAGCGGACGGTGCGTGCCGACACCGGCGTTGTTGACCAGCAGCGTGATGCTCGCGTCACGCTTCAAGGTTGCTTCAACGGCGAGGACGGCGTTCCGGTCGGTCAGATCGGCTTCGACGATCTCGACGTTCTGGTGCGTTTCGTCGGTGATGCGGCGCGCGAGGGCGGCGAGGCGCGCGCGATTGCGGGCAACGAGAATCAGGTCGTAGCCGCGCCGCGCCAGCCGGTCCGCGTAAATCGCGCCAATGCCAGACGATGCGCCGGTAATGAGTGCCGTACCTTGGTGAGCTTGCGTCATGATGTAACTCCCTTTCAGAGGTCTTCACGGATTGCGTGAAGCTATTCTGGCCTCGTTTGACGGTGGCTGAAATGACGTATATGGTCATGATTTAGGTCATTCCTCCACGGGAGGCGGACGTGCACCGCATCGGCTTTCTTTTAAGCGACGGCTTCCAGATCATGGCGCTCGCGACCCAGACCGTTTTCGAGTGCGCGAACATGGTCGCGGGCGAGCCCTTCTACAAGCTCGATAATTTTTCGGCCGAAGGCGGCGACGTGCGTTCGTCGCTTGGCATGACCGTGGGCACGCGGCCGTTGCGAACGCGCGTTGCGGCCGACACGTGGATGGTGGCGGGCGTCAACGATCCGCTTACGTCGCCTGCACCTGCGGACGTGCTCGCGTTTCTGCGCAAGGCGGCTGGACGCAGCCGCCGCATCGCGGGCATCTGCACGGGCGGGTTCGTGCTGGCCGAAGCCGGGTTGCTCGCGCAACGGCGTGCCACCACGCATTGGGCTTTCGCGCGAGATTTGCAGAAACGCTTTCCGGACATTCGCGTGGAAGACGACCGCATCTACATTGTGGACGGCCCGATCTGGACTTCCGCCGGGATGACCGCGGGCCTCGACCTCGCACTGGCGATGGTGGAGAAGGATCTCGGCGCTGAAGCGGCGCGCTCGGTGGCGCACAAGCTCGTCATGAATCAGCGGCGCTCGGGCGGGCAGTCGCAGCACTCTGAAATGCTGGATCTTGCGCCGAAATCGGACCGTATCCAGGACGCGTTGAACTATGCGCGCAAGAACCTGAACCGGGCGCTGAGCGTCGAGGAACTGGCGGAGGCGGTGCACCTGAGTCCGCGCCAGTTCAGCCGGGTATTCACGCTTGAAACGGGCAAATCGCCCGCCAAGGCGATAGAAGGGCTACGGCTTGAAGCGGCACGTCTGATGATCGAACAAAGCCGGCATCCACTCGATGTGATCGCAACGGAAACCGGCTTTCGCGATCGCCGCCACATGCGTGAAGCCTTTCTGCGTGGATTTGGTCGGCCGCCGCAGGCGGTGCGGCGCGACGTGCGGGAGTCCGATTAATCCTCACGCGTCGCGCTTTACGTAGATCTGATGCGGATGCGCGCCCCTCAGGCCGCAGCGCTTTCAAGCGCCGGGTAATCCGTGAGCCCCTTCGCGCCGCCGCCGAACAGCGTCTCGCGATGATGTTGCGCGAGCGGCGCGCCAACGCGCAGACGCTGCACCAGATCCGGATTGGCGACGAACGGGCGGCCGAAAGCGATGAGATCGGCCCAGCCTGCTTCGATAGCTTCGCGCGCGCGTTCGCCGGTATATCTGCCCGCATAGATCAGCACGCCGGGATAGGCCGCGCGCAGCTTGCGCTTGAAGTCGGGCGCCATATGCGGGGCGTCGTCCCAGTCGGCTTCCGCGATATGAATGTAGGCCACGCCGATGTTGCCGAGCAAGCTCGCTGCCGCGAGATAGGTCGTTTCCGGATCGGCATCTTCGCAGCCGTTGAGCGTGGTGAGCGGCGCGAGCCGGATGCCGACGCGGCGCGCGTCGCCCGTGCCGTCGACCAGTGCGCGCGCAACCTCGTCGAGAAAGCGCAGACGGTTTTCGAGCGATCCGCCGTAGGCGTCGGTGCGCGTGTTCGCGCCGGAATCGATGAACTGATTGACGAGATAGCCATTGGCAGCGTGCAATTCGACGCCGTCAAAACCGGCCTCGATTGCACTGCGCGCGGCCACGCGGTACTGGTTCACGATTTTGCCGATTTCATCCACGGTGAGCGCGCGCGGTTCGGAGGCCTGCACGAAACCCGGCACGCTGTCTTCCGCGCTGGCGATGAACACCTTCACGCCTTCGGCCTGAAGCGGCGAAGACGATACCGGTTGCTGGCCGCCCAGCAGGCTCGTATGGCTCAACCGGCCAACGTGCCAGAGCTGCGCGAAGATGCGGCCGCCTTTGGCATGAACCGCATCTGTGACCTTGCGCCATCCTTCGATCTGGCCAGATGTGTGAATGCCGGGTGTCCACGCGTAACCCTTGCCGAGCGGCGCGATATACGTACCCTCGCTCACGATGAGCCCGGCGTCAGCGCGCTGGGCATAGTATTCGGCCATCAGGTCGTTGGCCTCGTCGCCGGGCTGGCTTGCGCGCGAGCGCGTCATCGGCGGCATCACGATGCGGTTGGGCAGCGTCAGCGCGCCGAGCTGGAGTGGCTGGAAAAGCGGATCACGGTTCATGCTGTGTTTCCTGATCGGGTTTGCGGCGGGTTTGAGCGGGTTTGCAGCTTCATTGCCGCGAACGTTCAAAGCGAATTTCGCTGGATTAGTCCCACTGCGGCGCAAGACCGTCGGGGCTCACCTCGCGGCCACCGCGTTCGAGCGACGCGATCCGCGCCATGTCTTCGTCGGTCAGCTTCAGGGTCTGCGCGAGCAGGTTGCTGGCCAGGTTTTCGCGCTTCGTCGACGAAGGAATGACCGAATAACCGAGGCGCAGCGCCCATGCGAGTGCCACCTGAGCCGGTGTGGCGTTGCGCTGTCCGGCGATCTCGCGGATCACCGGATCGCCGAGCACCAAGCCGTACGCCAGCGTCATGTACGACGTGACGTGAATACCTTCGCGCTGGAGGAATTCGACGAGCTTGCGGTTTTGCAGATACGGGCTGAGTTCGATCTGGTTGGTTGCGATGTTCTCTTTGCCGACCACCGCAATGGCTTGCTTCGTCAGTTCGATATTGAAGTTGGACACGCCGATTTGCTTCGTGAGGCCTTGCGACTTCGCCTCGGCGAGCGCACTCATGAACTCTTCAAGCGAGACGCCGTTGTTCGGTGCGGGCCAGTGAATGAGCGTGAGGTCCACTTCGTCGGTGCGCAGCTTTTTCAGGCTTTCCTTGAGGCTCGGCACCAGCTTTTCACGCGCGTAGTTGTCGACCCAGATTTTGGTCGTGAGGAAGAGTTCCTCGCGTGCGATGCCGGATGCGGCGATCGCCTCGCCGACTTCGGCTTCGTTGCCGTAAATCTGCGCGGTGTCGATGGCGCGGTAGCCAGCTTCGAGACCGTTGCGCACCGAATCGATGACAACCTGGCCTTGCAGACGGAACGTGCCGAGGCCGAATGCGGGGATATTGCTCATGAGGTTCTCCGGGGCAGGGAAGGAAAGGAGATGTCGATGGAGGAATTGTGCTGAATCGGATCTATGCGAAAAAGACCGATAAACGCTAAATACAATTGAATAAAAATCAAATATTGGTCGACGAAAGGTCGCGTGCCGAACTGTGTTGCGGATACCGGCGCTGCAGGGCGATCTGCAGGAACACCAGCGCGAGGCCCGATGCGGCGATCAGCGCGCCGACGATGGGCACCGCGGCATAACTCAAGCCCGCGGAAATCGCGGCGCCGCCGGATGCCGCGCCCACCGCATTGCCGAGATTGAACGCGCCCACGTTGACCGAAGACGCGAGCCCTGGCGCTTCGGCGGCAGCACGCATGACGCGCATCTGCAAGGGCGGCACAACGGCGAATGTGGCGATGCCCCAAACCACGACGGCGATTGCGGTACCTGGATGCGTCCTTGCCAGCAGCGGGAAGGCGAGCATGATGGCGACGAGCAGGATCAGGAAGACGATCAGGCTGCCGTTGAGCGAGCGGTCCGCGAGCCGGCCGCCCGCGACGTTGCCGATCGAAAAGCCCACGCCCACGAGCACGAGCATGGCGGTCACGAAAGCGGGTGATGCACCCGCGATGTGTTCGAGGGTCGGTGCGATATACGTGTAGAGCGTGAACATCGCGCCAGCGCCGAGCACGGTCGTGGCCATTGCCATCAACACCACAGGGCGCGTGAGTACCGTCAACTCGCCGCGCACGTGCGGAACCTTGCCCGGTTCGCCCTTCGGGAGCGCGACGCGCAGAATCAGCATCGTGAGCACCCCAAGCGCCGCGGTCGCGGCGAACGACATGCGCCAGCCGATCGTCTGGCCGAGCCACGTCGCGGCGGGCACACCGCCTATGTTGGCGATCGTCAGGCCCATGAACATGGTGGCGACCGCGCTCGCCTGCTTGTGACGGGGCACGACGCTCGCCGCGACAAGCGAGCCGAGCCCGAAGAACGCGCCGTGATTGAGGCTCGTGACGAGGCGCGCGAGCAGCAGCGTCGTGTAGTTCGGCGACATTGCCGAGAGCAGATTGCCAATGGTGAAGATGCTCATCAGCGCGATGAGCGATGTTCTGCGCGACCAGCCCGAAAAGGCGAGCGTCATCAGCGGCGCGCCGATCATGACGCCAATGGCGTAGGCCGTAATCAGCATGCCGGCCGTCGGGATGGAAACATGCACGCCCTGGGCGATGACCGGCAGCAGCCCCATGGGCGAAAACTCGGTGGTGCCGATGCTGAATGCGCCCATGGCGAGTGCCAGCAACGAAAGCCATGCGCTGCCGGGTTGACCCGACTGATCCGGCTTCGATAGTTGCGCCGCGTTCATGCCGTTTTCTCCGTCATGTCTCGATGGAAAAGGGGAGGGACTTCAGTGGCGATTTCGCTGAACGCCTCGACCGGTTTTTCGAGTGAAGCGGACATGATCGAATCGCTTTCAGGGCTTGATGCTCAGACTGCACGCAGAGTGCCTTCGAGCCGGTAGAAGTCGAGCGACGGCGCGGTGAAGAACGATCGCGACGTGCCGGCCGCGAAGTCGTCGATATGCACGACGGTCGCCCGGTTGGCTTCCTGCCACGAGATCGCGTAGATCTCGCCGCCGACGTGCTGCCACGTATAGGCGACTTCGCCCTTTGCGCCCGTGAAATCGCCTTCGGTGATCTCGTAGCGCATGTGGATGCCGTCCTCGGCATAGGCGTTGATCGCCGTGAGGCCGTCGTAGCGCACTTCGAAGGACTTGCCTGCGAACGGCGGGCGTTGCCGGGTAGGGTGGTTCGATGCGTTCATGCTGGCGATCTCCTGCTAACGGGGAAAAGGTTGACTGTGCGGGGTTCACTGAGCGACTTCCACGATTTCGGCCGTGCGCTCGGGCAGACCTTCGCGCCGGTCGAGACGGCCGCTCAGCGCGGTGAGCGCGAATGCGCCGAGCGTCACGACCGCGGCGATCCACGGCGTATGGCCGATGCCGATGTGCGCAACGATCAGCCCGCCGAGCGACGAACCGCCCGCCACGCCGAGATTGAATGCGGCGATGTTGAAGCCCGATGCGACGTCGGCGGCCTCGGGTGCGAAATGACGCGCCTGCTTGACGACGTACACCTGCAGCGCGGGCACGTTGCCGAACGCGACTGCGCCCCAGCAGAGCATGGTGATCACAGCGAGCCACCGGTTATGTACCGTGAACGTCAGGGCGAACAGCACGGCGGCGAGCAGCAGGAAGATGAGTTTGAGCGCCCGCACCGGGCCCGCACGGTCGGCGAGTTTGCCGCCCCACATGTTGCCGACCGCGACGGACACGCCATAGGCGACCAGCACGATGCTGACTTCGGAGGGCGCAAAACCCGCAATCTGTTCGAGCAACGGCGCCATGAACGTGAAGGCGATGAGCGAGCCGCCGTAACCCACCGCAGTCATGGCATAAACCAGCGCGAGACGCGGCTCGCCGAGCACACGGAACTGCTGGAGCAGTCCTGCGGGACGCGTATGCGCGAGTTGACGCGGAACGAAGGCCACGGCGCCGGCAAACGCGATCAAGCCAAAGCAGGCGACGATAAAAAACGTGGCGCGCCAGCCGAAGTGCTGACCGATCAAGGTGCCAAGCGGAATACCGGCGACGAAGGCGACCGTCATGCCGCTGAACATGGTTGCGATTGCGCTAGCCGCTTTGTCGCGCGGAACGAGCGTCGTGGCGATGACCGAGCCCACGGAGAAAAAGACGCCATGTGCGAGGCCGGTCAGGATGCGGGCCACGATCAACGACTCGTAACTCGGCGCGCGCCACGCGACGAGATTGCCGACGGTGAAGAGCGCCATCAGTCCCGCGAGCAGCAGCTTGCGCGGCACGCGCCCGGTCAGCGCGGTGAGCACGGGTGCGGCGACCGCCACGCTGAGCGCATAGAGGCTCACGAGCAGACCGGCAGAGGGCAGGCTGACGCCGAGATCGGACGAAATCGTCGGTATCAGACCCACGATGACGAACTCGGTCGTGCCGATGGCAAAAGCGCTGATGGTGAGCGCGAGGAGGGCGAGGGGCATGACGTGCTGTCCTGGCTTCGATGAAGACGGGACGGAGTGTGCGCCCTTTACTTTTGCCGAAAAAGTCGCTTATAAAGGAAATTGTTTTGATTTGAAATCAAAAATGAAAATCACACTGGATGAGCTGCAGGCGTTTGTGAGCGTTGTCGATACCGGCTCCATCACGGCAGCCGCGCAGCAACTCGGTCTGACTATCTCCGCGACGAGCCGCACCTTGGGAAGGCTGGAGGACAAGCTCAAGACCACGCTGCTGCGCCGGACGACACGCCGTCTGGAGTTGACCGAGGAAGGGCGCGCGTTCCTTGGCGACGCGCGCGCGATCATCGCATCGGTGGAAGGCGCGGAGGAGCAGATGGCGGCACGTCGCGAGCGGCCATCCGGGCGGCTGCGCGTGGATGCCGCCACGCCCTTTATGCTGCATGTGATCGTGCCGCTCGTGCAGGGCTACCGCGAGCGCTTTCCGCAAGTCGAGCTGGAGCTCAACAGCAACGAAGGGATCATCGATCTGCTGGAGCGTCGTACCGATGTCGCCGTGCGGATCGGCAGGCTGAAAGACTCCACGTTGCATGGCAAGCCGATAGGCCGCAGCCGCCTGCGTATTCTCGCGAGCCCCGCGTATCTGGAAGCCCATGGTCATCCGAAACGCGTGGAAGACCTTTCGAAACACACGCTGCTCGGATTCAATCAGCCTGAGGCGCTCAACGTCTGGCCGATAGCGGGGCCGGACAACGAGTCGTATCGCATCGCCCCGGCTATCTGGTCATCGAGTGGAGAGACGTTGCGTCAGCTTGCGCTGGCGGGCGCGGGCATCGTCTGCCTGTCCGACTTCATGACGGTGCGCGATCGCCGCGATGGCGCGCTTGTGCCGCTTTTTGCCCGCCAGACGCAGGATGTGCGGCAGCCAATCAACGCGGTCTATTATCGGAACACCGCGATTTCCACGCGGATTGCGTCCTTCGTCGACTATCTGCGCGAAGCGGTGCGCGGAACGGAGTTCGAACGGTAAAGCCGCAGTCGCGCTTTACCGTCGCGCTTACGTTTTCTTATTGACTTGGCGCTGTGCCAACCACCTGCCTTTCAAACGGGGCAGGTGGTTTTATTTAGTTGCAGCCTTGGGCCACTCCCTCTATCTCAGTGCGATGGCCATTCCGATTGCAGCCATTGCACGTCGATGCGAAATCTAAACCTGCGGGAGCATGACTCGGCTCGCTTTATGCTGCGCTCAGGCTTTCGCGGCTTGCTCTTTCGCGAGCAGACGTTGAGCCTGCAGGTCGCCGCGTCCAGCTTCCTGCGCGGTTTGCACCGAGGTTTCCGCTGCTTCAGCGCGCGCAGCGAGCAGGGCTTGTGCTGCGGCACTGATCTTGACCGTATACGAAGCTTGCGGCGCCGACGACTGTGCCGACGATGTCGTGCTGCTCGTCTTCGAGGCCGATGCAGGCTGCGCAGACTTTGCAGCCTGTTGTGCCTGCGTGCTCACACCCGTTGCAACCGAACTGATCTGCTGGGTATTGACTGCTTGTACTGACACGATGTTTTCTCCTTGTGAGACGTCGTCATACGACGACATCACGTTTAACGGCCACGTCTATCGCATCCTTTATATCTATATTTTTTGTAACGATCCCGTTTCTTAAGCATCCGTTAAGTAATCGCTTTTATTGGCTCCGCGCTCGGCGCTGCCGAGCACGGCTTGCGAGATCCGGAAGCCCGCCACCGCATCCTTCATCTGCCGGGTCTGCTGATGCAGCGACATCGCGGCTGCCGCGGCTTCCTCGACCAGCGCCGCGTTCTGCTGGGTCATCTGGTCCATCTGCGCAATCGCCTGATTGACCTGCTCGATGCCGGTGCTCTGTTCGCGCGACGATTCGCTGATGTCGCCGATCATCTGTGCGAGCCGCGAGATCGATTCGGATACTTCGCGCATCGCGTCGCCCGCATGTTCGACGCGTTCCGAGCCGCCGCGCACCTGATCGACCGAATCGTCGATCAACGCCTTGATCTCCTTCGCGGCGTTCGCGCTGCGCTGCGCGAGCGCGCGCACTTCGCCTGCGACCACCGCGAAACCACGGCCCTGGTCGCCTGCGCGCGCGGCTTCGACCGCCGCGTTCAGCGCAAGGATGTTGGTCTGAAACGCGATGCCGTCGATCAGGCCGATGATTTCGGCGATCTTGTTCGAGCTTTGCGCGATTGCCTGCATCCGCTCGACGACGTCGTTGACCACCGCGCTGCCGCGCGAGGTCGCGTCGAGTGCGCCGTTCGCGAGTTCGCGTGCCTCGTCGGCATGCTGCGCGTTGCGGCGCACGGTGCCCGTCATCTCGGCCATGCTCGCGGACGTCTGTTCGAGCGATGCGGCCTGGTTTTCGGTGCGCGCGGATAGATCGGTATTCCCGGTCGCGATCTCGTCCGCGCCGATGTGGATCGAATCGGCCGATTCGCGCACCGTCTGCACCGTGCGCGCGACGCTGCTTTGCATGTGTGCGAGACCGCGCATCAGATGGCCGATTTCGCTCGCGCCGTGTGCGACGACCGGCTCGTCCAGATGTCCGCGCGCGATGCGTTCGAAGTGGCGGCCCGCTTCCTCGAGCGGCGCGACGACGCCGCGCTTGAGCGACAGGTAAACGCTCGCCGCGAGCACGACCAGCACGACCAGAATGCCGATGCCAACGCCGCGAAAGACCGCGAGACGGCTGTCGATCGAATCGAGCGAGGCGCGGCTCGCAGCCGTGCTGAACTGCACGAACGTGTGCAGGTCGTTCAGGTACGCGTCCTGAAGCGACTGCGTGGGCTGGTCGAGGAACGCCTGAATATTGTTGGCGTCGAGGTACTGCGTCAGTTCGGCGAGCGCGTCGTGATAGGCGCGATAGGTCTTCGCGATAGCATCCATGCGCGCGCGGTTCTCGTCGTTGACGGGCGGTGTGTTCGCGAACTTCGCAAACGACTGATCGGCGAGCTGCAATTGCTCGCGCGCGTGGTTGACGATGTCGGCTGGCTCGGTGCCGCCGCGCACCATCCGCGTGCCCGCGCGCGACGTGTTGATGCGCGCGTCCATCAAATGCTGGGTCGTTTCGTTAATCGCGGTTTCCTGGCGGAGCGCGACGCGCGTCAGATCGCCGACGTCGTCGTGCGTGCGCACGAGCGACCAGAAACCCAGGCCGGCGGTGACGAGTTGCAATACGCAGAAAGCGGCGAGCACGCATAGCATACCGACGGCCACTTGGATTTTGCTGAACATTACAAATACCTGACTTAAGGGGGTGCGGGGGAGCGAACGGGGCAATGGAGACAATGTGTCTACCCGTCGTTTACGGCGCTGGAAGCCAGGGCTTGAGGCTGGGCGGGTGCGAATCGCGAAGCGACAATTCAAAAATTCGAGGTGTCGCTTATTTCGTGAGCTGTCATTTACGGTAAATAAACCACGGCTATCTGGCCGGAGCACAGGCGGCCGATTCGCGTAGCGGTGGGATCGTTGCCTGCTGCAACGTCTGGATCGCTCCGTCCGTGATGAATGGCACGATGCCGTCGGCGGAAATGCGCGCGGCAGTCTCGCGCGCGCACGCGGCATCGTCCGGCGCGCAATAGTCGATCGAAATCACCGGCAGGCCATAACGCGCCTTCACCGTGTGCGCCATGGCCAGCAGCCAGTCTCGGTCCGCCTGGGGCACGTCGACATAGCGCGAATGCGCCTGATCCCAGCCGCGATAGAGCGATTCGAACGCAACGGCGCTCACGTCGTCGTGGATCTGCGGCAGCAATTCGAAGCCGCGATTGAGGATCAACTTTGCGGCAGGGTGGCTCGTCTTGATCGCATGGATGACACGGACGATGCCTTCGCGCTGGCGTTCGCGTTCGGCGTCGGTCGACGTCACGAGCTGATACGAATCGAGCGTGTCGAGAAAGAAGCCGCGATAGCCGCGCGCCCATAGCGGATCGATGACGTGGCGCACGAAGAACGCTGGCCAGCCTGCACGGCTTTGATCGACCACGTGCGACGCCCAGTTCCGGTTGCGGCCTTTCAGCCAGTCTTTCGGCAATTGCGCGAAGTACGGCCGCTGCGGGGTCATCTCTCCGACGCTCGCATAGGCAAACCACTGCGTGCAGGGCAGCGGGTGCTCGTTCGGCTGGAATCCGCTGTCCGGTTCGAGGACCGCGATGTCGTAGTGGGCGAGCAGCGCGGCGGGCGGCGTCGTGCCGTAGTAGAACGCCACGCGCAGATCCGGCGCGGGTGTGTCGCCGTCGGTGCCCGCGTGCGCGGCGGACGCCACGCCACATGCGTACAACACGGCAGAGATCAACCGTGCGCCGCGTGAGAGAAGGCGTCGTGCGGACCGCTGGTTATGAGCCTTGTCGAGGCTGTGATTCATGTGAACAGGCCCTTGCGTACCGGCATTCCGGCTTGAATGATGTTTGCCTGCTGAACGTTCATTGGAGCATGTACGTTTCGTATTCGAGGGTGGCGAACCTGGCGTCGAGCGCGCGTATGGCGAGGATCGTCGCGATCAGCAGCGCCGCCGCGAACCCGTAACCATACGCGGCTGGCCCGAGCCGGATCGACACCATCGTCAAGACCGCATTGAGCACGATGAAGAAGGTGGCGAGCCGCAGCACGTCGCGGCGCGTGTCGAGATAGAACATGACGTTGAAGAGGCCGAGTAACAGCACCTGCAGGCTCGCGGCGATGACGTCGACGAGCAGCAGCGGCAGGTACAGCGACGAGATGTGCAGCGCGCCGAGGAGCAGCGCGCCGAACGCGAGCATTAGCAGGACCACGACGATCTGAACCTTGACGATTTCGGCGAGACCGGTGCGCACGCTGCGCACCATCATGTCGCGCATCGCGTTGATGCGCTGCAGTGTGGCGCCGGTGCGCACCGCGTCGTAGAACGCGTCGTAGTAACCGGCGAAGTCGGCTTCGATGCGCACGAGGAACGCCGCCATGGCCGGCATCACGCACACGTAAGCGAGAAAAACCGGAATGTCGTAGATGACCGACGCGTGGAACCAGCCCACCACGCGCGTGCCGGTGACGTCCGAGAACCAGAAGACGAACTTGTCGATCCACACGCCGAGATTGAACATCAGTCCGACCCAGGCGAGGCTCGGATACATGAGCCGGCGATTGAACACTTCGAACGAGATGTAGCGCGAACCCGGATACTGGCGGTGCACGATGGTCGAAAGGCACAGGAACAGCAACGCGTGGCCCGCGACGAAACCGCCGAGCAAGCCGGTCAGACCGTAATGGTTCAGTCCGAGCGCAAGTCCGACCACGGCGCTGTAGCCGATCGCGAACGACCACAGCACCTGCCGGTACTGCTTGATGCTCGAAAGGAAAATCACGGCGATCCAGATATTGCTCGCGATCACGAAGCCCGCGATCATCAGCAGCCGGTAGGCGAGCGGCGTTGCGTCGAAGCCGAAGCTCATCGCGAGGATGCCGATCGTGCCCGACACGGCCGAGCAGACGAGCTGGATCGCGCGGTAATTCGGCAGCACGAGGTCGTCGCGTTGCTCGTAGAGCCGGTCCGAGACGAAGCGCGTGAACGACAGTTGCAGCGGTCCCGTCACGATCAGGCTGAACGCGATCATGTAGGTCACCGACACCTGAAACTGTGTGATGAGCACAGTCGGTATCACGACGGTAAAACTCAGCGTGCCGATGATCAGAATGCCGAAGCATGAGAGGATCATCGGCCCCGAGCTGATGAGGCCCGCGTAGAGATAGGCGCGCGCGACGCCGGTCAGCGTATCGCGGGCCATCAGCTTGCGCAGTTCGAATCCGATACCGGCCATCAGCGACTCCGGTTGAATAATGCACGCAGCGCGGCGAGCGTGCCGCCGCGCGTCGTTGCGTGTGCAAGGGTTTGCGTTTTCGCGTGGAACGGGCAGCCGCGCGCGGCGTGGCCCGGCTGCGGCGACGCCGCGCCTGCCGAAGATCCGTCGTGCCCGCGCTCCGGTTGCGCGCTGGCGCGCGCGTAAATGGCTTCGTAGCGCTCGATCATCTGGCTGCGCCGGTAATAACGTTGCGCGCGCGCCATTCCGGCACGTTGTGCGGCAAGCCAGCGTGGCTCGTCGGTCAGCAGGTCGATTGCCGCACTCGCGAGCCCGGCGGGATTGGCGATCTGCACGACTGCTCCGGCTGAGCCGAGCGCGCGATCTTCCGGATCGGCGCCTTCGATCAGCTCGCGGCATGCGCCGACGTCGGTCGTGATCGAGGGCACGCCCGCAGCGAAGCCTTCCAGCACCACGAGGGGCAGGGCCTCGCTGATCGAGCTGAGCGCGAGCACGTCGATCTCGGGCAGGACTTCGTCGATGCGCCGGAAGCCGAGGAACTTCAGGTTGCGTTCCAGCCCGAGGCTTTGCGCGAGCGCGTGGCATTCGTGCGCGTAGTCCGGATCTTCGTCCTCGGGGCCGACGATCCAGCCTTCGATGTCGGGCATCGCGCGCGCGGCGATGAAAATGGCGCGGATGAACGTCTTGATGTCCTTGATCGGCACGACCCGGCCAATCAGCGCGACTACGTGCCGCGTGCGCGCCGTGCGCCGTTCGACGAGCGGCATCAGCGCATCGACGTCGATGCCGTTCGGGATCGTGCGCGTCAGCGCCGCACGCGCGCCATCGGCGATCTGGCGCTGGCGGTTGCCCTCGTACAGCGCGACGATCTCGTCGGCGGCGTCATACGCAAGACGCCCCAGCGCTTCGAAAAAGCGCAGCCACAGGTCGCGGAAATAGCTCACGTCGGACATGTCGCGCTCGAACACGCCGCGGTTGTCGCGAATCCAGCGGCTTTGCAGCAGGTCGATCTTGCGTTCCTTCGTATAGATGCCGTGCTCGCTGACGACGAGCGGGCGACCGGTGCGGTGATGCAGCAGCGCGCCGAGATAGCCTGCATAGCCGGTCGATATCGTGTGGTAGACCCTGGCCTGCACGGTCTGGGCCGCCACGTTGGCGAGCTGCCAGAGCGGCTGGTGCATGTTGCGCACGGTCCAGAAATAGTCGGTAAACGACGGGTCGGTGCAGCGCTCGCGATACTCCTGCTCGATGTATTCCCACGATTCGCGGCTGTGCAGGAACTGGTCAACGTCGAGTTTTCCGCCCTGCGCGAGCATCGAGATCAGTTCCACCATCATGGCGCTGATTTCCGGCTGCCGGTCGCGCTCGCGCAGCAGCTCATGGAACGTGGCGGAGAGCGCGAAGGCTTCGCGGTCGCCGCGCACCTTGCGGCGATGCTGCTTCGGTTCGACCGGCGCGGTGCCGTAGAGAAAGTGCTCTTCGAAGTGCACGACATTCCCGGGCAACGGGTAGGCGGGCTTCGGATAGTCTTCCTTGCGTCCGCCGATAAAGACGATGCCGAATTGCCGCTGCGGATAGGCGCGGATCATGTCGTTGACCCAGCTCGATACGCCGCCGCGCACGTAGGGAAAGGTGCCTTCGAGCAGCAGGCAGATATCGGTTTGCGCGGCGCGGCGATAGAGCGATGTGTTCATCGTGTCCAGTAATCGATCACGGGTTTGAGCGCCGGGGTGCTGGCGTGCCGCGCAAGTTCGCCGACGATAGCCGCCGCTTCGGCGTGATGGCCTTGCCGGAAGGCTGCCTCGGCGAGCCACGGCAGCAGCCGCTCGCGCGGAAAGCTGAGCTCGCGTGCGCGCTCGAGGAGCGGTGCGGCTTCGTCGGCACGGTCGCGCGCGAGCGCGAGGCGCGCAAGCAGCAGGCAGAGCGCGGCGTCGCGCTCGCCGTTGGCGAGCGATTGCGCCGCGCGCGCGTGCTTTTCGGCCTCGGCGATGGCGTGGCGGTAGACATCGCCTTGCGCGAGCCGCTGATAGACCAGCTCGAAATGCAGTTCGGCGAGCCGCCGGTGCAGTGCCTGCTGTTCCGCTTCGGTGCGCTCGTGTTCGAGCGCGTCGCGGCAGGCAAAGATCTGGTTCACGATCTCGTTCTCGGCCTGGTCGAGCATGCCGTAGGCGAGCAGGCGCAGATCGTCGACCGGGTCGGCGAGCAGATTGCGCAGCAGCGCGCCGGTAGTCCGGGTCGGCAATTGCTGGATCGAAACGAGTGCGGCGAGGCGGTCGTCCGTTGCGCCATGCCGGTTCGTGAGACGCGCCTGCACGCGCGCGCCCGCGGCGTGCGAGACGCGCGAGACGAGGTGCGAGACGAACTCGGGCCGCCCCACGAGATCGAGTTCACGCGATGGCCGCGCAATCGCCAGCCCCGCGCCGGCGTAGCTGGCGATCACTTCGAGCAGCCCGCCCACGCCCGGCACGAAAAACGACAGCGCCCAGAGATGGAGGAGCGCGCCGCGCCGCGGCTCGCGCTTTGCGGCAGGCAGCATGCGGCGCAATACGACGGCCTCGGCGGCGGCGGCGGGCGCCTGGAGCAGCAAGAAGCACGCAAGCGCGCCGATTCCGGCTGGCGGGTGCAACGCGCCCCACACGGCCAGGCCTTGCAGCAGCGCGGCAACCGGCGTGGCGAGGAGGAGCGCGAACGCGTTACGCATGGCCCATCGCCCGTTGCAGCAGTTCGGCAAGATTCGTGTTCCCCGACGCGCCCGTCACGAACAACGTGTGCACGCCGATGTGCGCGCGCTCGAAATCGGTGTCGAACTGGTTGCGCAGGTTCGACTCGATGCGGTTGAGATAGCCGGACACGCCGGTCGCATCGGCCAGCGGCATCAAGTTCAGAAGCACGGAACGCTGCGGCGTTTGCAGCGTCCAGGCGAGATCCGCCGAGCGTCCGCGGCGCAGGACGTGTTCGAACAGCGAGTCGCGCGCTTCGTCGCGCGGGAAGGCGAGGGCGACCACCGACGATGCGACGCCGCTGCGCCGGTGCAGGCGCACGAGACGGCCGTATTCGAGGCCGAAGTCGGTCGGGCAGCCTGGCACGGCCTCGATGAGTTCGCGCGTCGCGCGGGCGTATTCGAGCCCGTCGCCGTAGTAGCCGAGCAGGACGAAGAGCAACTGGAGGTTGTCGTGATTGAGCGACAGGAACGGCATGCGCTGCACGACGAGCAGCGCGCGCGTCTCGCCGGTGGCCGAGATGAGCGGCGCGCAGGCGATATACCGGCTGTCGCGCACGGCGCCGTCCGCCGATTTGAGGTGGGCGAGCTGCCCGGTCGAAAGGGCGAGTGCGGGCAGCGGGTCGGCGGCGTCCAGATCGAAGGGCTCTCCGGCCGTTGCGAGGGGCGTGAGTCCGAGCTTGCCGTGGTGCACCGGGTAAAGCGCCGCGACCTCGATCTGGCAGGACCGTGCGATGAATTCGACGAGCCGCGCCGTGCCCGGCAACGCTGCCCCGGTGGCCGCAGCGGATTCGCTCGTGGCCGCGTCGGCGGCGTTGCCCGCCGCGAGCTGGCGCAGTTCGTGGATCGAGTCGCGCAGCGTGGTCGGCCGCGTGAGCAGATCGCGTTCGAGCCGCTCGTGCGAGAGCCGCAGCAGGTAGTGGTTGTCGGTGAGCGCGGTGAGCCGCTCGTTCAGATAGTCGTTGACCGCATTGGCGCGGTCGGCGCGCACGTTCCAGGTGTCGGCAAAGTGTCCGGTGAGGATCACGAGGACGCCGCCGCCGACAAAGAATGCCGTAGGCCACGGCGTCCCGGCCGGGTAGGCGAACACCCAGGTCAGCGCGAACAGCAGGGCCGAGGTGAACCCGGGTGCGACGCCGTAGCGCAGCGCGACGAGCGTCGGAACGAGCCAGAGCCAGGGGAAGCCGCTCTTGAGCACGAGCGGGTCGGCGCGATCGACGAGCCAGGCGAGCGCGAGCGGCACGATCGTGACGACTGCGGCCTCGATCCACGCGAAGCGCCGCCGCGCGACCGGCGCGAGCAGGCTGCGCAGCCGGCCGGGGTTGCCGTGGGAGCGCTCGTACAGGTGCCGCCGGCCGGCGGGTTTGCGTGCGGTCTGTTCGCCGGGGCTAACGGTCTGCGTGTCCATCTACGTCTCGCATTGGGCGGTATTGGGCGGTGTTGGGCGCGTTCAGCCGTGCGCGGCGAGCGGCGCGAGCAGCTTGCCGACGAGGCTCTGCGCCGTACCGCCGAGCGCCGAGCGGCTCCAGCCGCTGCGCGAACCCGTTGCGCTCCAGACGACGCGCCCCGAGGGCAACTCGCGCAGTTCGAACGATAACGCGACGACAGGTTCGCCATCCACGCCGACCTTGTAGCGCCACTCTTCGACGGCGCCGCTCAGGACGAATTTCGCGTGGTGCGCGCGGGCCCATTCGAGGCCCTGTTCGATGCCGGGCTGCGTGGTGGCGTCGAAGGTCGCACCGTTGTCGGCGGCGGGCATGGCCGCCACGTTCGCGAAGCCGTGCTTGCGCAGCGTGTTCGCCGCGATGGCCTGGGCGGCGCGCCCGGCATCGGGCGTCTCCGTGAGATTCGCAAGCGGCAGCACGGCTACGCTGTCCGTCGCAGCGATTGCCGGTGCGGGCGTCGAGTCGACGCTCGCACACGCGGCGAGCCCCAGCATGCATGCCGCGGCCAGCGCGTGCGCCCAGTTCCTGCGGATGCGTGCGATTGCATTCATGTGCGTTCTTCCTTTTCGATTCGTCAGTTGTCTATTGTCGGTTGTCTCTTGGGTCCTACCGGCGGCGTGCGCCGTTCCGCTTCAAATCGCGCTTTAAATCGCGCTTCAATACAGCCAGCGATAGCGCGCGCCGATCAGCGTGACGGCCGTTCCGTTCTGGGCGACTTGCTCGCGCTGGAAATAGAGCGCGGCCTGGTCGCCGCCGAACACCGATCCCGCGATGCCGAGATTGGCGTCCACGCCCCATCCCTGCACGGTGTCGTGCACGATGCCGACGTCCAGATACGGCCGCCACGCGTGCGTGTAGCGCTCGGCCAGGTCGTTGCCGAAGCCCGCGTAGAGGCCGAACTGCGTGTAGCTGTTCGGCATGAACGCGGTGACGCCGGGCCCGGCGGCGCCGGGCGGCACGAGCCGCGCAAGCAGGGCGTCCGGATGGCCGCTGTCGTTGTAGCTGCCGTGCGCGCCGACGAGGCGCAGCGTGTAGTCCGGGTAATCGGTGCGGATCTTGTAGTCGATTTCGGCCTGCTGGACGATGCCCGTGCCGACGAAATTGCGCGCCTGGCTGTAGAAGCGGTCGGCTTCGATGTTCGCGTTGAACGACCAGCGCGAATCGATCTGCCAGGCGAAACCGGCCGTCGCCAGGTCCTTCATGCCGCCGACCAGCAGCGTCTGTACTTCGTCGGCTTGCGCGTTGCGTGCGATCGAGCCCGTGAGCGTAAGCGGCGACGCCTTGCCCGTCGTGCCGTCGAGCCGGAACGTATAGAACGAGTCGAGTCCGTCGCGCCGCCCGAAGGCCGCATTCACGGTTGCATCGCGCGTTTGCCGGCGCAGATAGAACGCTGCCGCGCGGTCGACGCTGTCGACGTTGATGAGCTGCGTCTCGTCGGCGCTGTGCTGGAACCGCTGGCGCGCGGTGAGGCCGATCAGGTAATGGTCGCTCAGCTTGAGGCTTGCCGCGATGGTCTGCTGCACGTAGTCGAGCGGGTGCTCGACATAGCTTTCGACGGATGCGCCAATCGACTGATTCCAGAAGAGCGAGGTGTCGACGAGGCGCGTATGCAACTGGGTGTCGTCCGGCGCGCCGTCGAGACCGGCGAACGCATGCGCTTGCGCGGCGCCCTCGCGGTCGACGAGGCGCTCGGCGTCGATGCGCGAATAGAGCGACAGCGCCGCACCGCGCGTGTCGAGAATCTGCGTGACCTGCCGCGTGTCTTCTTCGGCCAGTGCGATGGTGAGCCGCTCGTTGCGGTCGGCGGCGAGATCGGCTGCGTAGCGGCGCGCGAGCCAGCGCCTGGCCACTTCGTTGCGTTCGCCCGAGAGCGCCCACGCGACGGCGACGTCGCGCGCCACCGCGTGGCGCAGCCGCTGGTACTGCGCATCGCGCTCGTTCGGCGTGGGCAGCGGCGCGACACCTTCGGCATTGCCGAGCAGGCTGGCCGCGGAGGGGTCGTCGGGTGCTTTCGCAGCGGGCGCCGAAAGGGCGTCGAGCAGCCGTGCGGCGGCGTCGCCGTCGGTGAATTCCTGCGCGAGCAGCGCGCGGCGCGCCTGGAGTTGCTGGCGCGCGTCCCATTCGTTGCGCGCGGGCGTCGTGAGGCGCTTCGCTGGCTTCCCTTCGCCTGGTATCCCGGCATCTGGTTTTCCGGCGTCGTGCGTCTCGTGCAGCAGCGCGAGCCAGACGCGCCGCCGCACTGCCCACGCCTGCTCCGTGTGCCCGGCCATATCCTGCGCGTCCGCATACGTGAGCAGCCACAGCGGATCGTTCTGGTTCGAGGCGGCCTGGCGGCGCAGATAGCGTAAGGCGGCTTCCGGACGGTTCAGTTGCATTTCTCCGGCGGCATAAGGGCCCCAGAGCGATTCGTCCTCAAGCGAGCGATTGCGCCAGCGTTCGAGCGCCGCGCGCACTTCATCCACGCTGCCCGCATCCACCGCCATCCACAGGTACGCCGCGCGCGTATCGTTGCTCGCGCCCGACATCGCCACCGCGCGGCGCAGATCGGCGAGCGCCGCGCCGGTGTCGCTGAGCTGGCGCTCATACTCGGCGCGCGCGGCGAGGAATTCCGGGTTGCGCTCGGCGGCCGCGCGTTGCGCGGGTGTGAGCGAGGCGAGCAGCGCGCCCGCTTCATCGAGCGCGTGCGCGGCAACGAAATACGTGAGCGCGTCGTGCAGCGCCTGGACGTCGCCCGTCGAGCGGAAGTTGCGCGTCGCCGTGCGCGCGGCGTCGATCGGATACGGGTAGTAGAAAAAGGTCATCGCCGCGAAATCGTCGGCGGTGGTGCCGGGGCTCAGCAGCAGATGCCGGTAGGCGATGTTGGCATCCGCGTCGTCCTCCAGCAGCCGCGCGAGCTGCGCGTAGGTGCGCCAGTAGAGCGCATCGGCGTCGCCTTCCGGCTGCTGCACGCGCTTGAGCGCGGCGAGTGCGCCCGCGTAGTCGCCGCGCTGATACAGGAGGTTCGCGCTGCGCTCGGCGTACTCGGAGCTGTGCGGCACGGCCTGCTGCAGCGCCTCGTAGGTCGCGAGTGCCGTGTCGAAGTGGCCGCTGCGCTGCGACAGCCACGCGTAGCGGCGCTCGATCTCCTCCGTGCGTGCGCCGTGCGCGCGCGCTTTCAGGAAGGCGAGCCCGTCCTCGGGGCGGCCGAGCCGCTCGTAGGCGGCGATCACGCCGTCGACCAGCGACAAGTTGGCGGGCTCCGCGTCCGACGCACGCACGAGCGACTGCACATAGGCTTCGTCGTCGTGCAGCATGGGCGCCATGCGCTGGACGTTGCGCCAGCCATCGGGGTCGTCGGTTGCCTTGGCGTACGTGAGCCACGATTGCATCGCCGCCATCGGCTCGTTGTGCCATTCCTGGACCTGCGCGAGGCGCTTGCGCCATTCGGGATCGCTGCCCGCGCGCGCGACTTGCTTTGCCGCGACGGTTTCGGCGCCTGCCAGATCGTTCGCTTCGAGAAACGACTGATAGAGCGTGAGGGCGAGCTTGTCGTCCTGCAACGGTTTATCGACTGCTGCGGGCGCCGATGCCGCTATCCGCACGAGCCGTGGCCGTTGCGCGGTCGCGTAATCGATCTCGACGATGCCGCCCGCTGCGCGGTGCGCAGGCGCGGACACAAAGCGGTCGATGCCGGGCAGCCGCAGCCAGACTGCGTGCGCTGCGTGCGATGTTCCGGGGCGGGTGGACGCAGTGTGCGCGGTTGCCGTGACGGTTGGCATGGCGGCGGCATGTGCGGCTGCATGTGCGGCGGCGAGCCGTATCGCGCCAGCCTCGGGCGTACGCTGCGCGACGAACGGCAAGAGCGCGCGCGCGTAGCGTTCGACGAGTTCGGGACGATTGGCCGCGCGCGCGAGTTCGAGCATGACTTCGAGCGTGGCGCGGTCTTTGGCGAGCGCGCCGAGGTGCGCGTCGCCCTGCGCCAGCGCGTCGTCGAGCAGACTGCCCGCCTGGAGCGCGCGCACGGCGGCGATGAAGTCGCGGCGTGCTTCGTCCGTGGTCGACGCCATCGCCTGGGCGACGAAGTAAGCCGATGCCGCCTCGCGGTATGCGCCCGTCGCGAGATCGTAGCGTGCCGCCTCGCGCTGCCAGTGCAGTTTGCGCGCGGGGTCGGCCGCGACGAGCCGTTCGTCGTAGCGCGCGGCGGTGGCCGGTGCGTTCACGGCGAGCGCCTGGGTCGCGAGCCATTGCAGTTGGTCAGCACTCCAGGCTTCCGGAACCATGGCCTTGAGCAGCGCCTGCGCATGGGCGATATGGACCGCGCGGTCGGATGAATGCGGCTCCGCCGCGAAGGCGCGCGTGAGGTCGCAGCGCAGCAGCAGATCGTCGGCGTCGCGGCGCTCGCCGGGCGTGCCGAGCGCGGCGAGCCGTGTGGCGATCTGCTGTGCGTCGTCGAGCCGGCCGAATCCGAGGTACTGGGTGCCGAGCGCCTTCAGGTACGTCGGGTCCTTGGGCGCGCTGCGCAGCCACGCTTCCAGGTAGGCCGTATTCAGCGCGTTCGGCGTGTTGTCCCCGAGCACGCGCGAGCGCAGATGCGCCGCGTTGTAGGTGCCGGCGAACGCCGCCATGAGCGCGATTGTCGCGCCCGCGAGCATGGAGGTCGTGGCGATGCGGGGCCGGTCATTGGCCACAGGCGACCTCGACGGGCTGGTACGTTACCCGCACGCCGGGGACTGCCGGAGTGACGATGCGCAGCGTGTCGCCCTGGCGTTGCGTGGCGAGCGCGCGGCCGCCGCTACTTGCACGGCACTGTGCCGCGTGCGCGATGGCGACGAACGGCTGGTAGTAGCCGCCGAATTCGAAGTGCAGCCCGTGCGCGGTGCGCGTGAAGTTGCGCACGAAACCATTGGCCTGAGCGATGTACGGGAGTGCGCCGTTCGGATCGGACCGGACGAGCGAGAAACGCGCGCTGCCGCCGTCGATATGGATATAGGTGCCGTCCGGGCCCGGTGCGTAGCCGGTGACGCCTGTCGCATCGTTCATGCGCGGCACGTCGCTGGCGGCCCAGTGCAACTCGCGCACGTGACCGTTGCCGCGCACGAGCCATGCGTCGCCCTCGCGCGCGACCGCAAAGGTATGCCAGTCGAGCACCTTGCGCTCGTAGTCGGCGATCTGCACGGGCAGCACCGGCTGCGCGAGCACGGTGCTGAAGATCGTGTCGAGTGCGCGCAGCGACGCGAGCTTGGTGCCGCTGTACATGTGGTAATAGACGTCGATCGGCTTGAAGCGCAGTGGCCGGTCGGTCATGTCGAAGGTTTGCAGCACCTGGGTGAAGCCATAGAACGGGCCTTGCCAGTCGTTCGTGTAGACGTTTTCGTCCTGGTTCGGCGCCAGCACCTGGTACGCGCCCGGACCCTTGTCGATGCCGATGGGCGCGATGTTCGTCCAGCTGTTGTTGTTGCGCGTGATGACCGTGTCGCCGCCGTTGATATTGAATACGCCCGCATCATAGGTGCGCTTCACGGCAACGGCTGGCGGCATGCAGTCGCCGGACCATTGCAGCACGTCCACCTTTTTGCCGGGGGGCGCGAGGCGCGTGTTGATGTACTTGATCGAGCCGAAGATTTCGCGGTCGAGATTGAAGCGATAGCCCGGAATATTCAGCGAGAACGCCGCGTCGGAGCCGCCGCGGTCGGTTTGCCCGCCGCTCTTGCTGTCGACTTCCTCCCAGATGAACGGGTGCGAGTACGTGTGCGTGCCGATCTCGACGTAGGGCAGCGCGAACATCTTGCGCGCGATGGCTTCGAGACGCGGCGAAATCGCGGGATACAGGCCGTCGGGGCCGACTTCGCCTTCGATGACCGATAGGGTCGTCGGGATCGGATAGCGGGTCCAGATGCGCTGATAAAGCGCCTCGCCCGAATAGTCCGGGCCGGGAAATTCGGCGCGCGAGGCGAAGCCGTCGCCGTCCACGTGGCTCATCAAAAGACGCCGCCCGTTTTCGGTCGTGACGCTCGGGCCCGGCAGCGCGGCAAGCCGCAACGTCGACTTCAGGAAGTCGATCGGCTGGATCACCCAGCGCTCCTGGTTGATGCCGTTCAGCGATATCTCGGTGTACTGGTTCAGGGCGAAACCGCCCCACGGCATCACGCCCGCGGCATCCACGCGCGTACCGTTCGCATCGATGCCGAGCAGCGAGCGGCCCGCGCTCGTCACGCGTACGTTGGGCAGATCCCGCGGATCGGGCGCTGGCATCGCTTCGAAGCCGATCATGGGGTCGCGCGCGGCGATCGACAGCGGCCCCTTGAGCGGACCGTTCACTGAGGCGAGTCCTGGAAGCTCGCTCGAATCGCCCGCGGCGAAACCGAACTGGCCGAGAAAGGTGATCGGCACGTGCGCGCTACTGACCTCGCGGAGCCAGTGTCGCCACGCCATCTGGTTGTCGACGTCGCCGTGCTGGATCCACACCACCACGCCCGCATACTGGTCGGGCGTGACGTTCTCCGGCAGCGGGCCGGTAATGTCCGCATACCGGGCTTCGTAACCGAGGTAGTTGAGCGGCGTGGCGAGCACGCGCACGCCCGGCGTGGAGTCGATCTGCTCGTCGGCTTCGCGGTCCTGCACGACCAGCACCTTGCGCGGCATCACCTCGATGCGGCCGATGCCGACGACGTCCTGCGCCGCATCGGTCACGTACGGATCGAGCCCTGCCGACAGCACTTGCTGAGCGGTGCGGCGCGCGCACGCGCGGTCGGTCGCTGGGCAGTATTCGAGCGAGACGACCGGAATGCTGGTCTCGTGCGTGAACGCCTGCGCTGCTTGCAGCGCACCCGGCGCCGGAACGGGCTGTGGAACAGGCTGTGTGGGGTCCGGCGCCGCGTCGTCGGCCTGCGGCGCGCTGAAAAACGGGCCGGACAGCACGGCATAGATGTCCTTGGCGTGCGTGCGCGCCGCATTCAGTGCGTCGTCGCCAGCGAGCACGATTGCGGCGTCGGGATACGCCGCGCGAATTGCGCCGATCGCATCGCGTGCCGCGGGCGTATCGAGCACGAAGCCGTGAAAGCCGCGATTCCAGAGCGGCGCAATTTCCTGCGCCATGAAACCGGCGACCGGTTCACCGGGCTGCGCCGTCGTGCGCGCGATGTAAATCGTATGCGCGAGCGGATGCAAGGCCGGATCGAATGTGCGTGCCGGATCGAGCACGACGGCGTCGAACGCCTGCAACAGATCCATCGGCGGATTGTCGGCGTCGAAAGTGGCGAGATTGATGTGGCGCGGCCCGGTCGTTGCAGCGGCAATCGTGAGCGCCGCCTCGGCAGGCGTTGCACAGGCGACATGCGAATACGCACTGACCGCGATGCAGGCGGCCAGCGTGCGCATTAGTTTGAAACACCCCGTCGAATGTAAAGCCTCTCGCGTAGAGAGCACCATCTTATGTGCAAGACTTGCCAACTTCCGTACCCGGATAAATTGAATCGTCGGAGATCAGATCGACACGCGCCATTCAATCTGTGGTAATGCGGATTTGTCAAGAGACGCCGTTGCGCGCAGGTGCTTGACTCCGTCTATAGGGGGCGAAGTTACCACGAATTCCGGGGGAGTTCGAAGTCATTTAAAACCCTGGGCGTTAATGCGTTGTTTTAGTCAGACGTCGCCGGGGCAAATAAAGAAAGGGTGCCGCACCACCAAAGCTGCTCGCGGTTTCGCACGTTCTGGCGATATAAACTGAACTAGTTTTATAGCAAACGTTTTACCTTTGCAGGTTAGTCCGGTTTTGAAAATGGGTTACCGGATCACGCGGCGGATAAAAGGGGGCAATCAGGGAGGATTTACACGCGAAAATGGTGGCCGATGAATGGTTCTAATGAGCCGCGGTCCACGGAATTACCCGTCGTGTATTCCTTCCGGGTCCGTGAAGCACGGGTGGATCACTGCGTGCCGCCGCCGTGAATCGCTCAATGAATGGCCGCATGCGCGCTCGCGACGGGCGGCTCATCACGTTGACCCGCGCGACTTCAGAGAGGAAGCAAATGTGCAGCCATGATCCAGAACCGGAGTCGGCCAGCATGACATCGATGATGTACACCCATGCGGATCAACCGCTTCCCGACATTATCGAACCCGGGTTGTCGATACTTTTTTGTGGAATCAATCCAGGGATGTCCGCAGCGTCGACGGGGCATCACTTTGTGGGGAGGGGCAATCGATTCTGGCGCGTCCTTCATCGCGCCGGATTTACGGACGAGGAGTTTCGTCCCGAGAACGACCGGCAACTGCTGCGCTATGGCTGTGGTCTGACGACAGCCGTCGCGCGTCCCACGGTTCGTGCAGACGAGTTGTCGAAGGCGGAGATTCACGCCGCGGCTACGCAGCTTGAATATAAGGTTCGACACTACGCGCCGCGATTCATTGCCTTTCTTGGCAAGATGGCGCTCTCCGAAATGTCCGGTCGGCGCACGGTTCAATGGGGCTTGCAGGACGCCGGTTTCGGCGGCGCGCGTGCATGGGTCCTGCCGAATCCGAGCGGCTTGAACCGCGCGTTCAGCCTTGATGCACTCGTCGCTGCGTACCGTGAACTTCGTGTTGCGGCTGAGTCCTCCTGGCAGGACTAGCAAGACGCAATCGTTGTGCGGGCAACGCGGACTTTCGTGAAAGTGTTTCGTTGCTCCTGCCTCGCTGTCGCGCGGCAGGCCGGATCAAGCTGCCGCGATGCGATCCTTGAGGCCCGGCGTTACGAAGTCGAGAAACGCGCGCAGCTTCACCGGAAGGGGTGTTTGTCCCGTATGCACGAGACTGACCGGCAATGGCGCCGCCTCGAAGGCTTCGAGCACGACGCGCAATTCGTTCGCGCGTATAGCGTCTGCCACCTGGTAAGACAGCACACGTATCAACCCGGCGTCCAACCTGGCGGCAGCGATTGCGGCATCCGCCGTGTTGACGGCAAGCTGCGAATGAACGGGCACCGACTGCGCCGACCGGCCGGACCCGAAAGCCCAGGCGCGCATGGATTCGAGCGCCTCGAACGTAATGCACTTGTGCCCGCCAAGCTCGCCTGGTTGCTCCGGCGTGCCATGCGTTGCCAGATAGCGGGGGCTGGCACAGATGACCCGGCGCACTGTTCCGACGCGCTTCGCGACCAACGTGCTATCGGGCAATTCGCCGATCCGTATCGCGACATCGGCGTGCTCGTCCAGCAGATGCACGACGCGATCCGTGAGGATCAGATTGATGTCGATTTCCGGATAGTGCGTGAGAAAATCCGTAATCACGGGCACGACGTGCAGACGGCCAAAGGCAATGGGCGCGGTGACGACGAGTTCGCCTTTGGGCGCCGCGTATTCGCCCGTCGCGGTGCGCTCGGCTTCGCCGATCTCTTCAAGAATGCGCCTGCACGCAGCGACGTATGAGCTTCCGGCCTCCGTCAATGAAAGCTTTCGTGTCGTGCGGTGAAGCAGACGTGTTTTCAGATGCGATTCCAGTTCTCCCACCTTGCGGCTGACTGTGGCCAGCGGCATGTCGAGATTGCGCGCGGCCGCCGAAAGGCTGCCCGAATCGACGACCGCGACGAGGATGGACATGGCTTCGAGGCGATTCATGGAGCCTGCCAATTAATGGAACGATGAATTTCGATCCTGCTGGATTCTCTTTGTTGATGCAAGCGTGTAACTTTGGCATCCTGGTTGGCTGCACAATCGCCGGTGCGATTGGCGCGGCATAGGGAAGGCGTGCGGTATACGGCGCCGGAGCGGCGTTCATGGTGCCGGTCTGGATGGCTGCCGCACTTCTCTTGCTGAAGGGTGCGCCGTCCACTAATCTTTCCTGTGGGCGCCTGCTTGCTGTGCGGTGGTCGCTGATGCGGGACAACCGCCCGATTCGCGCGTCTTTGAAGGGAGACGGGAAAAATGAAGTTCGCGATGAAAACTGAAATCGGGGCAGACGATCGCGTAACGATCGAGCATGCGATGAAGACTGTCGACGCCGACGCGAAAGTCGATCTTGACATTGCCGCACAGACGGTCAGTGTCGACTCGTGGCTGATGCCGGAGGAGTTTCTTATCGCGTTCTATGAGGAAGACTACGACGTGGCTATTGCCGAATGGTAAGTCGCACGAGACTGAAAGCGGTCTTGCGTCGGACAGAAAAAAGACCGAGCCGGCTGCGCTGTTGCAGGCGTGGCCACGCGGCCGCTGTCATGGCGGGAGGCGGCGCATGCGTGCCTGGCATTCCCCTACTGGTGACCCACGTGAGACTTGATCGCCCGCCATGTGGCCTGCCATATCGGCCAGTGGACGTGTTCTGAACCGGCCTGGGTGGCGCGCCAGGCGAGAACCGCAGCCGCGGCGATTACCGCGATAAACACTGCGGGCGCGATCAGCGATCGCCATTCATTTTTCATCGCTGTTTTTGGATCGGTTGCCATCGGGTGCTCTTGTTATACCGCGTCCTGCGGCTTTCTTGTAGCTTTCAACGGTCTTCTCGTGGCTGCTGGGAAGCGGCGTGACACGCGGCGCGCACGCCTGAGACAGACATCCAGTGGGTTGCGCAAGCGTAAAATTGCGCAGAAGGCATTGTTCCCTGAATTGAATTCGGCAATTTAACTGAAATCAAACTGCCAGCGAAAACAATCCGTAAGATGTAGGGCGCTCGCGCCGGTGCGGCGGAGCGCCAGATTGCCCGGCATCGTAAACAGGGAATGCCGGAAGCTGGGCAGGAGACGCGTAAAGTGATGGAAAGGGCGGGCGGCACAGCGAGGTGTCGCCCGGCCCGTGACGTTTAGAAATGTGGCAGAAGCCCTGGAACGGCAAGGAGTGGAAATGGAATCGCGAATTCAGAATAACTCGTTCATATCGAAGGTGATGCCAGCCAGCGAAGCCGCTGCGCTGATTCAACCGGGCATGACGGTGGGTATGAGCGGGTTTACCGGCGCAGGCTATCCGAAGGCTGTACCGGTTGAACTCGCTCGGGTGATCGAGGAGGCTCACGCGCGGGGAGAGCGCTTTGCAATTCGCGTGCTTACAGGCGCATCGACTGCGCCGGAACTTGATGGGGCGCTCGCCAAAGTCGGCGGAATCGATTTTCGTCTTCCGTATCAGAGCGATCCGGAACTGCGCGCCCGCATCAATCGCGGCGAAATCGAGTACATGGACATCCACCTCGGGCAGGTGGCGCAGTATGCGTGGTTCGGCTTTCTCGGCGAAATCGACATGGCGGTGGTCGAGGTTGCCGGCATCCTGCCCGACGGCCGTCTGATTCCGTCGACCTCGGTGGGCAACAACAAGACGTGGCTCGATCTGGCGAAGAAGGTGATCATCGAGGTGAACTCGAATCAGCCGGCCGGACTCGACGGCATGCACGACATTTATTACGGCACGGCGCTGCCGCCCGACCGCAAGCCGATTCCGCTCGTCGCGCCCGGCGACCGCATCGGCGAGCCGTATCTGCGCGTCGATCCCGCGAAGGTGGTGGCGGTTGTCGAAACTCACGCGCTGGACCGTCTCGGCCGCTTCGCTCCGGCGGACGATACCAGCGCGCGCATCGCCGGGCATCTCGTCGAATTTTTCCGCCACGAGATTTCGCGCGGACGCCTGCGGCCGGAGTTGCTGCCGCTGCAGTCGGGCGTGGGCAATATCGCCAACGCGGTGCTCACCGGCCTGCGCGACGGCGGCTTCGAAGGCCTCACCGCATTCACCGAAGTGATTCAGGACGGCATGCTGGACCTGATCCGCACGGACACGATGCGCGTCGCTTCGGCCACTGCGCTCTCGTTGAGTCCCGAGGGCGTCGAAGAATTCCAGCGCAATATCGACCACTATCGCAGCCGCATCGTCTTGCGTCCGCAGGAAATGTCGAACCATGCCGAACTGGTGCGGCGTCTGGGTTGCATCGCCATCAACGGCATGGTGGAAGCGGATATCTACGGCAACGTCAATTCCACGCACGTCGCGGGCACGTCGATCATCAACGGCATTGGCGGGTCGGGCGACTTTGCGCGCAATGGCTTCATGTCGTGCTTCGTGACGCCGAGTACCGCGAAAAACGGCGCGATTTCGTGCATCGTGCCGATGGCAAGCCACGTGGACCACACGGAACATGATGTGACCGTGATCGTGACCGAGCAGGGCCTTGCGGATCTGCGCGGGCTCTCTCCCAAGCAGCGCGCCAAGGCGGTCATCTCCCAATGCGCGCATCCCGACTATCGTCCGCTCCTCGAAGACTACTTCGAGCGCGCCAGCCGCGACAGCGTCGGCAAGCACACGCCGCATCTGCTCGGCGAGGCGCTGTCCTGGCATCAGCGCTATTTGGCGAACGGCCGCATGCGATAACCGTGTGCGCCCCGATGGGCGCACACGCGACGGCGGGCTCGATGGTTTGCGCCCGCCTCGTCGCCCGCTTTGTCGCTCGCCGTTAGCTGCATAAGATTGCGACGCTTCTTCCTCGTAGCGACGAAATAGTCGCTTCGGGGGAGAACACCCAACGGTGGCGTTTGACGCGTGACGTCCTGACGATTGATCAGGATATCTATTCGTTATGAAAAAATAGCGCCGCCAGATTTTGCACGAAAAATGCAATGGCTGCGCATTGGAATTGTCAACGTTTTACCTGGTTTGCGGATCATTTCGTGACGTAACGCAAAACACGCCCCATTTTTTTCTAACATTTTACGCAGAGGCTCCGTTAACCGAACGGGTGAATCGTTTCCCTGTATAACTACGTGCATACGCAACCAGCGTGTGCTTGCATTCATTTGCCGAAGTGACAATTCAGAGGAGAGCGACGAAGCGCCATTGCCGGGAAAGAAGTCTCGCACCGGGATCTCACCCCAGGGTATCGCCCCAGGCTGGCTGGCGGGGCAGGCAAGAAATTGGCATGGACAGATCGATTCAACTGTCATGCGCGCCGGACAGCATCTGGCTGGCGCATCAAAACAGGGCCGCGTGCGCCCGGACGCTCTGGAGGCGAATGATCATGACCGAAGGACAGGTCGATACAACTTTTGCACGAACAGGCGCACGGCGGGTCCGTGCGTCGATGTCGTTAGCGATTCCTCGTGGACACGGGGAAAGTTCGTCCGGCAACAGGCAGGGACTTGAGGTGAAATGGAATTGAACCTGCTGGCGTTGCAGGACGTCATGTTGTCCGCCATGACGGGCAATCCGCCTTTGGGCGAAACGATGTACGTGCTGTGCAGCGAAGTTCAGCGTATGGCGCCCGATGTCGTCTTGGCGGCAGTCAGGCTCGATAGCGACAGACGCATGCGCCCGATCCCGTCCCCGAGTCTGCCGTCCGGTTACGACGCGGCGCTCGACGGCATGCTGGCCGGACCCGAAACCGGAACCTGCGGCCCCGCCATGATGTCGGGCGAGGCAGTGCTCACGCGCGATATTCGCGAGGACCCGAACTGGCGCATGCTCGCGCATCTGGTCGAGCCGCTGGGTCTGCGCGCGTGCTGGTCGCATCCGGTCAAAGATCAAAGCGGTCGGGTATTGGGCAGTCTCGCGTTCTATTTCAGGCAGCCAGGCGAGCCGGGCGACGCTCACGTGAAGCTCGCCGAGGCGTGTCTTCGGTTGTGCTCGCTGGCCTTCGAGCTTGAGGACACACACAGCAGCCTGCAGCGGCTCGCGTATTTCGACGCACTGACCGGATTGCCGAATCGCGGCATGCTCGAACGGGAGGCCGGGCGCATCCTCGCGCAGACGCGCCGTGCGGGTGCGAGCGTGGGTGTGCTGATGATCGATGTCGATCACTTCAAGCGATACAACGATACCCACGGACATCTGGCCGGCGACAAGGCGTTGCGCCTGATCGCCAACTGCATTGCGGGTGGCGTGCCGCATCCGGGAGATATTGCGGGCCGCTACGGTGGAGAGGAATTTTGCGTGGTGCTACAGGACGCCGATCCACGCGAATCGATTGCGGTTGCCGAATCGATCCGGCTCACGATCGAGGAGGAACTGCACGCGAAAGCCCCCGGCGTGAAGACCACGCTGACCGTCAGCATCGGCGTATCGAATTCAGACGAACATGCCGAAGATTCATTCGAGGACCTGATCGAACGGGCGGACCGCTGCCTGTATGAAGCCAAACGTACGGGGCGAAACAGGGTGGTCGGGCCGCGGCTCCGGTCGGAGGACGTTCCGCAAGGCCAGTCCGGCGCGCCGGGCTTCCACGATAGCCGGGAGATGCCGGGCGCGATCCAGCTGGACGAGGTTGCGTATCTGTATGGCGACGATCTGGCGCCGGAGATGGCGGCGCTCGCGGAGGTACTGCAACCTGACGTCGAGATCCTCATCGACGAGTTCTACGAGCAGCTCAGTGACTTGAAGGGCGTGGGCAAGCTGATTCGGAGTCTTGCGCAAACGGAGCTGGTTCATCTGAAACGGCGTCAAGCAGGGCACCTGATGCTGTCGGCATCCGCCGGCTTGACCGCCAGCAAGCATCGCGCCAGCAGCATGCGAGCGGGACGTATACATACGCTCTTCGGCATGAATGCCCGGGATCTCGCGCACAGCCAGGAACTGCTGCAAGCCGTGGTGAGCCGCCGTGTCGATGCGAACACGCATCACTTCGCGCTGGCCGTGCTGTCCCGGCGGCTGAGCCGCTGTCTGACCTGGCAGATAGAAGCGTCGCGGCTGGTGTGGGAAAACTCGCGAGAGGTGTTGCTGCGCACGACCGAACTCGCGTGGAGCGCCACCAGTCACACCGATCTGATCGACAAGGCCGCGACCATCCTCGGTGCGCTCGATGGCAGCGTCGGCTGTTCGTTTGGCCGCCCGGGCGTCGAGGGCATTTTCCGTTTCGAATCCGTTTCCGGTGACCGGCTGAAGGCGTATTTCGCCGACATCGAGGCCACGGATTCCAGCGTGGTCATGAAAGGAGCAGGGCCGCAGGGGCAGGGGCCGACCGGGCGAGCGTGGCTCGGCGGACAGGTCGAGCGCTGCATCAATTTCGAAACCGATCAGAGGATGGGGCCGTGGCGCGAAATCGCACGGCGACACGGCATTCGCTCCAGCGTGGCGATTCCGCTGTGCCCGCCCGATCGCACGCCGAGCACGGTGCTGTCGTTGTACAGCGATTTGCCTGGGGGCTATTCGTCGGCTGAGCAGGCCTCGTTTATCCGCCAGGTGCAGGCGGTGATGACGTTTGCGATTGCACGCGTCGAGAGCGGCTCGCGAACCTCGCAGGCACTGCCGTGGTCCACGCGGCAGCGCTGGGCGGGCCTCATCGGGACATCCGCGCTCGAAATGCACTATCAACCGATCCGGGATCTGCGTTCGGGGCGCGTGGATCGTGCCGAAGCGCTGGTCCGCCTGCGCGACGGCGACGATACGCTGTCGCCCGGCAAGTTCTTTCCGTGTCTGTCGCGTGAAGATTTCGTTGTGGTCTATACGCAGGGGCTGCATCAGGTATTGAGTCAGCAGAATCGCTGGCTGCGCGAAGGGCTCGACATACTGGTTTCGGCCAATCTTCCGGCCGAGGCGCTGTTCGATCCGCGCTATTACGACATCACCCGTGAGGCATTGCGCCGATACGGCAGCCGGCCGCAACGGCTGATGCTCGAAGTGCTGGAAACGTCGGGCACGGGCACGAGCGATTGCGAACGCTACGGTCTGGAAAAATTCAGATCGCTCGGCATCAAGCTGGCCGAGGACGACCTGGGCGCCGGGCACAGCAGCCTGGATCGTCTGCGCGCATTGCCATTCGATGTGATCAAACTCGATCGCAGTCTGATTCAGGGTGTCGAACGCACCCCCATCGATGTGCTCAGTTCGATCTACCAGCTGACCAATCTGTGTCATGCGCTCGGCAAGTCCGTCGTAGTGGAAGGTGTCGAGAGCGTTGATCTGATCGATGCGGTCGCGTTGCTCGGTGCCGATGCGGTTCAGGGGTACGCCGTTGCGCGGCCGATGCCGGCTGCCCGTTTTACCGACTGGATACGGCTGCATGGCGCGACTTACCAGATACCCGACCGGATGTATCCCAGGGGGTACCTCGCGAAGCTTGCGAAGCTGCTGATCTGGGAGTCTCACGTGCAGTTGCTGTTTGGATCGGCGCAGTCCCGCGTACTCGAATTTTCCGATGGGCACACACCGGTCTTGCCGTTCAGAATGATCGATCCTGAATTGCAGACCTCGCTTCTGGGGGCTGCGATGAATCACGGTATTGCAGGCTCGGAATATCACGCCGCTCGCGAGAAACTGATCGCGGTGTTGAGTCGATGACCATGAACAACCTGCCGCGCATGTGACATGTAACGTGCGACATGTGAAATTCTGGAACGGTGTCCCGGGCAGCGTATGTCGAATCAGGGCAGTCGCCGTTTGTCTCCCGCGTGTTATCAACATCCCGTCGGGTCTGGCGGGCCTCGGCGTGAAATCTGAGGATCACGAAGTGATGGCGAGCAACGCGCAGAAAGACGCGTGCGTGCTGACCAATCCGCGCAAGGCAACGCTTGCGCAGGTCATCGCCATTTTCGAAGCGGCCATGTAAGCCGTTTCCTCTTCTCGCCCGGCTACATTAAAAAAAGCCGCATGCGCTTCTCGCGCATGCGGCCTGATTCTGTGGCCTGATTTAGCCGCGTGAATCGAGGTTCGATTTACATCGAAACCTTGTTGATGAACTGGCGCTTGCCGTCCTTATAGCCGTAGATCGAGATGATGCCCTTCTTCAGGTCGCCCTTGGCATCGAACGTCGTTTCGCCGATCACGCCCTTGTAGTCGGTCGTCGGCATGGCGGCGAGGATCTTCGCCGGTTCGACCGAGTTCGCGCGCTTCATTGCGTCGGCGATGATATAGACAGCATCGTACGTGTACGGCGAATACAGCACGACGTCCTGGCTATAGCGCTGCTTGTACTTCGACGCGAACGCCGCGCCGCCAGCCATCTGGTCGAGGCCGATGCCGGCAACCGAGCAGATGATGTTGTCGGCGGCCGTGCCGGCCAGATCGGCGATGTTTGCCGTGCACACGCCGTCGCCCGAGAGAATCTTCGCGCGCAGACCGAGCTGCTTCGCCTGCTTGGCGAACGGGCCGCCCGTGGCGTCCATCGAGCCGATCATGATCGCGTCGGGGTTTTCGCCCTTGATTTTCGTCAGAATGGCGCGGAAGTCGACGGCCTTGTCGTTCGTCGCGTCATGCGACAGGACGGTCAGACCCGCGGCTTTCGCGGCCACTTCGAACTGCTGCGCGAGGCCTTGACCATAAGCGGTCGAATCGTCGACGATCGCGACCTTCTTCACGCCCATTGCCTTCGCGGCGTAATTCGCCAGCGCCGGACCTTGCTGCGCGTCGGTTGCGACGACGCGGTACGTCGTCTTGAAGCCTTGTTGCGTGTACTTCGGATTCGTCGCCGACGGCGAGATCTGGACGATGCCGGCAGCGCTATAGATCTGCGAAGCGGGAATCGACGTGCCCGACGTTTCGTGGCCTACGACGGCAACGACCTTGTCGTCCACCAGCTTCTGCGCAACCTGCGTCGCCTGACGCGGATCGCCTGCGTCGTCTTGCGGGTCGAGCTGGAGCGTGACTTTCTGGCCGCCGATCACGAGGCCCTTCTTGTTGATCTCCTCGATCGCGAGGCGAGCACCGTTTTCGTTGTCCTTGCCCTGGTGGGCCGAGCCACCCGTGAGCGGTGCGACGTGACCGATCTTGACGATCGTGTCGGCCGATGCGGTATTGCACAGTGCGAAAGAAAGCGCGGCGGCGGCGGCCAGGCTGGTAAGAGGCAACTTGTACACTTCGTGAGTCCCTTATATTGATTTAGGTTCGCAATGATACTACCGATACTGCTTCGGGCCGTGACGGCTGAATGAAGGCACCCGACGTCATGACCTGCCGGCCTTCGTCGCATGGGTGCGCTTATGCCGCACGAGGCGCGGATTCGGCCTATGGGGACAAACCCTTTCGTGCGCGCATGCGCGCAGTATCGGGACAGCGCCGGAAGTATGGGGCAAACCGCGCGGAAATAATTTCTATTATTTCGCCTGCGCAAGGAGAAACTTGGAATAACTATTCTCGTTGAAGAACATATAATTTTGCGTCTCGGAAACAGAAGCAGCAGAAGCACGACTATGGATGCACAAGTACTGATTCAGTGGTTAAAACGCGAGGTGTCGCCGGCGCTGGGATGCACGGAGCCGGTCGCGATTGCATTTGCAGCAGCGGTCGCGGCGCAGCACCTGGGTGAACCTGTCACCGGGATTACGGGCACGGTGTCCGAGAATCTGTACAAGAACGCGATGGGGGTCACCATCCCGGGCACGGGTTCGAGCGGTGTGGCGCTTGCGGCAGCCATCGGCTCGATCGGAGGCGATCCGGACGCGGGGCTGGAAGTTTTCCGCAAGGTCACGCTTCAGCAAGTCGCCCAGGCCAATCTGATGGTGAGCGACGGCCAGATCGCCATCGAGCAAAAAGCAACCCACGAATTTCTCCACGTCGATCTCACGCTGAAAGGCGAGAACAGGCAGTGCAGGGTGATCGTGAATGGCGGACACACCAACGTCACGTACCTGGCGGTCGATCATCATGTCAGGATCGATCGTCCCGCACGCTCTACAGGAAGCGCCGACGCTGCCCTTCCGGCGTTTACCCTTCGCGATGCTTTTGAGTTCGCCAGTTCGGTCGACTTCGACGACATCGCTTTCATTCTTGAAGCGGCAAAAATGAACAGCGCACTCTCCGCCGAAGGGCGACGGGCGCGCTATGGCCTCAACGTAGGCGGAACACTGCGGGACGCCATCTCGCAGGGACTCATGCAGGACGATCTGCTCAACAGGATCGTGATCGATGCGACCAGTGCGTCGGATGCACGCATGGGCGGCGCCACGCTGCCCGCGATGACGAATTTCGGCTCCGGCAATCAGGGCATTGCCGCCACGATGCCTGTCGTCACCGTTGCGGAGCATCTTCAAGCCGGCGACGAGGCGTTGGCGCGCGCGCTTGCGCTCTCGCATCTGGTTGCGATCTCCATTCATGCCCGCTATACGCGCCTTTCGGCACTGTGCGCCGTGACGACCGCGGCCATGGGCGCGGCGGCGGGAATGAGCTGGCTGTTCTCGAAGGATTTCGGCGTGCTGGAATGCGCGGTGTCCAATATGGTCGGCGACATCAGCGGGATCATTTGCGATGGCGCGTCCAATACCTGCGCGATGAAGGTTTCGACGTCCGTCAATAGCGCCTTCCGTTCCGTCTTGCTGGCTGGGCAAAATATTCGTGCGAGTTCGGCGGACGGGATTGTGTGCGAGAACGTTGAGGACACAATCGATAACCTGTGCAGACTGGTGACGCAGCCGATGAAACATACCGATCAGGCCATCATC
Organism: Paraburkholderia denitrificans; assembly: GCF_042655705.1. NCBI lineage: Bacteria > Pseudomonadati > Pseudomonadota > Betaproteobacteria > Burkholderiales > Burkholderiaceae > Paraburkholderia > Paraburkholderia denitrificans. The sequence continues at coordinate 34,969 of NZ_JBHSMP010000003.1, read as the reverse complement.
CGGATCATGTCTGACAAGTCGTTGCGCGTCGCCTGAACCGGATTCGTGGATGCCGTTTCGCACGCGCGGATTACGCGTGTGAAATTGAAGGGTGGGAAGGGTGGGCAGGGCGCGTAACGAACGCGCCACTTCGTTGCGGCTGCAAATTCAGATGCCCGTTGAATGCAGCGCCATGCTCACTGGGCGGTGAATCCTTGCTTGCCCGCGAACATCACTGAACTGGCGAGATCCTTTTGGGCCTGCAGTTCGGCGAGGCTGCGCGTATAGCTCGCTTCCAGCAAAGCGTAGGCGTCTCCGCCGAGAACGGTACGCAACGGCGGCTCCTGCATCTGACTGACCGTATAAATGACGCCTGCCATTTTCACGGGATCGCCCGAAGCATATTCATCGCCGACTGCCTTGATCTGCTGGCGCAGTTTACCGACGACGCCGTCTTTATAGGCGTCGATTTCTCTCGCCCAGCGAATATTGGCCACGAAGTCCGTTTTGATGGAGCCCGGCTCGATGATGATGGTCTTGATGCCGAATCCGGCGATTTCCTGGCTCACGGCTTCGGCAAAACCTTCGAGGCCGAACTTTGCAGCGTGATACATCGAGCCACTCGGAAAGCCAGCACGTCCGCCGACGCTGGTGACGTGAATGAAGGTGCCTTGTTTTCTCGCGCGCATTGCGCCGAGGAATGCACGCGTGACATGGATGGGGCCCAGCAGATTCAGCGCGATTTGATGCTGGATGTCCGCTTCGCTCAATTCCTCCATCGCGCCGATGACGGCGCCGCCCGCGTTGTTGACGACCACATCGACATCGGAATGGCGCGCCGCGACGGCCTGCACCTGCTCGGGACGGGTCACGTCCACCGACTCCACTTCGAGCCGATCCGGCCAGGCTTGTTTAAGCGACTGCAACGCTTCGACGCGGCGCACGGCTGCGACCACATGATGCCCTTCGGCCAGCACTTTCTGCGTAAGCGCGAGCCCGAGACCGCCGGATGCGCCGGTAATGAACCATTTCTGCGTGGACATAGTGACTTCTCCTTTAAGGTGAGCGCGTACGCACTCAATTAACAGACAAAATTTTATGGCGTGATTGCCCGCCATACAGCGTGAAACCCCAACTGCCGGTAACGGTCGGCATCGGCGGGTTGCCTGTCGACGTATTCGATCGTGGTATCGGCAATGCGCTCGATAATCGAATAAAGAAACGCGATCGGTGCGTTCACCAGGACGCCGCTTTGCACGGCATCCTCGATCATTCCCGACACGGCCTGGAACGGCTCCATGCCTTGTGCCCGGGTCCCATCCAGCAACTGCACCGAAGCCGAGAGTCTCGCGACGGCGAGTCGCGCGGCCGTATTGCTCAGACCCCAGCTCACATAACGCTGGAAGACATGCTCCAGCCGATGCCGGTAATCGGCCTGATGAGGATAGTCGGGCATGACGGCGTCGGCCAGTTCGTGCTTGACGTGCAGATACAGTTCCTGGAACAGCAGCTCTTTGTTCTCGAAGTAGGTGAACAGCGTTCCTTCGGCGACGCCGGCGCGCCGGGCAATGCTTGCCGTCGTGGCCAGTACGCCCTGTTCGGCGACGGCATGCGTCGCCGCGAGCAGTAAGGCATTGCGTTTTTCCGGGCTGAGAGGGCGGGCCATCGCGTCCTGAATCGATATAGAGTGAGTAAGCGCTCAATTATAGACACGAAGCCAGGCGAACGCGATCATCTTGTTTTCCGCGGGGAAGGCCGCGACGTTTCCCGCCTTGCGGACGCATCGCGCGCCGCATTGCGAGCGCACGCGTCGGCATAGTCCTGAACGCCGCGCACGAGGTGACAGTCGCGGGTTTCGACAGCGATAACGATGTGCGTATAACGGACTCCGGTCAGATGTCGCTATCGTAGAAACAAGGAACACAAAAATCCGACAGGCCCATTGACCTCGATCCCTGCCCGAATCTCTGCCTGATTCGCAGTGCAAAAAAGAGTCGCCTATACGCTCATGGGAGCGTGTGGTACGCTTCGCGACTATCCGCGCGGTCGCTCAGCCGGGATGTACCGGACACCCGCCCGCCGCGATGCCTCGATTGGCAAAATAATCGTGCCGCCCACGGCGGTAACGATGAGCATGTTCCGGTGATTTATCCACGTGACTGCAAATACGTAGTCGTCAACACCAAGAAATAATGCGCTATACCCAACCCGCGCTTCGGCGCCTTTTCAAGTCGCTCTTATTCTCAGGTGTACTGACAGTCTGTACAGCAAACGCACAGGTCAATCTCAATTTCGCAAACGCGGATATCGATCTGGTCGCCAAGGCAATCGGCGCGGCAACGGGCAATACGATCCTGGTCGACCCGCGCGTCAAAGGCCAGATCAACCTGACGTCCGAAAACGCCGTTCCGATCGACCAGGCGCTCAAAACGTTGCAGGCGGCGCTGCGCATGCAAGGTTTCGCGCTGGTTCAAGACCACGGCGTATTGAAGGTCGTACCGGAGGCGGATGCCAAGTTGCAGGGCGTGCCAACCTACGTCGGCGATACGCCGACAGCGAAGGGCGATCAGGTCATCACGCAGGTATTCACGCTACGCAACGAATCGGCCAACGGCCTCTTGCCGGTCCTGCGCCCGTTGATTTCCCCGAACAACACCATCGCGGCCTACCCGGCGAACAACACGCTCGTTGTCACCGACTACGCCGACAACGTGCGGCGCATCGCATCGATCATCGCGGGCGTGGACACGGCCGCAGGGCAGCAGCTGGAGATCGTGCCGCTGCACAACGCCAACGCACTGGATATCGCGGCACAGCTTTCGAAGCTGCTCGATCCGGGCGCGATCGGCGGCTCGGATCCGACGCTGAAAGTGTCGCTCAGCGCCGACGCGCGCACCAATTCGCTGATCTTGCGCGCCTCGACTCCGCAACGGCTTGCGACGGCGAGAAAACTGGCGAAACAACTCGATGCGCCCACGGCTCAGCCGGGCAACATGCACGTCGTGCGGCTGCACAATGCCGACGCCGTGAAGCTCGCCAAAACCCTGCGCGGCATGTTGGGCAAGGGCGGCGATTCGGGCTCGTCGGGCGGCACGGCGAATTTCTTCAATGAGAACGCGGGCAACGATTCGTCGACCGGCACGTCCGGCCTGCCTCCGTTGCCCGGCTCGTTTGGCGGCGGCAACGCGAAGTCGAGTAATCCGATGTCGGGTGGCGCCTCGTCAGGCGGCAACGGCGCTTCGTTACCCGGAGGCGGCGAAGACAACAGCGGCGGCGGCATGATCCAGGCCGATGCGGCGACCAACTCGCTCATCGTCACCGCGCCGGAACCCGTCTATCGCAACCTGCGAAGCGTCATCGACCAGCTCGACGTGCGCCGTCCGCAGGTCTACATCGAGGCGCTGGTCGTCGAGCTGTCCGCGAACACCGGAGCGAACCTCGGCATCCAGTGGCAGGGCGCGCTGATGGGAGACAACGGGAATAACGGCGTCTACGGCGGCTCAAATTTCGGCTCGGGCAGTTCAAGCATTGTCGACCTGACGGCGCGCGGCGCCCTCATCGCCGCCAACCCGGAGGCGGCCCTGGCTGCCGGGGGGCAGGGTCTGTTGCCAAACGGGCTGAACATCGGCCTGCTGCACCGCTTCGGCAATGTGTTCGGCCTGGGCGGCCTGCTGCAGGCGCTCTCGACGTCGTCCGACGCGAACGTGCTTTCCACGCCGAATCTCATCACGCTCGACAACCAGGAAGCGAAGATCGTGGTGGGCCAGAACGTGCCGGTCGTGACGGGCTCGTATGCAACGCCGACCGCCAATACGGCAACCGTCGGTGACGGCGTTCAATACGTTCGAGCGCATCGACGTGGGCGTGACGCTGCACGTGAGGCCGCAAATCACCGAAGACGGCATCCTGAAGCTGCAGCTCTACCAGGAAGCCTCGACCGTCGACAAAACGACGATCAACCATCCCGGCGGCGTGACGATCAACAAGCGCTCGATTTCGTCGACGGTGCTCGCCGACGATGGCGAGATCATCGTGCTCGGCGGGCTGATGCAGGACCAGTATGCGGGCGGCACCAGCAAGGTGCCGTTGCTTGGCGACATTCCGCTGCTCGGCCAGTTGTTCCGGTCGGAGAACAAGACGCGTTCGAAGAGCAATCTGATGGTGTTCCTGCGGCCGGTGATCGTGCGCGACGAGGCGACGAGCCGGGCGATTTCGATGGGCCGCTACGACTACATGCGCGGACTGCAGAACGGCTATCAAACCGACAACCGTCTCATCCGGGACAAAAACGTGCCGATTTTGCCGCCGGCGCCGCCGGGTCCGAGCCTGGGCGCAGCGCCCGCGCAGAACCTCCTTGACCTGAGCCAGACGACGCGCCAGCCCGGCGAGCCCGATGACGGCCACGGAGCGCAACAGTGAATGCCCTTCAAGCGGCGGAATCGACCACGCATACGCATACGCAGCACACGACTACGCGCGAGGCACCGTCGCCGCTCGCCGCGCGCCTCGTGCCCTACGGCTTCGCGAAGAGCGGGCAGATCCTCATTGCCCAGCAACATGCGGACGGCCTCGAAGTGTGGATCGGCGAGCACACGGCCAGTGCCGCAATCGCCGAGGTCGCGCGTAATTTCGGCGCGCTTCGCTTCGTGCGTCTGCCCGCCGACGACCTCACGCATGCGATCAACCAGGCCTACGCGCGCCAGGACGGCAGCGCGGCGCAGGTGGTCGGCGAGGTGGAGGGCGAAGTCGATCTGTCGCGTCTGATGCAGGACATTCCCGAGGTGGAGGATCTGCTGGAGTCGGAAGACGACGCGCCGATCATCCGCATGATCAACGCGCTGCTCACGCAGGCCGCGCGCGAGCAGGCGTCCGATATTCACATCGAACCGTTCGAGCATGCGTGCGTCGTGCGCTTTCGCGTCGACGGCACGCTGCGCGACGTCGTGCGCCCGAAGAAGGCGCTGCATGGCGCGCTGATCTCGCGCATCAAGATCATGGCGCAGCTCGACATTGCCGAAAAGCGCCTGCCGCAGGACGGCCGCATTACGCTGCGCGTGGGCGGGCGGCCCGTGGACGTGCGTGTCTCGACGCTGCCGACCGGTCACGGCGAGCGTGCAGTGTTGCGTCTGCTCGAAAAAGACGCGCAGCGGCTGAATCTCGAAACGCTCGGCATGGCAGGGGACACACTGAAGCAGTTCGACGCATTGATCGCGAAGCCGCACGGCATCGTGCTCGTGACGGGGCCGACCGGCTCGGGCAAGACGACCACGCTTTATGCGTCGATGTCGCGGCTCGAGACGGCGACCACGAACATCATGACCGTCGAGGATCCGATCGAGTACGACCTCGCGGGGATCGGCCAGACCCAGGTGAACGAGCGCATCGGCATGACGTTCGCGCGTGCGCTGCGCTCGATCCTGCGCCAGGATCCGGACATCATCATGATCGGCGAAATACGCGATCTGGAAACCGCGCAGATCGCCGTGCAGGCGTCGCTGACCGGCCACCTCGTGCTCGCGACGCTGCACACGAACGACGCCGCTTCCGCCGTCACGCGTCTCACCGACATGGGGGTCGAGCCGTATCTGCTCGCTTCGTCGCTGCTCGGCGTGCTGGCGCAGCGGCTCGTGCGGCAGCTCTGCCCCGCGTGCCGGCAAATGCGCGCCGAAGCGGATGGTGGCCAGCGCTGGCATCCGGTGGGGTGCGAGCGCTGCCGCCAGTCGGGCTACGCGGGGCGGCGCGGCGTGTACGAACTGCTGCCCATCGATGAGCCGATCCGCGCGCTTATCCATCGCCAGGCCGCCGACGCCGAGATTCTCACAGCCGCTCGCGCACAAGGCATGCGCACGCTGCGCGAGGACGCCGCGCGCTATCTCGATGCGGGCACGACTTCGCTCGAAGAAGTGCTGCGCGTCACGGGCGGCGCATGATGGACTTCAAATAAGCGGGGCCGCCAACCACGATGCCAGCATTTCGTTTTGAAGCAATCGACGCGGCGGGCAAGCCGCAAAAGGGCGTCCTCGAAGCCGACAGCGCACGCGGCGCACGCACGCAATTGCGCGGCCAGGGGCTCACGCCGCTCGTCGTCGAACCGGCCGCGAGCCGCACGCGCGGCGCACGCGAAGCGCGGCTCGCGCTCGGGCGGCGTCTGTCGCAGCGGGAGCAGGCGATTCTCACGCGCCAGCTTGCGAGCCTGCTCGTCGCCGGATTGCCGCTCGGCGAGGCGCTCGCGGTGCTCACCGAACAGGCGGAGCGCGACTACATTCGCGAACTGATGGCGGCGATCCGCGCCGAAGTGCTCGGCGGTCATTCGTTTGCGAACGCGCTCGCGCAACATCCGCGCGATTTTCCGGACATCTATCGCGCCATCGTCGCCGCGGGCGAGCACACCGGCAAGCTCGGCATCGTGCTCTCGCGGCTCGCCGACTACATCGAGCAGCGCAACGCGCTCAAGCAGAAGATCGTGCTGGCGTTCACGTACCCGGCGATTGTCACGATCATCGCGTTCGCCATCGTCACATTCCTGCTGAGCTACGTGGTGCCGCAGGTCGTCAACGTGTTCGCGAGCACGAAGCAGGCGTTGCCGCTGCTCACCGTCGTGATGATGGCGCTCTCGGGGTTCGTGCGGCACTGGTGGTGGGTCGTGCTCATCGCTGTGGCGCTTGCCGCGTGGATCGTGCGCGCGATCCTGCGGCAGCCGGCTGCGCGTCTGGCGTTCGACGGCTGGCTCCTTGGCGCGCCGCTCGCGGGCAAGCTCGTGCGTGGCTACAACACGGTGCGCTTCGCGAGCACGCTCGGCATCCTGAGCGCCGCGGGCGTGCCGATCCTGCGCGCATTGCAGGCAGCGGGCGAGACGCTGTCGAACAAGGCGATGCGCGCCAACGTCGACGAAGCGATCGTGCGCGTGCGAGAAGGCACGTCGCTCTCGCGCGCATTGAGCAATACGAGGACGTTTCCGCCGGTGCTCGTCCACCTGATCCGTTCGGGCGAGGCGACCGGCGACGTGACGACGATGCTGGACCGCGCAGCCGAAGGCGAAGCGCGGGAGCTCGAGCGCCGCACGATGTTTCTCACGAGCCTGCTTGAACCCCTGCTGATTCTGGCGATGGGCGGCGTGGTGCTCGTGATCGTGCTGGCTGTGATGCTGCCGATCATCGAGTTGAACAACCTCGTGCGGTAGCGGTTGCGTTATCGATTGCGTTATCGACAGCGACGGCGACAGCGGCAGCGGCGCGTCAGCGCACGTAGATGGTGGGACCGGCGCTGTTGGCGGGCAAAAAGATTTCGGAGTTCGCGCCGTGGCGGTCGATGACGATCGAGCGCGGGCGCACTTCGGCGAGCGTAGTGTCTTGACCGAGCGCGCCGCCCAGCGAGACGGCTCTCGCAGGTTCGCCGTCGGTGCTGACGATGGCCGCGGCGCCTTGCTCAAGTGCGAGGATGCCGAAGAGGTGGATGTTCTGCGTGACGCGCTTCTGTGGCGTGCCGCCGAACAGCCTGGAGGCTTCGTTGAGCGATACCGGGGCTTCGGCGGCGGCGGCTTCGACCGGTCGAGCACGCGTTGTGGCGAGTGTGACGACCCAGTGAGTCGAGGTGGCGCACAGGGCTGCGAAGGCGGCGAGTGTGAGCAGGTGGCGTGATGTCGGGGCCATAAGTCGATTGATAGTTCGCATGACCTGGAGTATAGCGCCGTAAATTGAGTCGCAATAACCGTGATGAAACAGTAAACATCAGTAGTTTTAGGAGTCCGATTCGATGAACGTTTTACATACTGCGCGTTTGCGCACGGCATCGGCGCGAGGTCACAAGCGCCGCAGTCGAGGATTCACGCTGATCGAAATCATGGTCGTGATCACGATCCTGGGCATTCTTGCTGCGCTGATCGTGCCCAAGATCATGAGCCGGCCCGACGACGCGCGACGTGTCGCCGCGCGCCAGGACATCGGGACGATCATGCAGGCGCTCAAGCTCTACCGGCTCGACAACGGCCGCTATCCAACCGGGGAGCAGGGCCTGGAGGCTCTGGTGAAGAAGCCGTCCACCGACCCCGTGCCCGGCAACTGGAAAGACGGCGGCTATGTCGAGCGCCTGCCGAACGATCCGTGGGGCAACGCGTACGCGTATCTCAATCCAGGCCTGCACAGCGAGGTTGACGTCTTCAGCTATGGCGCCGACGGCAAGCCCGGAGGCGAAGGCAACAACGCCGACGTCGGATCCTGGCAATAAGGGCGATCCATGCGCACGCGTTCGACACGGCTCAGGCGCTCGGCGGGTTTTACGCTGCTCGAGATGCTGGTGGTGCTGTTCATTGCGGGTTTGCTGGTTTCGGTCGCGTCGCTGACGGTCTCGCGCAATCCGCGCAGCGATCTGCGTGAGGAGGCCGAACGCGTTGCGCTGTTGTTCGAATCGGCGGGCGACGAGGCCCAGGTGCGCGCAAGGCCCATCGCGTGGCAGCCCGTTACGGGCGGATTTCGTTTCGACGTGCGCACGGAGGATGGCTGGCGTGTGCTGCGCGACGATCTTCTCGGCCCGCGTCAATGGGAAGGCGGTGTGACGGGGGCCGCAATTGCGTATTCCGGCAGCGGTGACGCTACGCACGCGAGTCGCCTTGTATTCGGTACCGAAGCCGTGGACGCGCCTGTCGAGGTGACGCTCTTTTCCTCAGCCGGGCGCGTGACGATCGTCGGCACCGGCAATGGCCGCTTCGAGGTGCGCTGAACATGTCGATCTCCCAACGCTCCTTCCGCGCGGTGCGCATTCAAAATCACATCCACGGCCGCATCCAGGGCTTCACCTTGATCGAAATGCTTGTCGCGCTGTCGATCATCGCCATCGCGCTGGTCGCGTCGCTGCGCGCCGTGGGCAGTCTTGCCGCGAGCGAGGCGGATCTGCACGAGCGCCTGCTCGCGGGCTGGAGCGCCGACAACGCACTCGCCCAGTTGCGTCTCGATCACGCGTGGCCCGCGCTCGGCGAGCGGAGCTTCGACTGCTCCCAGGCCGCGCTGCCGCTCATGTGCACGCAGACGGTGAGCGAGTCGCCCAATCCGGTATTTCGTCGTGTGGAGGTGTCGGTCACGACGCCCGGCCGAACAGGAAATCTTGCGCAACTCGTTACGGTGCTCGGCAATGAGACGAACCGATCCCTGTAAGCGCGCACGCGTCACACTGGGTAAGCGGGCGTGCGGCTTCACGCTCATCGAGCTGCTCGTTGCAATCGCCATTCTCGCCGTGGTGGCGATCCTCTCGTGGCGCGGGCTCGACCAGATCATCCGGGGTCGCGAGACGATCACGCGTTCGATGGCCGATGAACGCGTGTTCGCGCAGATGTTCGACCAGATGCAGATCGATTGCGGTCGCGCTGCCGACGACGATGAAGCGGGCGTGAGCGCGATCTCGCTCAACGAGGGCGTTTTGCAGATCGTGCGCGCGTTTGCTGTGCCGCCCGGTGCGGCCCCGCGGCTCCAGGTGGTGCGTTATCGCCTGAACGAAGGCCGTGTGGTGCGCTACGCGTCGCCGCCGCTTGCGAATCGCGGAGAACTGGGGCGCGCGCTTCGCGGCGGCGAGAACGACACGTGGAGCGCTTTGCCCATGATGGGCGGCGTCGACTCGATCAGCGCCCGGTTCTATGTGCCGAGGGTCGGCTGGATCTCGGACATGCAGGACGTGGGCGCGCAACTTGCCGCCAATATCAGCAATCTCAAGGTGCCGTCGCCCGCCCATGCGCCGCTGCCGCGCGCCGTGACGGGGCTGGAGGTGCGCGTGAGCGCCCAGTCGCTTCAGTGGCCCGTTACGCGCGTGTTTCTGGTGGGTGGATGACGATGCGTACGCCGAATCTTCATATAACGTATCCCCTGCGGCGGCCGCGCCGCGCCTCGCAGCGCGGCGCCGGGATCATCACGGCCATGCTGGTCGTCTCCCTTTCGGCCATCCTCGTTGCGGGCCTGCTGTGGCGCCAGCAAGTGCAGCTGCGTCGCATCGAGAATCAGCGGCTCATCGCGCAGGCACAGTGGATCTCGCGCGGCGCGCTCGACTGGACGCGGCTCGTGCTGCGCTCGCAAGCCGATACGTCGGCGGCCATCACCTGGCTCGGCGGCGCGTGGGCCGTGCCGGTCGCGAGGACGCGCCTGTCCGATCTTCTTGGCCAGATCGGCGACGTGCGTGCGCAGCAAGGCGCTGCCACGTATCTCGCCGGTTCGATCGAGGATGCGCAGGCGCGCCTGAATTTGCGCAACCTCGTGTCGAGTCCCGCGCCCGGTCTGCTCCAGCTCAATCTCACACAGATCGAGGCGTTCGCGCGCCTGCTGCAACTGCTCGGCATCAACGGGCAACTGGCGAAGAACACGGCCGTGCATGTGCGCTCGGGGCTCATGCATTCGGCGACACGCTTTCAGACGGACGTGACCTCCACCGCGCAGCCGCTTCAAGGCGGCGCGGGTGGTGCCGGTGGTGCCGGTGGTGCGGCGGGTGCCTCGACGTTCACCCGCAACCCGGGCCTCGACGATGCCGACAGCAACAGCGCGGTCGCGCCGCTCATGATGACGAGCGTCGATGCACTGCTCGACGTTCCTGGCTTCACGCCGGACGCCGTCGAGAGACTGCGTCCGTTCGTGACGATCCTGCCGTCCACGACGGCAGTGAACATGAACACGGCGAGCGCGGAAGTGATCGCGGCGACTGTGCCCGGCATGAATCTGTCGAGCGCGCAGGCGTTTGTCGCGCGACGCCAGCACGTGTTTTTCCGCAATGTGGCCGACGTGCAACTGGCGCTACAGGGCGCAGGCATACCGCAAACGCCGATTGACACGAAACAGTGGGACGTCAACACGAGCTATTTCCTCGTTCATTCGCGCGTGGACCACGAGCGTGCCGAGGTGGTCCGCACGACGCTCGTCTGGCGCGACCCGCTCACCCATATGACGCGCATCGTGCGCGTGGGCGACGAACCATGAATCCGACGCAATCCAATATCGAAGAGAGGTGCGATTGAGCACGCTGATGGTTTTGATGCCGCCGCGAGATCCGGCGGTGCACTCGCAGGAATGGCAGTTGCCGGAGCTGCCGTTCGTGCTGCTCGACAAGGCAGGCAACACGCAACGTACGGGCCGTGCGGCGCTCGCGCTGCTGCCGCGCGCGTCGTCGACTGTGCTGCTGATCGCCGCGCGCGACCTGCTGATGATGCAGGTCGCCGTGCCGCCGCTTAAGGGACCGCGGCTGCGCCAGGCGCTGCCGAACGTCGTCGAGGATCAACTGATCCAGGATCCGCAGACTTGCCATCTGGCGCTCGATCCGCAGTCGATGGCCGATGGACGGCATACCGTCGCGGCGATCGATCGCGGCTGGTTGCGCTTTCTGGTCGAGGGTTTTTCGGCGGCTGGGCATCGCGCATTGCGCGCCGTGCCCGTTGCGCGCTGCCTGCCACTGCCCGAAACGCACGCGCCGGAAGCGGCCGTCGAGCCCGCAGTTGAGCCGACAGTCGAGTCGGTAGTTGAGCCCGCAGTTGAGCCGGTGATCGTCTGCGTGTTCGGCCCCGTCATGTCCACCGCGCCCGCGCTGCTTGCGGGCGATGCGCCCGAACAAGCGCTGTCCGCGCCGGACGCGGCGCTCGAACTCGCCGTCGTGCGCGGCGCCTCGGAGCAAGGTTTCGCGGTCCCTGCCGAGGGTGCGGCCGCCACGATCGCGGCACTGGCCGGCGACGCACCCGTCGCGCTCTATTCGTTATCGGATCTGCCGGGCGAATCGTCCGCCGCGGTACTGCCCGGCGCGCAACCGCTCACGCTCGAAGCGATTGCGCGGCGTGCGCTCGCATGCCGTTTCGATCTGTGCCAGTTCGAATTCGCCGCGCAGCCGTGGCGCCTCGACCGCGCGACGCTGCGCCGCCTGCGCGTGCCGCTCGCGCTTGTGGCAGCGTCGCTCGCGGTGGCGATTGTCGGCGCCAATCTTCAATGGCTGATGCTCGCGCGCCAGCGCGACGCCATCGAGGTGCAGATGACCGAAACGCTCCTTCACGCATTTCCGAACACCACCGTCGTACTCGATCCGGCAGGGCAGATGACGCGCGGGTTGCAGCAGTTGCGCACGGCCGCGGGCGAGCCTTCACCCGATGACTTCCTCGCGCTCGCCGACGGTCTCGCACGCTCGCTCGGTCCCGTGCCAGCGAACGCGATTGCCGCACTCGATTATCGCGAGCGCCGCCTCGACGTGACGTTCCAGCCTGGCGTCAATGTCGATACCGGCCTCGCCGGACGGCTTGCGCGCAACGGCCTCGCGGGCACGGCGGACAGCAGCAACGACAAATGGACGATCAGGAGCGCATCGTGAAGGCAACCGTTTTGAGCGGCGCGTGGGCTGGTTTCTGGGAATCGCGCACGGCGCGCGAAAAGGTGCTGCTGACGTGGGGCGGCGCGGTACTTGCTGTGGCGATTGGCTGGTCGGTGCTGTGGGCGCCTGCCGCTGACGGCCGCGCGCAGTTGCATGAGCGTATGCCGCGCTTGCAGCGCGAGCTTGCGCAGATGACGGCGCAGGCCAAAGAATCGCGCTCGCTCGCGGGCAAGGCGGCAGGCGTAGCGCCGGCCGGTGCGGCGCTCAAGGATGCGATGACGGCGTCGCTGGACGAGCACGGCCTCCAGGGCGCGCAGGTGCAACTGATCGGCACGACGGCGCAGGTGAAGCTCGAAAATGCGGCGTTCGCCGCCGTTACGGTATGGCTCAACGACGTACGCAAGCAATTCAAGGTGGAGGTGATCGAGGCGCACGTCATGGCGCAGAAGCCGGATGGCCAGGTCGATCTCAACGTGTTGCTGCAATCGGCGAACGTGCAGTGAGCGCAATTGGGCTCTGCATGGGACCCGAGTAAACGCTGAAGCGCCAACTCGGGTCGACAGCTTTGCATGGGACCAGCGTAAGCGCTGAAGCGCTAACTCTGGTCGACAGGAGATATCAACGTATGACGTACTGGATACGACGCGCGCGCGCGGCATTGCCGTGGCTGCTGGTGGGTGCGGTGTCGAGCGCCGCCGTGCTGCTCGCGCGCCTGCCCGCAGCCTGGATTGCACCGCGGTTCGCGCACATGAGCCACGGCCACGTGAACCTGGTCGATCCGGCAGGCTCGCTGTGGAACGGATCCGCGACGCTCATGCTCGCGGCGGGCGCGCAGGCGAATGGTGCGACGCTGCTGCCGGGCCGCGTCGAATGGCGGACCGCTTTCTGGCCGCTTTTCGCGGGGCGTGTGCGCATGCAGATGCACCAGACGGAAGCGATGCCGGAACCGGTGACCGTCGAGGCGACGCTGCGCGGCGCCACCTTGACGCCGGGTTCGATTGCCGTACCCGCTTCGTTGCTCGCAGGACTCGGCGCGCTGTTCAACACGCTCGATTTCGATGGCAGGGTGCGGCTCGCGTGGGGCCCGTGGCGCACGTTTGGCACGGATGCATTCGGACGACTCACCATCTCGCTCGCCGACATGAGTTCGCGCGTATCGCTTGTGAAGCCGCTCGGATCGTATGAGGTCGTGGTGCAGGCGAAGGGCGCGTCGTCGTCGCTCGATCTATCGACTCGGACGGGGGCGCTGCTGCTGAACGGGCACGGCACGCTATCGCGCACGTCGACTTCGTTCGAGGGAACCGCAAGCGCAACGCCCGATCAGCGCGAGAATCTGGCGGGTTTGCTGAATCTGCTGGGCCGCTCGACCGGACCGGACACGGTTGCGCTGACCTTCGTCCGCTGAGCGGGCACCGTTGCCATCACGGAGCTTGTTGCAACCACGCGGCGCTTGCTCGGTCACGCTGCGTCTCAAAAGCCACGATCGAGGAATTCGGCCAGGCATCGAGCGGCGCTCAATGAATGCTTGCGTGCTCATCACACGAGTTTCATGTTCAGGCCATAACCTCGTCTTCCCAATTTCAAAGAAGTGAGGAAGTGCGTTGTGATCAATCACCGTTATGGTTCAATTCGTGTCGCAGTCCTGATCGTTGCCGGATCGATGTTTCTCGGCGGATGCGGCAGCGATGGCGCAGTCAGCACAATATCGTCGCCGGGACAAACTGCGCCCGAAACCTGGACGATGCCGTCTACGGAAGCACCGCTCGGCCCTGCGGGGACCCGTCAATCGATTACAAGCCAGCAAGTGACCGCGGGTGTCACTTATTACCAGATCCAGCGCGGCGCGCTGAGTCCGAACGACTTCTGGACCGTCAATGTGGGTTTTTATCCGACGCAAGCTGCGGCAAAAGACGATGCCGAGGCGTTGAAGGCGTTGGGATTCGACACGCGCTTCGATCGGTCCGCCGGAACGGACATCAAGGGCGATGTGCTCGGGTACTACCTGTCGGTCGACAAGTTCGGCACCCGAGCCGAAGCGGCCACGTTCGCCAACCAGATCGCAAAAGCGACAGCCAACAAGTACGAGCCGGGCGTGCGGAACACCGCGTTGGCCCGCAACGGCGCCACCGGCCCATGGATCATTAACGTGCTGGCGATCAAGCCATCGCAGACCACCGCGCGGCTTTCGTTTGCATTGCCCGGGGGAGACAATCTGGGCGGCGCGGGCGAAACCGTGTCGGCCGCGGTGTCACGGCTCGGCGCCGTGGCCGGCATCAACGCCGGATTCTTCTCGAATATCAACCCCTTCCGCATGCCGCAGCCGCCGCGATCGCCGGTGGGCACAACGGTGGTTGACGGAAAGCTGGTCGGCACGGCGGCAGGCGGTCGTCCCGGCGTCATGATCACGACGACTGGCGCAGGTCATCCGAAGGTGACGGTGCTGCCGAAGCTGACGTCGTCGATAACGGTGACCGACGCGCAGAATTCGGCCATCGACGTGAAAAGTGTCGACCGTCCCATACTCGGCACGGTCGTCAATTGCGGCACGCCCGCACAAGCGCCGCTCAAGACGCCGCAGCAGGATTACGTCTGCACCAACTTCGACGATCTCGTGATGTACGACGCGCTCTACCTGCAAGGCGAGTCTTCGAACACGCTCGTCAACGCGAATTACAAAGGGTCGGCCTACGAGCTGGTGGTTGACGCAGCCGGTACGGTCGTCGCGAGTCATGCGACGCTCGGTTCGCCCGCGCCGAAGGGCGGATACGTACTGCAAGGCCTGGGCAAGAGCGCGGCATGGCTCGAGCGTCACGCGGCGGTCGGCACGAAGCTCACCCGGGCGGAGCACGTCTATTCGAACGGTAACGAGATCGCGCTCGCACCGGGCATGGCGATCGTCGAGGCAGGACCGACCCTTTCGGGGGAGAATCCGCTGCAGAACGCCTGGACCGAGGGTTTCTCGCCGACCCTGAGCGGAATCGTCAGTAGTGACTCGGTAGACCCATCCAACATTCGCTGGTACGAAGGCTGGGTTGTGGCGCGCAACGGGCGCACGGCAATTGGCGTCAGCGGAGACGGCACGATCCTGCTGGTCGAAATCGACGGGCGGCAACCGATGGTCAGCCTGGGAACCTCGATTCAGGAAACGTCGGACGTGATGACATGGCTCGGTGCGACCTCGGCCATCAATCTCGATGGCGGCGGGTCGAGCAACATGGTTGTGAACGGAGCGACTGTGGGCCATCCGTCCGATGGCAGTGGCGAACGCGCAGTAGGCGGCACGTTGCTGATCGGGGCGAATCAGTAAATCCGGACAGGCCTCGGCCATCTTCGTGAGGCCGAGGCTGATTGCGTCAGCGGCGATTCTGAAGTCGCCGCCTGCAGTACGTGGGCGAGGAGCGAACGTCCGCGAGGTGCGACAAAATGCTTGCGCCGACCCGTGGGCATTGTGCTTATCTCATAAAAGATGTATCGTTCGTAGATGTTAAGCGCAGGCCGGGCCAATTCCGGTACTACCTGACACGTTGGCGCGCCGATAACAAGGCGGCAGACGTGTAGCGATACGAGTACAAAATGACTTCTGATAGCCGCCTGTTCAAGCCAGCGCCCACTTTTGACGAACCCATCGAAATGCTGAAGGCGTGCCACGAGCGCATTGCCGCTCAGTGCGCGACGCTCGACAAGCTCACGGCGTACCTCCCCGAGCATGGCTCAGATGCGCAGGCGCAGCAGGCAGCCCGAAACATCATGCGCTATTTCGATGTAGCGGGCGCGCATCACCATGCTGACGAGGAACAGGATCTCTTTCCGATGCTGGTCGAAGTCGGTCGACGCCAGGGCCAGGCAGTGGACGAACTGATTGCATCCTTGCTTGGCGAGCATCGATCCATGGAGGCTGCATGGGCGCGATTGCGCGCGGTGCTTGCCGACATTGCCGAAGGAAAAGCTCAGTTGCTCGAGCGTGCCGGGGTGGATGACTTTATCAGCGCTTACGCCAGCCACATCGCCAAGGAAGAGCGCGACGTTCTGGCATTCGCCGAAGCGAATCTGGATCGGGAGCAACTGGCCAGCCTCAGCGCCGTCATGGTGGCGCGCCGCAGCGCTGCGCACCAGTGACGCGGTTTTACGCGTGCCGTACCGGGCCGGGCGCGTGACTTCGGTCGTATCGCGCATTTTCGCTGCGTCTCTCGCCGCTTCTCTCTCCGATACGACACGCTTGCTGACAGCTATTTCGTCTTTGCCTCGCTTGCCTGTGCGTTTGGCCTGCCGGTGAGAATCCGGGCAACGGTTCTTGTTGCTCGGTCGCGGATTAAGGCCTTCAATCCAGTCTGACCTTGAACGGTCCTTTCGTGCGGCTCCTTGGCACGGCGGACTGTCACTTCCAGCCAACACAGGGCGACCCGTCGATTCGGCTCGCCCTCTAGCACTTCAGGGCGTCGCGGGCGTTTAGAAAGCGTTCATGTTGTTGTACATCCTCTCATGCGGTGAAGATAATTTTCATCGTTGAGCAATACCGATCAATGGATCGGCCATAGAAAAAGGATGTTTTAAACATGTCTTCCGCTTCGCGGGCAAGTACACGGCCTCGATCGCCGAACGTCGACCGATATGACCGGTTTTCCCGCGTGCTGCACTGGGCATTTGCGGCCATCATTCTCTACACGATGGCTGCAGGCATCTCGCTTCATTTCATCACGAACCAGAAAATCTGGGGTTTTGTGTCGACGCTCAACATGTCGCTCGCGACGTGCCTGATCGTCCTGTTTCCGATACGGTATTTGTGGTCGTTCTTTCGCAAGACGCCGCCGGAGATTGATTCGATTCCAGAAAAGCAGCGCGCGATTGCGCATCTGGTTCATTCGCTCATTTACACGCTTATCGCCGTGGTGCTTCTGAGCGGATTCATGATGGTGCCTGATGGATACTGGTTGTTCTGGACTGTATTCGTGAAAACGCCGTTCTCCGCCGGGCCGGTCACCGAGCAGTGGTTTGCCGTGCACAAGGTTGCATGCTACACGCTGGCCGCTCTGGTGGCGGCACATGCCGGCGCCGCACTGAAGCATCACTTCGTCTCGAAGAACAATGTTCTGAAGCGCATGCTGTGATGCTTGCTGATGCACGTATCGTCATAGCGGGTCCACCAGCGAGCCGACGGCCAGTCTTCGTGCGCGAGATGAATGTCGTCGGCCACCCGGATATGTTCGGAATCCAGCGTCGGGTAGCGCAAACTGCATGTCGATCAAGGAGTAATACAACGGCGTGCCGGGCTCCGGAAGGACAACCTCGTTGTAAGCCGGGAAGTGCCAGGATGCAGTCTCGCCCTGCTTGTCCCACCAGATACCGATGACACCATTCGCGAGCCGGTGAAATTTGACCGCCGAGTCGAAGGCATGAGCCATCGTTTCCGCGCACAGCGCCGCATACCCGAACATGCCGTAACTGGAGGCGTGCAGCATCCCGCCGACCCGTATTCCGAGATCGGAACCGGGGTATTGATGAATGGCGTTTCGTGCTGCGGTCAGAAACTGCTGTGTCGATGTGAGCGTAAAGGGATTGGCGATTGCGGCCAGATCAAGCCCGGTGCCGCACAGGACGTCGTGCGGATCGAGTCCCACGCTGGACGCAACCGCGATCAGGGCCACAAGCTTTGAGGGCGAGAAACGTTTTTCGCCTAGCGTGGCGCGCCGAACAGGGCTGGATGCTCTGCTATTGGGGCAGCCTGGCCCAACCGGATCCGGTGCGCAATCTTCTTTCATGACTCAAGCCGGGAGAGCGGTTCGATTCGCTTGTTCAACGAAAGCGTGTTGGGGGCGGAGCAAAAATCTCTCCGAGACTATTTATTTGGCGAGTGTCGAGATTACGACAATCCGACAACGTCGTGTACACGGCTCGTGGCCAATTTTAATGGCCGTCTCCGTCATTTCCAAAGCGTGTATCGCACGCCATAGTCGCAGAGAACAACCGTTCATATACGCGGTACTGGACACGCCATTGCCTGTGCGCGGCCGGGCTCAAATGCGGGTAATGCCTGCATGCGAGTGCCGCGTTCGTCCTTGTATTTTTCGGATACTAAATGACTACGAGACACTGGATCGATTCCTATGGATCGATCCCTTCAGATATTGAACCCGATGGTTTCCGCTCGCTGAATGTCATGCTGAATGAGGCGATGACCGGATTCGCCGACAAGCCTGCGTTTCGGGTCGAAGATCGCACGTTATCCTATGCGGACGTCGATCTTTTATCCGCTTCCCTGGCGGCATTTCTGCAGAAAGCTGCCGGCGTTCGCAAAGGCGATCGCGTGGCGGTGATGCTGCCCAACGTACTGGAATTTCCCGTCACCTTCATCGCCGCCACGAAGATCGGCGCCATTGAGGTCAATGTCAATCCGCTTTATACGGCGCCGGAGCTCGAACACCAGCTCAACGACGCGGGCGCCGATGTGATCGTCGTCTGCAGTGAGTCGATGGGAACACTGGCGGACGTCATCGACTGCACGCGGATTCACACCGTCATTTCGGTGGCGCCCGATGAGCCAGGCGAAGCGTCGGATCCATGCGCCGGACATCCGGTGTTGCGCGGCAAAGCGATCACGTTCATGACGGCTCTCGCCAAAGGCCAGCAACTCGTCTACGAGCCGGTCTACCCAAGCGGTGACGATCTGCTTTTGCTGCAATACACGGGGGGCACAACGGGGTTATCGAAAGGCGCCGCGCTGTCACATCGCAACCTGGTTGCGAATATTCTGCAGTTCCGTGCTTTTCTGCCGGACGCGCAAAGACCGGGCAGGGAGGTTGTGGTCACGGCGCTTCCCATGTATCACGTCTTTGCCTTCATGGCGAACTTCCTGTCGTATTTCGTGATCGGCGCGGAAAACTGGCTCGTGGCCAATCCGCGGAAGATCGATACGCTCATCGACATTCTTGAGACCGCGAGACCAACCGTCTTCTTTGGTGTCAACACGCTTTACGCGGGACTCGTCAATCACCCGCGCCTGAAAGAGGTGGACTGGTCGCGCCTTCGATTGTCCGGCGGCGGTGGGTCCGCGATGTTCGAGGCCGTGTCGGCGCAGTGGGAAAAAGCGACGGGAAATTTCATTCGGGAAGGCTATGGCCTTTCGGAAACCTCTCCCATCGTTTCGTTCAATCCGCAGTCCATCAACGATTTCGGCGGCACGGCGGGTCTGCCGGTTCCTTCCACCGATGTCAAGCTGCTCGACGAGAACGGCTGCGAAGCCGGTATCGGGACAGCCGGTGAAATCTGCGTAAGAGGGCCTCAGGTGATGCGCGGCTACTGGAACGCGCCTGAGGCGAATAAACAGGCCTTCACGCCGGATGGCTACTTCCGCACGGGCGATATCGGTGTCTTTAACGATAAGGGCTTTCTGGCGATTGTGGATCGCAAGAAGGACATGGTGATCGTCTCCGGTTTCAACGTTTACCCGAACGAAGTGGAAGCGGTTATCACGGCACTTCCCGGTGTCAGGGAATGCGCGTGCGTCGCCGTGCCGGACGAAAAGACAGGTGAGGCGGTCAAGCTGTTCGTTGTCCAGGCCAAGGAGGAGGGGGTGGATGAGGAGACGCTAATCGCCCACTGCCGTTCCAGGCTAGCCGCTTACAAGGTGCCAAAAATCATCCGGTTTGTCGACGAACTTCCGAAAACCGCGGTCGGGAAAATTCTTCGCCGGGCAATGCACGAAGTTTCGTGACGGACGCCCGTGCGCTCCGGTGAAAGCTCGCACCGGAATCGAATCAATCATGTTTTTCCAAAATAAAGACGGAGACAACGAGCAATGAAATTTCGCTATCACCAATGCTCACGTGTCGGCCGCTTTTCAGCAGGCACTGAGTACGCAGTTGACCGGTGGCGCAACAGCGCGGCTGCCAACCGGCGCGCATGTCGATAGCGAATGGTCCCCCGTGTTTAACGGAGGTATTGCGTACCAATTCGATAAACACTGGTCAGCCGCGTTTTCGATTTCTTATCTTCCGTTTTCGACCAAGGCCAACCTGACCACCCGGCTCCCGACTGGGGTATTACCGGACCACTGCCCATTACCTCTCCCGTAGCGCATGGCGACCGCACTGTTTGCGGGTGCTCCACGCAGCGGTGTCCTGTTTGGTGACATGTGAAACGAGGGGTGTGACGAAATGCGACAGATGCAGTCATTCAAGGCGCTCGGGCAAACCCTGACGTGACTGTCGAAAAATCTTCAGATAGCTTGACCAGTATGACGTGCGGCATTCTGGCACGGAGTGTGCTTTAAGGATGTCAGTTGAATCGGTGCCTACTCGGGTGTCCGGTTTATCTGCCTGTCGCGCCAATCCAAAATCTGGAGACGAAAATGAGAAAACGTGCTGTTTACGCACACCGAATGACGAAGTTGGCTATGGGAATCGCCGCGGTCGCAATGCTGGCCGGCGGCATGGCCCGTGCGGCTTCGGACTATCAGGACGTGACCTTCGAGCGGCTGGAAAACGCGCAGAGCGATCCGGGCTGGTTGACCTACTACCGCACGTACAACGGTCAATCGCACTCGTCCCTCAATCAGATCACCGCAGCGAATGTGGGCGATCTCAAGGCGGCGTGGACCTATAAGTTTCCCGAGGAATTGAAGCAGGGCTTCGAAGCGACACCGATCGTCAACGGCAATTATCTGTTCATTACCACGCCGAAGAACAACGTCTACGCATTCGACGCAAAAACCGGCGAAAAACTCTGGAACTACGAACCGAAGCTGGGCGCCGAGTCGTTCAAGACGGCCTGCTGTGACGTGGTCAATCGCGGTGTCGCCCTGTACGGCAAGAACGTCTATGTCGCGATGCTGAGCGGCGAAGTGGCTGCGCTCGACGCGAAAACCGGCGATCTGGTGTGGAAGAAGCAGATGTTCGATCCGGGCCTCGGCTACGCGTTCTCGCTGGCGCCGCTCGCGCTGAACGATTCGATTCTCGTGGGCACGTCGGGTGGCGAGTATGGGATTCGCGGCTATATCGCGGCGCTGAGCCCGAAGGACGGTTCGATCCAGTGGAAGCGGTACACGATCCCGGGCAAGGGCGAGAAGGGCAGCGAAACGTGGCCCGACGGCATGCAGGAGCACGGCGGCGGTGCCGCATGGCTGACGGGTACGTTCGATCCGAAATCGAAGACGTTGTATTGGGGCGTGGGTAACCCCGGACCGTGGCTGGCGGCGCTGCGCCCGGGCGACAACCTGTATTCGGATTCGCTGCTCGCGCTCAATCCGGCCAACGGCGATCTGAAGTGGCATTACCAGTACACGCAGAACGACACGTGGGACTACGACGGCGTGAACACGCCGATCCTCGCCAAGATCAACTATGAAGGCAAGGATCACAACGCGATCATCCACGCCGACCGCAACGGCTTCTTCATTGCCCTCGATCGCGACACCGGCAAGCTGATTTACGCCAAGCCGTTCGTCAAGGCGACCTCGGTCACCGGCTACACGGCCGATGGCCGCCCGATTGCGGACGCAAGCAAGTATCCGAAGGCGGGCACGACGATCGATACCTGCCCGAGCTTCCTCGGCGGCAAGAACTGGTGGTCGATGTCGTACGACCCGGTTCGCCATATCGCCGTGGTGCCGACCCTGCATGCCTGCATGAGCTTGTCCGGCAAACGGGTCAGCTACATGGAAGGGCTGCCGTTCCTGGGCGAAGGCTTCGAGATCAAGCCTGAACCGGGTAGCGAAGGCTTCGGCGAACTGCAGGCCATCGACGTGAATACGGGCAAGAAGCTCTGGAGCCACTGGACCAAGATGCCCTGGAATGGCGGCGTAGCGACGACGTCGACCGGTCTGTCGTTCAGCGGTTCGCTCGACGGTCACCTGTACGCGTTCGATACCGCCACCGGCAAGATCCTCTGGACGAGCCCGCAACTCGCAAGCGGCGTCATCGCTCAGCCTTCGGTGTTCGCAGTCGACGGCAAGGAATATGTCGCGGTGGTGGCCGGTTACGGCGGCGCCAATCCGATCTGGGGTGGTCCGATGGCCGACATTGCCAAGGATGTTCCGCGCGGCGGCACGCTGTACGTGTTCGCGCTCGGCCAGAACTGATCCCCGCGCCTGGTCGCATTTAGTGAAGTTTAGTAACGTTTAGTCGAGTTTTTGGTCTTGTTTTATCCGTGCCCTGCTGCACGCAGGGCACGGCTTGCCTGCCTCAATCGGAACGCATCATGAAGAATATTCGATCGACCTCCCTGATTTTTGCCACCCTGATCGCTGCAGGGGCGGCAAGCATGCCGTCAATCGCCGCGGCGCGGACTGTTCGGGTTTGCATGTTTCCTGGCAACCCCACGGCAGCGCTGGACACGTCCGTGGCGCGCGAAGTTTTTCGCGTTGCCGGTATCGCAGCGACGATCAGCGAAAAGGGCATCAAGGACGGTGACGACGATGGCGTTTCGACGCATGAGCTCGTGAAATCGCTGGCGCACGATTGCGACGTGGTCGCCGGGTTCCCGGTGTCGTCGAACGCCGACCAGCGCGGAACATCCATGTTGTACTCGCAACCGTATCTGCACTCTGGCTATGTGAGCATTGCGCCGCACGGCGCGGGCGCCGCGACGCCGGAACATGAAACGATTGCCGCAACTTATTCCAGTCCGTCCCAACTGATCGCAGTCCAGCAGCGATATGCACACTACGATCTGGAGAATACCTCGGAGCAAACCGTCAACGCGGTTGCGACGAAGCGTGCTCAACGCGCCATCGTCTGGTATCCGGCGGTCGTGGCTTATGAGCACGCGCATCCGCATCAGCGCTTCGACGTGACATCGGTGACGTCGGAGTATTCGGGCTGGACCCTCGTGTTCGCGCTCAACTCGGGCGACGACGACCTGCGGCAACGTATCGACGCGGCGCTGACGAAATTGCGCGAGAGCGGCGCACTGGCCAGGCTCACGCGTGACTGGGCGCTGCCCGACAACATGCATGCGGCGGCAGTCAGCCGGCCGGTCCATGCGCGGCCCGCAGCCGGTGGAATTCGCCTCGCAGGCTATACGGTTTCTTCCGGCTCACCCTTCGGCGGCGGCTTTATCAAGGTGGCGGACAGTACGGCCAGCGCCGGGGTGCCGTCGTTCGACAAGGAGCAGGTGGCGCATGGACAGGCGCTTTATACCAGTTCCTGTGCGAAATGCCACGGCGACAAGCTGGAGGGCAACGTCGGTCCCGCGTTGAGCGGCCCGGCATTCGCTCCGGCCGAGCATTCTCATATCACGGTCAGCGGTATTTTCCAGTACATGTCCAACAACATGCCCGCCGATCATCCAGGCCAGATGAAGGACGCGGATTATGCCGACCTGATGGCGTTCCTGCTCTACCAGAACGGCTACGACGCCGGTAAGGGTCACCTGACAGCAGACATCGCGAACGACTCCTCGGCACCGCTCAACGCCGGCCCGCGCAAATAACTGAAGATCGGCCGTCCAGGGATTGAATTTAAAATCTGTTTATTGAGGATTGCGAAAATGATTTCAAAAGCAAGACGAGTGTTCATGATCCAATCGATCGGCGTATGCGCGTCGCTCGCCATTGCGCAAGGTGCGAAAGCGGATACGCCGCTCGTCGATGAAAACGACGCGGCTGCCAAGGGACTGGGTTACCACGCCCAGGCAAGCACGGTCGATGCCGCTCACACCCCCAAATACCAGGCCGGCCTGAAGTGTGCCAACTGCCGCTTCTTCAAGGGAGCGTCGAACGAGGCATCGGGGGCTTGCCCGATGTTTCCCGGCAAGAATGTGTCCGCGGAAGGCTGGTGCAACGTCTACGCGAAGCGCGTCTGATCGAATGTAGCTGCGGATATTGACTGTAGCTCGCTGATATTTGACTTTGTCAATCAATATAACAATCAATGTGTTCGAGGAGGCGCGTATAGGAGATCTTGAAGTGCGCGATCCCATATCCTGACTGGAGGGGATGGTGGGAAATCAAACGAAGTGAAACGAAATCACTCGAATAACTAGAGACACGATGAAAAAACGACATTTTCGAAAGACCTTCTTGGTGGCGGTGCTGGGTGGAGCGTCGGGTGTGGCGTCGGCGCAATCGTCTGTGACCTTGTACGGTACGATCGATGCCGGTGTGCTGTATCAGAACCGTGCGGCAACGGGATCGGGCAGTCAGGTTCAACTCGCGACCGGCGGCATCGCCCCGAGCATCTGGGGTCTTAGAGGGGTTGAGGACCTCGGTGGCGGCATGAAGACCATCTTCAATCTCGAAGGGCATTTCAGCAGCAATAACGGCACGATGACCAGCGGTCCTGGATTCACGTCGGAGATATTCCGGCGCCAGGCCAATGTCGGACTCAGCACCAACTGGGGCACGGTCACACTCGGACGGATGTATAGCCCGTCGCTGCTGGCCGCCATTGCGACCGAGCCGAGAGGTTTTGCCGAGAACCTGTCGAACCTTTATACGTGGGCATACAACCAGTTGCCTGCGCCGAACAACGCTGAAGGCGCGGGCACCAATCCCAGCAACGACGTTGGCGTGTTCATCGGCAACGCCGTGCAGTATTCGAATACGTTGGGCCCGGTCTGGGTGGGCACCGCCTGGTCGTTCGGCGGCGTACCCGGCACCCTCAAGAACGGAAGCGAACTGTCGTTGGGCGCGACTTATACCGGCCCGTTTACCGCATCGGCGGCGTATCAGTCGATTGCCGACAGTGTGACGGGGGAAAACGTCAGCCGCCTGTGGAATTTCGGTGTGGCGATGTCGTACGGTCCGCTTACGGGCAAGCTCAACTATCTCGGCGTGATCGATCGCTCGGTCTTTGGATCGGACATTTCGAACGTGCGCTCCATCAGCCCCGGCATCGATTACCGGTGGAATTTCGCCAATACGCTGACGCTGGCGGGCTATTACAACACCTATAGCGGCGCGCACAGAAGCATCACACGATCACTGGTGTTGAGTGACAATTACTCGCTGTCGAAACGCACCACGTTGTATGCGCAGGTCGCCTATGTCGACGCCGGCGTAGTCGGAACAGCCGATCCGCTCGAAGGACTCAAAACGTCTATCGTATCGGGCGGTACGGCAGCGGGTGCGAAGACGGTCCTTGCGAACGTCGGCATCATGCACCACTTCTGATCGGTATCTGAACAGAAAGACGAAGCATCAAATGGGACGGCTCACGGCCGTCCCTGCGGATCGGTCACGAAACCGATTTGTGTCATGCCTGCCGCTTGCGCTTGAGACATCACGTCCGCGACGCGCTCATAGCGCACGGCACGGTCCGCATGAAGGCGCAGCTCGGGGCGCGGGCTCGCCGCAGCTGCCGCGCTCAGTCGCGCGGCAAGCGTGCCGTTTTCGATACGCGTGCCATTCCAGAAGATCGATCCATCCGCCGCGATGCCCACGTCCACATGCTGCGCCGCCGTTGCCTCGGGTTGACTGACGACGCGCGGCAATTCGATCTTCAGCGCATGCTGCATCGCGGGTATCGTCACCATAAACACGATCAACAGTACGAGCATGACGTCGACGAGCGGCGTCATGTTGATCTCGTTCATCAGCGCATCGTCGTCGGCGTCGTCGCTGAAAGGTGCGTTCATTGCCATTCGAGTGCTCCGTTATTGTCGTCGACGCGCTGCGCGCGTGCCGCCGTAGCGCCACGCGAGGCAGGCCGCATGTCCGCCACGAGATAGGCATGCAGATCGTGCGCGAAACGGTTGAGCTTGCGTACGACGGCGCGATTGGCGCGTGTCAGCGCGTTATAGCCGAGCACGGCCGGGATCGCGACGAAGAGCCCGAACGCGGTCATGATCAGCGA
The DNA here is from genome assembly GCF_042655705.1 of Paraburkholderia denitrificans. Classification (NCBI taxonomy): domain Bacteria; kingdom Pseudomonadati; phylum Pseudomonadota; class Betaproteobacteria; order Burkholderiales; family Burkholderiaceae; genus Paraburkholderia; species Paraburkholderia denitrificans. Next base: position 8,888 of record NZ_JBHSMP010000003.1, on the reverse strand, counting down.
CTCGCCGACCGGGCCCGCTACATGGTCGAGCGCGGCCGTCCCGCTCGCGCCGATCGCGACGAGAGCGTGATAAATCCCCCAGACGGTGCCGAAGAGACCCACGAACGGCGCGGTGCTGCCGATGGACGCGAGCATCGCAAGACCGCCTTGCAGGCGTGCGATCCACTCGTCGAGCGTGTCTTTGAGGCAGCGTGTGATCCACTCCGAAGCGTCGATGCGCAGGTGTATCTGCGGATCGGCATCGCGATGATGCGCCGCGGCAGTCTTGCCCGCGTGCGCGAGGGCAAGTAACGGATTGTGCTGCAGAGGCATTCCGGCGATGTCCAGGCCTTGTAGGCCGGCTTCGAATGAGCCCGCATGCCAGAACGGCGTAACGGCACGATCGACGTAGCGTGCGAGCCGGACGATGCGCACGAGCTTCACGACGATCACGACCCAGGAGAGCACCGACATCGTAAATAGCACGATGAGGATCGAGCGCGTGACGATATCGCCTTGCGACCAGACGTTTTCAAGTCCGTAATGTTGCATAACGCGTTCTCCATGACCGCCGCTGCGGCGGGTTCTTTCGATCGGATCAGTTATCGAGCCCGAATGTGAAGGGCTGCTCGAACGTTACCGGTATGGGCACGCCCGCTTCGAGATACGGGTGACATGTGCTGCCCTGCAACGCGCCGAGCGCGGCTTCGTCGAGGCGCGGTGAGCCGCTGCTACGCTTTAATTGCGCGTGTTGAATGTGCCCATCCGTGTCCACGACAAAGCGCACGAGTGCCGTGCCGGTTTCGCCACGTCGGCGCGCCGCTTCGGGGTAATCGGGTTGCGCGATGCTGCAATCGATATGCGAAACCGGTTTCGGGGTGCGTATTTCCTGCGGCGGCGAAGCCGGCTGTGCTGCTGGCGCTGCTGGCGGCGTGGCCGGTTTCGACGTGGCGGGTGCGGTTGACGGTGGCGGCGCAATATTCGCTTCGCGCTGTGGTGTTGTTTCGATGCGCTGCGCCGGTTGCGGTTGCAACGGCGCGGTGTTATTGCGATTTGCTTTCGGCAACGGGTGTGGCTGTGGCTGTGGCCGCGGCTGCGAGCGGTTGGGTTCGACTGCCGGTGTGCGTGCCGGAACGATTGCGCGCTGCGGCGCAGGTGCTGCGACGGCGGGCGGCGCGGGCAGCAGGCGCGCGACGATCGTGCGTGGTGCTTCGAGCGGCACCACGCGCACCGTTTGCGCGCGCATCAGCCACAACGCGAGTGCGGCATGGAGCGCGAGGACGGCGACGAACACCACGACGACGTCGTGCGCCGGGTATTTCATCGACACGAATTGCGCGGCATTACTTCCAGGCATAGCGCAGCCCCGCCCACACGCCGCGCGGTGCGCCCACGCCGACGAACTGTTCGCTCACGGGGTTCGCCGGATCGAACGAGTGACCCGGCCCGTTGAAGAAGTTTTCTCCCAATACGCCAAAACTCGCGTATTGCCGGTCGAGCAGGTTCGTCACGGTTGCGAAGATCTGCAACTGCTTCGTCACATTCCACGTCGCGTCGAGATCGATCAGGAAATAGCTGGCGATCTTGCCATTCGCATCCTGGTTGTCTTCGTCGCCGCGCGCAAAGATGCTGCCGCGCCAGGTGAGATTCGCACCGAAATTGACCTGCGAAACCGGCGTGTAATCGAGCCTCAACTTCACCGAATTGGCCGGAATGCCCGGAATACGGTCGCCGGGTCGCACGACGATGTTGCCGTTCGCATCGGCGCTCGAATTGTTCCGGCTGCTTGAAACGAAAGTCGACTGATAAGTTGCATCGACATAGCTATAGTTCGCGCCGATGCCGACCGGCCCGATGCGCGTGCGTGCACCCGCCTCGAAGCCCTGGCGGCGCGTTTTGCCGACATTCTGGAAGTAACCCTGGCTGGTCGCACCGCTGCTGATGAATTGAATGTCGTCGGAGAGCGTCGTGCGCCAGGCCGCTGCATTCCATGTGGTGGCCGAGCCGATCCGCCCGCGCGCGCCGATCTCGAACGTCTTTGCGATCACGGGGCGCAGATCCGGATCGGCGAGGAAATCGTTCGGCAGCGAGCAGGGCGCATTCGGGTCCGCGCAGGCGAGCTCGATCACCGTGGGCGAGCGCATGCCTTCGTTGTAGGTCGCATATACCGTGAGCGCTGTCGACGGGTTCCAGTTCAGACCGACGGCGGGGTTGAAGCGCGAGAACGTGTGACGTCCATCGAGCGCGGGCTGCTGGCCGCTTTCATCGCCGATGTCGGCGCGTGCCCAGTCGTAGCGACCCGATACCGTGGCCGAGAGTTGCTGCGTGAGTGACAGCGTGTCGCTGAAGTAGAAACCGTAGTTGGCGCTATGCGTCTTCGCGTTGGTCTGCAACAGAAAGTCGCCGACGCCGACCGCCGCGCGTGTTGCGGTGAAGGTGGCGTCCTGTACGGATTGCAGATATTGCGAATTCGCGAGGTCGGCGCTTGCACCGAGCACCAGATCGTTTTTCATGCCGAGCAGCTTGCCGAGCAGCGTCAATTGCAGGCTCGAACCGTAGCTGTCGGTTGTCACGTCGGAAAGCGCGTTGGTGCCTTCCGGCGAGTTGGGATCGGTCGGATCGAAATCGTTGTTGTTGTTGCTGCTGGTATTCCTGTTGTCGTAGTGGCGATAGTAGATATTGCCGCTCAATTCGACGTTGTCGCTGAAGTAATGATCGCCCGAGAGGGTGACCCATGCGGCGCTGTTCTGGTTCTGGTCCGGGTAGGTGTAGGCCTGACGCGGATTGTCGAGGAACGAGCGCGGAATTGTCTGCGAGCCCTGGAGCGTGTTGTCGGCGCCGCCTGCCGAGAGCGAGAGCGTCGTATCGGCGTCCGTGTAACGCAGTTTGCCGAAGCCCTGGCGCACCTTGCTCGCATTGTGGTCGGCCCAGCCGTTATCGTTCGCGACGTTGCCGGTCACGTAGTAGTCGAGGTTCGAGCCAATCGTGCCGCCCTGTTCGACTTGCGCGGTTTTTCGTCCCCACGAACCGCCGCTGATTTCGGCGCTGCCGCCGGGATGATTGCGGCCATTCTTCGTCGCCAATGCGAGCGCGCCACCCAGCGTATTGAAACCGTAGGTCGGGTTCGAGCCGGGAATCAGCTGGATCGTGTCGATGGCGGCGAGCGGAATCAGATCCCAGTTGACGACGTCGCCGAACGGTTCGTTCACGCGCACGCCGTCGAGGAACACCGAAAGCCCTTGTGGCGTGCCGAGCAGCGGCGATGCCGTGAAGCCGCGATAGTTCACGTCGGTTTGCCACGCGTTGCCCTGAGCCTCGTTGATATCGACGCTCTGGAGGTTTTTCTCGAAGTAGTCGGAAAGGGTTGCGCGGTGTTGCTGTTCGATGTCGCGCGCGCGTACCGTTTGCACGTTCGCGGGAACCTGCGTGAGCGGCGTGCCAATGCCGAGCAGCGGTGTCGTGCCGATCACGACGATGGGCGCGAGTTGCTTTGCGGCCGTGTCGTCGCCAGCCGCGGTGGATGGTGCGCTCTGTGCCAGGACGAGGTGCGGGACACCCGCAAGCGTTGTGCCGAAGGTAAGCATGAGGCCCACGCGGCGCCTGATGTGCAGCCAGACAGGATAGCTTTGGAGGAGGCGCATGATTTTTATTATAGGCACAACGGGAGTGAACGATGGCCCCTATGGGGCCATCGTTCTACCAGACCACCGGAATCAGAAGAAACCGAGTGCGTCGGCTTCGTAACTCACCAGCAGACACTTCGTATGCTGATAGTTCGACAGCGCCATCTTGTGCGTCTCGCGCCCAATGCCGGATTGCTTGTAGCCACCGAACGCCGCGTGCGCGGGATACAGGTGATAGCAATTGGTCCACACGCGCCCGGCTTCGATCTCGCGGCCCATGCGATAGGCGCGTGAGCCGTCGCGCGACCAGACGCCCGCACCCAGTCCGAAGAAGGTGTCGTTCGCGATCGCGATGGCTTCTTCTTCGTTCTTGAACGTCATCACCGATGCGACCGGGCCGAAAATTTCCTCCTGGAACACACGCATCTTGTTGTTGCCGAGCAGCATCGTCGGCTTGACATAGAAGCCTGCGTCCAGATCGGATGAGAGCGTGGCCTGTCCGCCGCCGGTCAGGCATTGCGCGCCTTCGTTGCGTCCGATATCGATATACGACAGGATCTTGTCGAGCTGTTGCTTTGATGCCTGCGCACCGATCATCGTCTGCATGTCGAGCGGATTGCCGGCCTTGATGCGTTCGACGCGTGCTACCGCGCGTTCGATGAATTGCTCGTAGATCGATTCCTGAATCAGGATACGCGACGGGCAGGTGCAGACTTCACCCTGATTCAGGGCGAACATCGCAAGGCCTTCCAGTGCCTTGTCGAGGTACGCGTCGTCATGGTCGAGCACATCGGCGAAGAAGATATTCGGGCTCTTGCCGCCCAGTTCGACAGTCGAGGGAATCAGGTTATCGGCTGCCGCGCGCAGAATGCGCTTGCCGATCGGCGTCGAACCCGTGAACGCGATCTTGGAGATACGCGTGCTGGTGGCCAGTGCTTCGCCCGCTTCCTTGCCAAAACCGTTCACGATATTGATCACGCCCGGCGGGAACAGATCGCCGATCAATTCCATCAGGACCAGAATCGATGCCGGTGTCTGCTCGGCGGGCTTCATCACGACGCAACAACCTGCCGCGAGTGCCGGCGCGAGTTTCCAGGCTGCCATCAGCAGCGGGAAATTCCAGGGGATGATCTGACCGACCACGCCGATCGGCTCGTGGAAGTGGTACGCGACGGTGTTGTCGTCAATTTCCGAAATACCGCCTTCCTGCGCGCGGATGCAGCCCGCGAAGTAGCGGAAGTGATCGACGGCGAGCGGCAGGTCGGCAGCCATCGTCTCGCGCAGCGGCTTGCCATTGTCGATGGTCTCCGCCACGGCCAGAAGCTTCAGATTCTGTTCCATCTTGTCGGCGGCTGCGAGCAGCAGGTTCGCGCGATTGGCGACCGACGTCTTGGCCCACTTGCGGCGGGCGGCGTGCGCGGCATCGAGAGCGGCGTCGACATCGGCCGCGTTCGAGCGCGGGATCTCACAGAACACGCGGCCATTGATTGGCGAGATGTTCTCGAAATATTCCTGGCTGATCGGTGCGACCCATTTGCCGCCGATGTAGTTCTCGTACCGGTTGCGATAGGGGTATTCGATATCGATGCCAAGCTGTTTCAGATCGAAGGGATTCAATTGGTATCTCCGGTTCATTGTTTGGAGTAGAACAACGTGAGTGCCGCGCAGGCATCTAAAGCAATATGCGTACCATGATTAAAGAACACTGATCTGGAAGCGTTACCTGCGAACCCGGATCGCGATCGGGCAACAGGCATGTGTTGCATTTTGGTTCAGGTGCTGCGTCGGGATGGACAGTTATGGCGCAATTGCGGACATGTTTATATTTCGGATCGCTGATTTAGATTGTATGGCTCGAATCCTCATTATCCAAAGCGATGCCGCTTCGAAATCACATTCGCTGACCGTCTCTGGCGGCATCGCCGCGAAATGAGGGAAATCTACATACGAAAGAGGGATATATCGACCACAACAGGTGTTCATTTATTGAACACCTGTTGTGAATTAGAGCGCCAAATGTGACAGATGCGCGCAGTGGCTGGCCGCTGATCGATGCGTCAGTCATCGGTCGGCTCGACTGACGGCATTCGCCGGTAGATAGTGGTGCGCGATACGCCGAGCGCGCGCGCCGCCGCGGATACGTTGCCGCCATGGTGAGTGAGCGCGGAGGCGATAGCTGCCGTCGCGACGTCCTGCAAGCGTGTGTTAGTCGCGGCCAGGACATCCGCATTGGGCGGCGTGCCTGACGTGAGCGACGTGGGCGACGTGAGCGACGTAAGCGGCGTGTCGCACTGCGCCGGTGGATTGCGGCAACTGACGTTGTCGAAGAAATCGTCGGGCAGATGTTCGCGCCGGATTACACCGTCTTCGTCGACCATGGCCGCGGCCGTGCGCAGCAGGTTGCAAAGCTGCCGGAAATTGCCCGGCCAGGCACAGCTTTCGAATAGCGCCATCACCTCGGGCTCGATGCTCAGTGGCGGTTGGTGCGCGCTCTCGTGCGCGTTCTCGTATGCGTTTCCGTGTGACTCGTACTGCAGCATCTTCTGGACGACGATGGCCAGGTCGGTACGGTCGCGCAAGGGTGGCAGCCGCACCGTGAGGCCGTTGAGCCGGTAATAAAGGTCCTCGCGGAAACGGTTCTGAGCGATCATGTCGCGCAAGTCGCGGTGCGTCGCGCAGATGATCGAGAGGTTCACGGGAATGGCCTTCGTCGAGCCGAGCGGATTGACGACCCGCTCCTGCAGCACGCGCAGCAGCCGCGCCTGCAGCGGATGCGGCATGTCGCCGATTTCGTCGAGAAAGAGCGTGCCGCCGTCGGCCTGCAGCAATTTGCCGATGGCTCCCTTGCGTCGCGCGCCGGTGAACGCGCCTTCTTCATAGCCGAACAGTTCGGATTCGATCAGCGATTCAGGGATCGACGCGCAATTGACTGCCGTGAACGGCCCGTCACGCCGCGACGAATCATTGTGGATGGCCTGCGCGAGCAGTTCCTTGCCCGTGCCGGTTTCACCGGTGATCAAGATCGGGATGTCCTTGTCGATGACCTTGCGCACCTTGGTGATCACCGACGCGACCTGCGGGTCCCCGGTATCGAGATATTTAAGCCGCGATAATCCTGCCGCCACGCCCGAGGCCTGAGCGCCGGTCGTGCGTGCGGATGGATTAGCCGCGTCGTGAACCTCGGGTGGTCGGCTGTTGGGCATGTGTGTGGCGCGCCGGAACTGCACGCGTGCGCACACCACCGCGCTATTGCCGAGGTTCAGCATCAGATGCTGGTCGGCGCTGGTGCGCATGCGTTCGATCAGTTGCGCGCACGTCACGTCGAACAGCGACGGCAGCGTGTGGGCGCGCAACGCGGCCAGCGGCATGCCGAGCTGGAACTGCGCACTGCGGTTCGCGGACAGGAACCGGCCATCGGCCGTGAACGCGACGATCCCCTCCATCAACGTACCGAGGAACTCGGGCCGTCCGTGGAACGACACGCGCAGGGCTTCCCGAAAGGTCGCCGTAAACAGATGGTTCTCGATCATCTGCACGGACATCCTGGCGAGCGCCATCGTGTGCTGGTGATAACTGCGGTGGTCGCCGGTTACGTCGAGCACGCCGGCCACGTCGCCGTGCGGATCGAGGATCGGCACGCTCGAACAGGTCATGAAGTGATTCGCGGCGAGGTAATGCTGATCGCCGTGGACAACCATCGGGCGCAATTCGGCGAGCGCCGTGCCGATCGCGTTGGTGCCCTGCTGGTCTTCAGCCCAGTTCGCACCGGCGAACAGTGCGACCTTTGCGGCGCGGGGAAGAAAGTCGTCGTCGCCGATCGAGTGCAGGATCAGGCCTTGTGCGTCGGTGAGCACGATCATGCTGTGCGTGTTGGCGATCTGTTCGTGCAGCGTCTCCATCACTGGCATTGCTTGCATGCACAACATGTGGTTCTGCTCGCGCTTGAGTTCGAGCGCCGCGCTCGAAAGGACGTCGTAGTCGGGTCGTATGCTCACCCGCAGGCCGAAAGTCTCGGATCGCTCATGGGCCTTCTGGATTTCCGCTGGTGGCCAGTTAGCCGGCGTGCCGCCTGCCGTGGCCGCCTGATGAACGTCATCGCGCATTGTCTCCTCCGGGGAATGTGGCCGGGTGTTTGCCAGACTGTTTTCAATCCATGAAGCAAGTACCGGGCCAAACAAGCACACGGCATACGCGATTTGCAAAATCAATTAGCGCAACGGCTATCGAAACCACGGGTATGGCGCGCAACTGTTCAGAAAATGATCAGGGTGCATCGTATTAGGGCAGTGGGGGAGCGCGTCTTCGCTCCTTTCCCTTGGAATCAGGCGCTTTCAGGCTTTGGCACGGTTCGTGCTGTCAGTTGTCGGGGTCACTTCAAGCCGCCGAATCAATGGAGATTTTTCTAAACAGTTTCACGATGTTCAGGCCGCGAAACGGTCGGAATATGCAGTGAAGGAGACAGGGAGAGAAGATGTCTACGATTGAATCAGTTCTTCACGAGGACCGCGTTTTCGCGCCATCCGCGCAAATGGTGGCGAATGCGACGGTGTCCGGTATGGACGCCTACAACGCACTGTGCGCGGAAGCCGAGCGCGATTACGAGGGCTTCTGGGCGCGTCTCGCACGCGAAACCCTGAGCTGGCAGAAGCCCTTCTCGAAGGTGCTCGACGAATCGAACGCGCCGTTCTACACGTGGTTCGAGGACGGCGAGCTCAACGCTTCGTACAACAGCCTCGACCGTCACGTCGAAGCGGGCCTTGGCGAGCGCGTCGCGATCCACTTCGAAGCCGACGACGGCACCGTTACCGACGTCACGTACCGCGATCTGCTCGGACGTGTGTCGCGCTTTGCGAACGCGCTCAAAAAGCGCGGCGTGAAGAAGGGCGACCGCGTCGTGATCTACATGCCGATGTCGGTCGAAGGCGTGGTTGCGATGCAGGCATGCGCACGCATCGGTGCGACGCATTCGGTGGTGTTCGGCGGCTTCTCGTCGAAGTCGCTCAACGAGCGCGTGGTCGACGTGGGCGCGGTCGCGCTCATCACCGCCGACGAGCAGATGCGCGGCGGCAAGGCGCTGCCGCTGAAGAACATCGCCGACGAAGCACTCGCCATGGGCGGCTGCGAAGCGGTGCACAGCGTGATCGTGTACCAGCGCACGGGCGGCAAGGTGACGTGGCACGAAGGCCGCGACTACTGGATGCACGAACTCTCGCAGGCCGAGAGCGACACCTGCGCGCCGGTGCCGGTGGGTGCGGAGCATCCGCTGTTCATCCTCTACACGTCGGG
>NZ_JBHSMP010000002.1:0-15967 GCF_042655705.1 Paraburkholderia denitrificans | reverse complement strand
GGCGGCAAGGTGCCCTGGACGCTGCATCACCAGCATCGCGACAACGAGATGCTGAAGCCCGCGTCAGAGTGCAAGCCGATCGAGTATCCGAAGCCCGATGGCAAGCTCACGTTCGACCGACTGTCCTCGGTGTTCATCTCCAATACGAACCACGAGGAAAACCAGCCCGCGCACCTGACACTGAAGGATGCGAGCGTGCCGGTGAACGTGAACCTGCGCACCTATGCGGGCCCGGAGGCGCGCTTCTGCCCGGCTGCGGTGTACGAGTTTGTGAAGAACGACGACGGCAGCGACCGTCTGCAGATCAATGCGCAGAACTGCGTGCACTGCAAGACCTGCGATATCAAGGACCCAACGCAGAACATCGTGTGGGTCACGCCGGAAGGCGGCGGCGGTCCGAACTATCCGAACATGTAAGTCGCCGTAGCGCACCCACGCTCGCCATGCGCTCGTGATGATGTGCATCGGCGGCGGACAGGGCATCGCGGCGATCTTCGAAAATCTTCAATAAGTGGCACGCAACATAGCGATTTCAACGAAAAGCGAACATGGAAATTAAAACGGTAGGGATTGTCGGCGCGGGCACGATGGGCAATGGGATTGCGCAGACTGCCGCTGTAGCCGGACTGAAAGTCGTTCTGATCGATGTGACCGGGACGGCGCTGGAGAAAGGGATTGCGGCGATCGAAGTTAGCCTCGGACGGTTGTTGGCGAAGGAAAAACTCGACGCAGCAACGCGCGATGCCGCGCTCGCGCGCATCGAAACCTCGACCGACTATCAGCGTCTTTCGGCCGTGGATCTCGTGATTGAAGCGGCGACCGAAAACGTCGAACTCAAGCACCGGATCCTGAAGCAGATCGAAACGGTGGCCCGCCCCGATGCAATCATCGCGACGAACACGTCGTCGATTTCGGTCACGGCCCTCGCGGCAACGCTCGCCGACGCATCGCGCTTCATCGGCATGCATTTCTTCAACCCGGTGCCACTCATGCCGCTCGTGGAGATCATCCGCGGGTTGCAAACGAGTGACGCTACCGTTCAGGTGATTCGCGCACTCACGCAACGCTTCGACAAGTCGCCGATCGGAGTGAGGAACTCGCCGGGATTCGTGGTTAACCGGATCCTCGTGCCGATGATCAACGAGGCGTTCTTCGTGCTGGCCGAAGGCGTGGCGAGCGCCGAGGAGATCGACGCAGGCATGAAGCTCGGCGCGAACCACCCGATCGGCCCGCTCGCACTCGCGGACCTGGTCGGGCTCGACGTCTGCCTGTCGGTGATGGAGGTGTTTCTAAAGGACTTCGGCGATGCGAAATATCGTCCGTGTCCACTGCTGCGCGAACTCGTGGCGGCGGGCCGGCTCGGCCGCAAGACGGGCCAGGGCGTCTACTGCTACGAATGAGTGGTGAGCAATGGTGGTCCGGGTGTGCTCCGTGAACGAAACGGGTGAGACTCGGGACGAGCTTACGAATGCGACACCGCGGACCTATACCGCCCTTTGTTGATCACGCAACGGTTGTACATGCCGCGCCGCCAGCGCACCTAATCGGGAGAGTCTGGAATTGCATCCGTCCGAGCGCTCAACGCGTGAAGACGGTCTTTCCCCGCGTGCGGCCGTCAATCATCTCGGCGATCGCGGCACGAGCCTCTGTCATCGGCACGACGGCGCCCACCTCCGGTTTGATGTCGTTACGGATGATGAACTGCATCATGGCTTTCATCTCTTCAAGCGTGCCCATGATGGTGCCGCGTATGTCGATCTGCTCGACAAAGATGCGCAGCAGATCGGTCTCAGCGGCATGACCGGTCGTGACACCGTTGATCACCACGCCGCCGCCGCGTTTAACCGCCTGCAGGCTGTCCGCCCAGGTCACGGCCCCGATGTTGTCGACAACCGCATCAGCGCGGCGCGGCAACGGATCGCCATGGCGAAATATCCGGTTGGCGCCGAGGCGTTCGGCGAGCGCGGCACCCTCGTCATTGCGTGTCGTGACCCACACCTCGAAACCGGCAGCGCGACCCATCTGAATGAGCGCCGTCGACATGCCGCCCGAAGCGCCCTGAACCAGCAAGGTCTGTCCAGGGATGAGCCGCGATTTTGTGAAAAGGGCACGGTAAGCGGTTAGCCAGGCCGTGCCGAGAAGCGACGCCGCAAGCGCCGAAAGACCTTCAGGGATCGGCACTGCGTTGCGCTTCGGAACGGCGACATAATCAGCCATCGTGCCCGGCACGAGCTCGCTGAATATGTGCCAGTGAGGGTCGATCGTCTCGTCGCCCTTCCAGTTCTCAGTCCCCATGACGGGATAGATGACGACGGGCGTTCCGTCATCGAGCAGCCCAGCGCCATCATTGCCAATGATCATCGGGAAGGGGATCGGCTCTTGCTGTGCCGAAAGCCCGCGCAGGGTGAAAACATCATGCCGGTTGAGGCTGGCATGCGTCACCTTCACCCGCACCCAGCCTTCCCTCACGACCGGGTCAGGGCGCTCGCCAACGACAAGGGAGGCTAGCGGGTCGTCGTTATTTGCTTCTTTTGCATAGACGGCAAACATGGTCGTTCCTTTCCGGACGGAGCGGGCGGCTGCGCAAGAGTGGAGAGAGACATGGCATCACCTCGTCTGTTGTCGGTGATGCAAATCTATCAATTCCCATCAAAGGTCACTAGCCGTCTGATTTGGATAGTTTCTATCCCTATCGGGAATGGATCACTCGTGCCCGGGCAGCAATTCGGCGAGAAAATCAACAAACACCGCGACTTTGCTGGACTGACGGCGCGCAGCAGGGCGAACAGCGCTGATCGTGATTTTTCCCGGCTCATGGTCGCGCAGAATGCGCCGCACAGTCCCGGCGCGTATATCGGCAGCGAAAAGCCAGCGGGGCGCCTGCGTGACCCCAAGGCCAGCAAGTACAGCCGTGCGCAATTGTTCGCCGTCATTGCTGCGGAATGATGCTGTCGCTGTATAGGAAACCTGGCCGGCACGGCTGCCAAAGGTCCACGGCCGTGGACCATCCTGTGAGACGAAGATCACCCCGTCATGGTCGTCGAGATCGCTCAGCCGCCTCGGCTCGCCTTTGCGTTCCAGGTACTCCGTCGACGCCACGGCGATGATCGAGGAAACGCCGATCTTGCGCGCGATCAGACTCGAATCCGCGAGCGGGCCATTGCGGATGGCAAGATCGATGCCTTCTTCGACGAGATTGCTGTTGCGCTCCGACACCAGCATCTCGACTACAACCTTCGGATAGCGCTCGCGAAAGAGAGGAAGTTTCGGCACGACGAAGAGGCGGGAAAATGCGTGCGCCGCAGTGACCCTTACCACGCCGGACGGTGAGGCCTGGCCGGAGCCTATTCGGGATTCGGCTGCCTCCAGATCGCTGATTAGCCGCACTGCGGATTCGTAGAAATCGCGCCCGGCTTCGGTCAGGCTCAAACTGCGCGAGGTGCGCATGAGAAGTTGTGTGCCGAGATGTTCTTCGAGCTTCTGCGTGAAGGTCGCGGGCACTCCACGTACGTGCTGGAGACCCTTGAAGGCCAGAGGAAGGTCGCCGAAACCGTAGACGCTCGCTGTGGATGTCCGGCGCTCAACCTACCCAGAACACGACATTTCTATTTGGGACCTACAGCAAAACTAACGATAAGTTTAATTATGTTAAATAATGCACAAAATGAACAGCCCGCACGCCGCGCGCTCACCATTCCTAGGCATAACGGCTATTTCACAAAGAAGTGGCTGACTGCTAGATAAAAGCCAGTCACGAGTGCGCCGAAACTACCGGCCGAGAAATATGGTTCTGCTGCAATAAGGTGGTCGGCTATGATGTGTGGGACAAGATGAACGACTGTAAGCTTGATGAAGACGCTGAATCCGACCTTGGCCCACGTGCTCAAACGCCTGCATTACCCGCTTGATGTGATCCTGGCTTGCGTTCGCTGGTATGTGGCCTATCCGCTCAGCCTGCGAAACTTGGAGGAAATGATGGCGGAGCGCGGTGTCTCAGTGGATCATTCAACCGTGCATCGTTAGGCCCTCAAGCTGCTGCCGGTGCTGGAAAAAACGTTTCGTTGTCGAAAACGTCCCGTGGGCAAAAGCTGGCGCGTCGATGAGACCTATATCAGGGTCAATGGCCAATGGAAATACCTGTATCGCGCCGTCGACAAGGCCGGCAACACCATCGACTTTCTGTTGCGCGCACATCGAGACAAGACTGCGGCCCGGCGTTACTTCGAAAAGTCGATCGCACAGAATGGTGCGCCCGAGACGGTGACCATCGACAAAAGCGGCGCCAATCTCGCCGCGCTCGAAGCAATCAATGCCGATCGCGAAACGCCCATCAAGGTGCGCCAGTCGAAATATCTCAACAACCTGGTCGAGCAGGACCATCGGGCGATCAAGCGACGAACGCGGCCCATGCTAGGGTTCAAAAGTTTCCGCTGTGCCCGGATCCTTCTGACCGGCATAGAACTAATGCACATGATCGCGAAAGGGCAGATGAAGTGTGTTCGCGGAACCCATCCGTCCGCCGCAGGTCAATTCTACGACCTCGCAACATAAGTTGTACTTCGCATATTGATCGCGCTCGCCTCCCGTTGCTTACTGCGACAAAGCCCTGGCGACAAACCAGAGCAGCCGCGCAATGTCAATGCTGGGAATCTGGCCTTGAAGTAACCGAGTTGCAGGACAAGATGGAGCGCGACCGGGAGCGTGCGCGCGCGCACGAGCTGCTGCTCGGCGTTGCCGAGTTCGAAGTAGGTATGCCGGTCTTCGTCGGTAATGCGCGGCAACGCATACAGTTCATCGATTTCGGCGCGGGTAAGGATCGAGAGGCGGTGCGAGGCGGTCATGAGGTTTTGTGTTCCTGAACGCGCGCCGGGAGGATCAGGGTCTCGCCTTGCCTTGCCGTGCGCCCGCCGGCTGGGGGCGGGCCTTGAGCTGCCCTTGCAGCGAAGCGACCTGCTGGGCGAGCGTGTCGCGATCGCGCCGTAACTCGCGTGCCTCATCGATGACGCTCGCGAGCTGCTTTTCGTGGCGATCGGCCAGGCGCCGCTGCTCGGCCGCTTCGGCCGCAAGCCGCTGGACGTCGCCGACGAGCTGCTCGTTACGCTGTTGCACCCTGTCGAGCGCGGTTTCCGCGCGCCGCTGTGCGCCGCGTGCCTCTTCGGTTTGCAGCAGGACGTGCTTCTGCACGCTTTCGAGCCGCGAGGCCGCCTGATCGATCTGTGCCCGCAAGGCAGCCTCACGCCCGGCATGCTCCGCGCGCTGGGCCTCGAGCTCGCGCGCATGCGTGTCCTGCGCCGTGCGCAGCGCCTCGCCGGACTGCACGCGCGCGGCGTCGCGCTCGGCTGCGACAGCCTGCGCTGTCTGGAGTGCTGCCTCGCGTTCGGCCTGGGACCGGGCAAGCCCGGCGGCAGCTGCCGCGAGCCGCGTCTCGCGCTCCTCGAGTTGCGTACGCAGCGTTTGTACCTGTGCTTCGAGCGCCGCCACGGTCGTGCCCAGCGATTCGGCGCGGGCGGTGGACTCCACGGCTTCACGCTCGAGTTCCTCGCCGCGCGCGGCGAACACCTGCTCGCCATGTTCGACAGCGAGCGCCCAGAGCGAGCGCATCACGTTGGCCACGGACGCGGGCAACGCTGCGGCCAGCGCATCATTGCGGGCCTGCTCGTCCTTCCAGAGTTTCAGCTCGTCGTTGATCGTGGTGCGGCTGCCCTGACGGATCTCGGCATAGATGAGGTCGACGGTGAGCTCATGCGGGCGCCGGCCGGCGGCGACGAGGCGTGCAGCAGCTTCGCGGGTGCGAAGGCGGGTGTCGCTGATGCGGCTCATAGGCGGGTATTGGCGTGAAAGTGGTCGATGGAGTCGGGTTTCGTGGCCGAGTATAGCTGTATATCTATGTATGCCGTTATACATGTAACGATTGATGCTGGAAATTTATGATAAGGCCGATAATCGAAAGTATTTCCGGTGTACGCTCCCGCATCGCCTTTTCAAAACGCGTCAGCCATGAACCTGCCCGCCACAGCCCCCGAGGCGATCCTGCCGCTCGCCCTGCCTGCCGCCCTCGACGGCCGTGACGGCATCAACCGGGCACACGGCGTCCACCGGCAGATCGACGCCGACACGGACGTTGAGGCCGTACGCCTGTGGCTCGCGGAATACGCGGGCTCGCCGCACACCCTGCGCAGCTATCGCAAGGAAGCTGTGCGCCTGCTCGTGTGGGCCACCCGGACCCTTGGCAAGCCGCTCTCGAGCCTCACGCGTGAGGATTTCCTGCTCTATGAACGGTTTCTGGCCGATCCCGCCGCAGACTGGGCCGATCCGGCGCTGCCACGCCGCGGCGGCGCCAGGCGCCTGTTTGACGGGCCGCTCTCGGAGCGCAGCCAGCGGCAGGCCCTCGGCATCCTCTGCGGGCTGCTCAATTACCTGGTCGCCGCCGGCTATCTCGCTGGCAACCCGCTGGCACTGCGCCGCTCGCGCCCAACGTCCACTGCTCGCACGCGCCGCATCGAGCGCTACCTCGATCACGCGCTCTGGCAGAGCGTGCTCGACTCGGTGGAGCGCTGGCCATGCGACACGCCGCGCGAATGCCAGC
This sequence comes from Paraburkholderia denitrificans, assembly GCF_042655705.1. Taxonomy (NCBI): domain Bacteria; kingdom Pseudomonadati; phylum Pseudomonadota; class Betaproteobacteria; order Burkholderiales; family Burkholderiaceae; genus Paraburkholderia; species Paraburkholderia denitrificans. Next base: position 9,381 of record NZ_JBHSMP010000002.1, on the reverse strand, counting down.
ATTACGAGCGCAGCCGCTGGCTGGTGCGGCTGCTGTATCACACGGCCCTGCGCGCAAGCGAAGCCGCTCACGCGAAGGCAGCCGACTTCTTCCAGCGGCGCGGGCGCTGGTGGTTGCATGTGGTCGGCAAGGGCGGCACCGAGGGAGAGGTGCCCGTGAGCGACGCGTTGATGACCGAGTTCGCCCGCTACCGCACCTTCTGCGGCCTGCCGCCGGCGCCCGCGCCCGATGAGAACTCCCCGGCCGTGATGAGCATCGCCGGTGACCCCGGGCGGCATCTGACGCCGACCGCCATCTACCTGATCGCGAAGGAAGTGTTCCTGCGCGCGGCCGACGCGCTCGCTGCGACCGACCCCGTCGGGGCGGCAACCCTGCGACGCGCCTCCACGCACTGGCTGCGTCACTCGGCAGCCTCGCACCAGGCCGACGCCGGCACCGACATCCGCTTTATCCAGAGAAACCTGCGGCACGCCTCGATCGAGACAACGGGGCTTTACCTGCACGCGGAAGACGACCGCCGGCACGCGCAGACCACGGATGCGCACACCCCAACAAATCCCGCAGCCCAACCGGATGACGTGCCCGCGTAAAATACGCAGCGCTTCAGCCTGCACCCAGGCAGGCCTGCAAGCGCCTCGAAGTACGACTGATCAGGATCTCCCGCCGATGGCCATCCAGTACGACCGGAAACAGATCACCGCATGGCTGGACGCCTACACGGTCGCGAAGGCGCGCGACTATGGGCAGGCTGTCTCGGATTTACAGTGGCAGGGTAACGATATCCTTGTCGGCAAGGTACAGGGCACCCGCTCGCGACCCTACAACGTACGGGTCTGGTTCAACGACCCCGACGACGACCTGTGGATCGAGAGCGAATGCTCCTGCCCGGTCGGCGGCCACTGCAAGCACGTCGCCGCGCTCCTGCTCGCGGGCCTGACCCATGTCCCCCGGGAGGCCATCACCGGAGTGTGCCCCGAACTGGTGAGCTGGCTCGAAGGTTTCCGGGCCCGGAATCTGGACACATCTGCCGCTGGCAAGCGGGCGAGCTCCCGGGCATCGCATGCGCTTGCCTACGTGATCACCGGCGCGTACGAGGGCTATCCGCAGATCGTGATCTACAAGTCACGCGTGAGCACTGACGGCACGATCCGCTCGCTCGATGACGCGTGGTACAACATCGAGAAAGCGCTCGTCAAGCCGCCGAAATTCGTGAGTGAAGACGATCTGCCGATTCTGCGCGGCCTGTGGCTTGGGCGCTCGCGTGGCTCCTTTGGCGGCCAGTTCTCCCTGCAGGGCACCACGGGCGCAGCCCTGCTCGAAAAACTCGTTGCCACCGGCCGCGTCTTTGCTTTCCCCGCGGCCAGCACCATGGATTACGCAGAACCCTGCCCGCTGCAGGGCGGCCCGGCCCGCCCGGGGCACCTTGCCTGGCAGAAACTGCCCGACATGCGGGTGCGTCCCGTGCTGCAAACCGAGCCAGCCGCCCCCGCGCTCATCACGACCACGCAGCCCTGCTGGTATCTGGATGCCCAGGCCGGCGTTGCCGGTCCCGTCGAGCTGGCCGGGGCCGCCTGGAATATCGCTGACGTGCTCTCGATGCCCGCCATTACCCTCGACGAGGCGCCGCTTGTGGGTAACGTGCTGCGCGAAGTGGCCCCCGGCCTGCCGCTGCCGCCCGCGCATGACCAGTCGCGCGTGCGCATGATCGGCTGCGCGCCGGTCCCGGTGCTCGTGCTCGATACGTTGCCGACCTGGAACATGAGCTGGTCGTCGACAAAGGCGCAGGATGCGCTCGATTTTGCGACCGTGAGCTTTGACTACGACGGCGAACGCATCCCCGCGCGAGGCGAAACGGCGCTCATCCGTCTCGGCGCGAACGGTGAGGTCATGCAGATCCAGCGCGATGCCGTCGGCGAGAAGCGGCGGCTCACAGAGTTGCAGCGCGTCGGCCTGCGTGCCGTTCCCCCCAACCAGGCCCATGGCCCGAAACCGTTTCCGCAGGGCATGCTCGAACCCGCCCAGGAGACCGGCTGGTCCGGCTTCATGACGTATGCGCTACCCACGCTTCGCGAGAAGGGCTGGCAGGTCGAGATGACGCCGGAATTTCGCCACAACGTGATCGAGATCGACGCGATCGAGGGCAGCCTGCGGCAGACCGACGAAGGCTGGTTCGACGTCGAGATGGGCATTACGGTCAACGGCGAGATGGTGCGCATCGAGCCTCTGCTGGCCAGCCTTTTTGCGCGGGACGGACGCTGGCTCTCGGGGCAGCTTGAGAGCATTGCCGACGATGAGGCGGTGGAGCTGAGGTCGCCGCGCAACGAGCGGCTGCGCCTGCCGGCCGGGCGCCTGAAACCGGTCGTACGTGTCCTGGTCGATCTGCTCGAGCACGTCGGCAGCGGCATGCAGATTCCCGAGTGGGATTCCGCACGCCTGGCGGCGCTCGACGATACCGGCCGCTGGCAGTTTCATGGCAACGAGTCGGTCCGTCAGCTCGCGCAGAGCCTGGTGGCCGGACCCGGCGTCACTGAGGTGCCCGTGCCGCAGGGACTGCAGGCCGAGCTGCGCGGCTATCAGCGCCAGGGGCTCGCCTGGATGCAGTTCCTGCGCGAACATAACCTCTCCGGCGTGCTGGCCGACGACATGGGCCTGGGCAAGACGGTGCAGACGCTCGCGCACATTCTCGCCGAAAAGGAGGCCGGCCGGCTCGGACGGCCCGCGCTGATTGTCGTGCCCACCACGCTCGTACACAACTGGTGTGACGAGGCGCAACGCTTCGCGCCCGCGCTGCGCGTGCTGAACCTGCATGGCACGCAACGCCACGCGCGTTTCGAGGAGATCGCGGAGCATGACCTCGTGCTCACGACCTACGCACTCGCCTGGCGTGACGAGGACGTACTTGTGCAGCACGAGTACCACCTGCTGATTTTGGACGAGGCCCAGTACGTCAAGAACGCGGCGACCAGGGCCGCCGCGACCATTCGCGCGCTGCGGGCAAGACACCGTCTGTGCCTGAGCGGCACGCCGCTGGAAAATCATCTGGGCGAACTGTGGGCACAGTTCGATTTCCTGCTCCCCGGGTTTCTGGGCTCACGTGACGATTTCACGCGGCGCTGGCGCACCCCGATCGAAAAGGGCGGCGATACGGTGCGACGCGAACTGCTCGCACGCCGCCTGCGCCCCTTCATGCTGCGCCGGCGCAAGGACGAAGTGGCCACTGAACTGCCGCCGAAGACCACCATCGTGCGCACGGTCGAGCTTGAAGGCGCACAGCGCGACCTGTACGAGACCGTGCGGGCCACAATGCAGAAGAAGGTGCGCGATGCGATCGCCGTCAATGGTCTGGCGCGCAGCCATCTGGTCGTGCTCGACGCGCTGCTCAAGCTGCGGCAGGTCTGCTGCGATCCTAGGTTGCTCAAGACCACGCAGGCGGCCCGCGTGAAGGAATCCGCCAAGCTTGCGCTGCTGCTCGAGATGGTGCCTGAACTCATCGAGGAAGGTCGCCGCATCCTGCTCTTCTCGCAGTTCACCAGCATGCTCGATCACATCGCTTCCGCGCTCGACAAGGCCGGGATTCCCTACGTTATCCTGACCGGCGAGACGGTCGATCGTGCGGTCCCGGTCCGCCGCTTCCAGCAGGGCGAGGTGCCGCTCTTCCTCATCAGCCTGAAGGCTGGAGGCGTGGGTCTGAACCTGACCGCAGCCGACACCGTCATCCACTACGATCCGTGGTGGAATCCGGCCGTGGAAAACCAGGCCACCGATCGCGCGCACCGGCTTGGGCAGGACAAGCCGGTGTTCGTCTACAAGCTGATCACCGCTGGCAGCGTGGAGGAAAAAATCGTCGCCCTCCAGGGAAAGAAGGCTGCACTGGCCAATGCGATCCTCTCCGACGATGCTGCCAGTACCGTCAAGTTCTCAGCCAATGATCTCGATGCGCTGTTCGAACCCATTCCGGGCGTGCCTGCACGATCGTCGGCTCCCAAGTCTGGCTCGCGCATAAGGACTGGCACTGAAACGTAGCGCAAGCGGGATCTGTTCACCATTTCCCCCTACCTGTTGCCTCAGCAGCATTCATTGGAGGAGCAATGTCGAAAGAAGAAACTCCGATCGAGGCCAAAGCCCTGGCGGCCGTCGGGGCGGAACGCCTGGCGACTCTGCTTGCAGAGGTGGCCATGACGAACCCGGGCTTGCGGCGGCAGTTGCAATTCGAACTGTCCGCACAACGAGGCGAGGACGTTGCGGCCTCCGTCGGCCAATGGATCAGCGAATTCGGCGAACAAACGTCGTTTCTCGATGCGGAGGAAGTCGACGAAACGGCCGAAGAACTCGACGCGATGCGCGTTGCCATCGCCTCGAATATTTCCCGGACGGCGCCGAATCTTGCACCGGAACTGATGTGGCAGTTGTTCACGCTGGCCGGAACCATGTTCGAACGTACCACCGAAGAAGGATGGGAAGTCAGCTGTATTTTCGATCAGGCGTGCTCCGATCTGGTCGATCTGAGCGTCAACGCAGATGTAGAGCCAGCAATATTCGCCGAGAAAGTTGTTGCGGCGATTGTCACCAACAACTACGGAGAGTACCGCGCCCTGATTCGGGCTATCGCGTCAGCACAGCCCCGGGCACCTGCCTGCGGCTCCGAGCTGAAGAACTCGCTCCAGCGATTGCTGGACAAACCGCCCGGATTGAAATATAGCCTGAACAGCGAGCGCCGCGATTTGCATCGCGCCTTGCTGGAGCTCGACTCCCTCTGCGCAACGTAGACCGGGTTTGCGACAAAGAGCCCCCGGAAAGCCTTGCTGCGACGCGTTGTCGATGTCTAACCATTATCGCTGCCCCATCATGGCCAGATCCAAAGTCGACGCCAGACGCGAACATCGGATCACAATGGAAATCGTGGTCGACACCTACACCGAAGAAGAATGCGCGATGGGCTGGTATTGCTACCTTGAAGACCAGCTCTCGTTTCCATTCAAGGCCCGGGCGCGCAAGACGATGGATGCCTCACCGCTAAAGAGCGGCGAGAACGTCACCGTCATCGCCCTCGCTCACGACCAACTTTGCCGCGTCGCGATATTTGTCACGGCACGGCACGGTGAACGCGAAATTGTCGTACCACTGGCCCAGCTTGTTCCCGTTGGAGCCGACCGGAACACACGGGAGGCAGTGGCCGACTGGCATTACTGGCACGATCAGGGCTATTCGTTCTGATTCCCGTGCCGCCCACCCGGGTAAGGCCACGCAAAGCCTTGTCAAGCAAGGAGTTGCGGCGGATTTTCATATGTCGGGGGATGGGCAGAAATAGCCAATACCGGGCGGATTCAACCGGTCGATGCAACACACTAGACGCTGCGTAAGCAGTGGAGGTGTTGCAAATGAAACAGCGGCGCAGGATATACTGCACACAGGCCTTTCTCTGATGTTTCAGACCGATCCGGCAGCACTTCGCGTTGCCCAGACATCAGATGAACGCGGCACATCATCGCACCATGCTCAAAGAACGCTTCAACATATGGCACGACTGGACGGTCGCTACCGCTGCAGATGAAGTGATCTGATAAGGATGCCTACCCTTACATCACACCGATAGCCTGGGCTCATTAACCTACAGAGCCGTCATCGCTTACTTGACCAACTGCAGTATGTCGCGGAACCGCGGGTGCTGACTTGAGCGCAACCATTCAAACGCGACCATCTCGACTGTCGCTACTTCGGCCCCCGCCTTGTTTAGCCGCGGGATAGCCGCATCTCTATCAACCATTTTGCGCGAACCAATCGCATCGCTAACGAGAGTTACCGAAATACCGTGATCCAGTAGACCGATTACCGTCTGCAGTACGCAGACATGCGCCTCACATCCCGCGACTATCGCGCGCGTGCGTCCCTGGGGCAGCGCGTCTATCAGACCATCGGCCGTGGCGTCAAAATGGTGCTTGACGACAGTGCTCGAACACAAGCCTTTTATCGCCCCCACGTTTTCACCAAGCGCGTTCGGCGTCTGCTCTGTCCCGATGATGGGAACATCAAGCCCCTGGGCAATCCGCCCGAGTCGAGTTGCCTGAGCCAAGACGGATGCACCTTCGTGAATCGCCGGCATCAGTCTCGTTTGCAAGTCGACCAGAACTACAACTGACTCGGAAATGGTATGTAGCATCGTGAATCCCCTGGAGAGTTGCCGGCGCGCGAGGCTGGCATCAGCCTATCAGCGCCCGCAGACCTCACGGCGCGCTTCCCGTGTGAACGCAGTAATCTGCATCGCCCCCGACTCTTTTACACCCCTTCCCCGTTGCTGTCGTCAACTGGTAGTGCCTGGCACATGCTGCTCGATGTCCTACCGTGCAGCGCGGCCTCGCATTTGTCGAGCGGTCGATGCATTTGCTCGGCCAGAACGATCGGAGGCACTGCCCGCCACCCCGTCTGCGTGATTTGGTTTCCAACAATCTACGGGCAAGTTAGACTTGGCGGTTTCCCGCTACACCCATTTTCCGGTCCTTCCCATCTCGTGGTTTCCTAATCATGGCTTTTCCTCCGTTGCTTATCATTCAAGTCGGCACGCCCCCCGATGAAATCCGCAATGCCTGTGGCGACCTTCCGGGTTGGTTCTGCCGTGCACTGGAGCGACCCCACGAGTCGGTCGACGTCGTGCGTGTCTTTGAAGGCGAACCCTTGCCCGGCCCGGATGCTGGGTACATCGCCGTCATCACGGGCTCGTGGTCCATGGTCACGGACCATCATCCGTGGAGCGAGGCAACCTCGCAGTGGATTCGCGAAGCAATGGCAGTCGAGATGCCTCTCTTTGGGGTGTGCTATGGACATCAACTGATGGCACATGCTTTGGGGGGCCGAGTCGACTATCATCCACTGGGGCGGGAAGTCGGCTGCAAGACAGTTAGTCTCGTGCCGGCGGCGGCAACTGATCCGCTTCTCGATGAGTGGCCGTCAACTTTCGCGGCGCACCTGACCCACGAGCAAAGCATTATAGAGTTACCGCCAGGCGCGCAGGCGCTCGCTTATTCGGATCACGACCGACACCAGATCGTCCGGTATGGTCGTAAGGCCATCTCAACCCAATTTCATCCGGAATTCACGCCTGAGATCTCCGCGGCCTGCATCAGACTGAGTGCAGACGTGCTGCGGTCCGAAGCCAAAGACCCCGATGCGTTGCTGAACGCACTGGAGAACACTCACGACGCCACGAGACTGCTTAAACGGTTCATTGAATCGGTCTCCTCCGAACTCTCATACACGGGTCTGCCTGGGCGACCGGCGGCAGAATCGATTTCGGCACGCCATACCGCAGACTCCGCCGGCACCTCAGCTTCCGGACACAAACAGCATATGTAGTTGGGTTGCGTCGGCCGCCCCGGTAGCATTTCATCGAGGGACGAATCGTCCAATTGATTGTGACACGGTGTCTCGATGCCTCACCGAACACCGCCTGACGCAAACGTGTGCTCCGACTTCACAGAGCCCGTCTACGTGCCGACCACAATAGAAAACATCCCGATGATCTGTTGATGTTCATCTGCGGAGTAGAACCCGCGCACATAGCGTCCCTGTTCGCACGCGCCGTGGCGCGACCTCTTCCCGCCGCTGGCCGGCACGTGACAAACGACGCCGGCGGTCGCGGCGTTGACCATCAACATGGCGGCCTGAACGTACCAATGGAGTGGCTCACGTGCTTCACCTTCTTGCGCATTTGAAAGAACTCGAGCGACAGGTTCAGGAACCTGAGCTGCAGATCAAAGCATCGCATCGGGCTGATGAGGCAGGTCGACGTCTCGAGGAAATTCCGGGCATAGGACCAATCACGGCCAGTGCGCAGGTTGCCTCTATTGGCGATATCCGACTGCACAGCAGCGCCAGGCAACTCGCGGCTTGGCTCGGGCTGGTACCACGGCAGCAGTCAAGTAGCCGCAAACCTGTGCTGCCCGGAATTGACTAGTCACTATGACTCCGGTTCGGCAAGGCTGGCCGCCGTGCGGTTGCAAGCGCGGGTTGGCATTGCTGCCAGAGCCGCATTGAGTGGGCGGCAGAGTTACCACTCAACGGTTATCTCCCGGATACGGCGGCCAGCATAGAAGACGATAGCGCCTTGTACGTGGGAATAGATCTCCACAAGGATCCAACTCTGGTGACAGGTGGCCCCGAGAATCTGCGCTACGCCGCAGCCTTCACCATTTCCTCAATCACTTTCTTCGCATCACCGAACACCATCATCGTCTTGTCCATGTAGAACAGCTCGTTATCGAGGCCCGCATAACCCGACGCCATCGAGCGCTTGTTCACGATGACCGTGCGCGCCTTGTACGCCTCGATGATCGGCATGCCCGCAATCGGCGACTTCGGATCGTTCTTCGCCGCCGGATTGACCACGTCGTTCGCGCCGAGTACGAGCACGACGTCGGTCTGGCCGAACTCGTTGTTGATGTCCTCCATCTCGAACACCATGTCGTAGGACACCTCGGCTTCCGCGAGCAGCACGTTCATGTGGCCCGGCATGCGCCCCGCGACCGGATGAATCGCGTAGCGCACATCCACGCCCTTGTCCACGAGCTTGTCGGTCAGTTCTTTCAAGGCATGCTGCGCGCGCGCCACCGCAAGGCCGTAGCCCGGCACGATCACCACCGATTCGGCGTTGCCGAGCATGAACGCGGCGTCGTCGGCGGAACCCGACTTCACCGGACGCTGTTCCTTCGCACCGCCCGCCGCCGCCGCACCGTTCGCTTCCGCGCCAAAGCCGCCCAGCAGCACGTTGAAGAACGAACGGTTCATCGCGTGGCACATGATGTACGAGAGGATCGCACCCGACGAGCCGACAAGCGACCCTGCGATGATCAGCATCGCGTTGTTCAGCGAGAAGCCGATGCCCGCCGCCGCCCAGCCCGAGTACGAATTCAGCATCGACACCACGACGGGCATGTCTGCACCGCCGATCGGAATGATGATGAGCACGCCGAGCGTGAACGCGATCAACGTCATGATGATGAACGGCAGCCACGACTGCGTGAGGAAGAACAGAACCCCGAAGCCGATCATGCCGAGCGCGAGCATCAGGTTGATCAGATGCTGACCCGCATACACGACGGGCGCGCCCTGGAAGAGCCGGAACTTGTACTTGCCCGAGAGCTTGCCGAACGCGATCACCGAGCCGCTGAACGTGATCGCGCCGACGAACGTGCCGATAAACAGCTCGACGCGGTTGCCGTACGGCAGGAAGTCCGGGTACGGCGCATCGGCGGTCACGAGTCCGAACGCGGCGGGTTCGGAGACCACCGCATACGCGATGCACACCGCTGCAAGACCGATCAGCGAGTGCATGGCGGCGACGAGTTCCGGCATCTTCGTCATCTCGACGCGCGCGGCGACATACGCGCC
>NZ_JBHSMP010000001.1:0-73858 GCF_042655705.1 Paraburkholderia denitrificans | reverse complement strand
GGCGGCAAGGTGCCCTGGACGCTGCATCACCAGCATCGCGACAACGAGATGCTGAAGCCCGCGTCGCAGTGCAAGCCGATCGAGTATCCGAAGCCCGATGGCAAGCTCACGTTCGACCGTCTGTCCTCGGTGTTCATCTCCAATACGAACCACGAGGAAAACCAGCCCGCGCACCTGACACTGAAGGATGCGAGCGTGCCGGTGAACGTGAACCTGCGCACCTATGCGGGCCCGGAGGCGCGCTTCTGCCCGGCTGCGGTGTACGAGTTTGTGAAGAACGACGACGGCAGCGACCGTCTGCAGATCAATGCGCAGAACTGCGTGCACTGCAAGACCTGCGACATCAAGGACCCGACGCAGAACATCGTGTGGGTCACGCCGGAAGGCGGCGGCGGCCCGAACTATCCGAACATGTAAGTCGGGAAGCCCCCAAAAGAAATGCCGCTTCAAGAAGCGGCATTTTTTTCGGCCAACGCGCGAGGCGTGCGTTACCTCCACCCCACCTTACGCCGCTCAGGCGTCTCTCACGCGCCGGTCAGTCATCGCTCGCCGCGATTTTCGGCGTCGTCACGACGACATCGCCGCACTGCGCACGATGGCGCAGCGCATGGTCGATCAGCACGAGTGCGAGCATCGCCTCGGCAATCGGCGTCGCACGAATGCCCACGCACGGATCGTGGCGGCCGAACGTCTCGACCGTTGCGGCCACACCAGCCTTGTCGATCGAACGGCGCGGCGTGCGAATGCTCGACGTCGGCTTGATCGCGATCGAAACGGTGACGTCCTGCCCGGTCGAAATCCCGCCGAGCACGCCGCCCGCGTGATTGCCGTGAAAGCCATTGGGCGTGAGTTCGTCGCCGTGAACCGAGCCGCGTTGCGCGACGCTCGCGAAGCCCGCACCGATCTCCACGCCCTTCACCGCGTTGATGCCCATCATCGCGTGCGCGATATCGGCGTCGAGGCGGTCGAAGAGCGGCTCGCCCCACCCGACCGGAACACCCGACGCCACCACGTTGATGCGCGCGCCGATCGAGTCGCCGTCGTGGCGCAATGCGTCCATATAAGCCTCGAGTTGCGGCACGATTTCGGCGTTCGGCACGAAGAACGGATTCTCGGGCACATGCTTCCAGTCGACGAACGGCACGTCGATTTCCCCGAGCGCCGCCATATAGCCGCGCACTTCGACGCCAAAGCGCTCGCGCAGCCACTTCTTCGCGACCGCGCCCGCCGCCACGGTCGGTGCGGTCAAACGCGCCGACGAACGGCCGCCGCCGCGATAGTCGCGGATGCCGTATTTCTGCCAGTAGGTGTAGTCGGCGTGGCCGGGGCGGAAGGTCTCGGCGATATTGCCGTAGTCCTTGCTGCGCTGGTCCGTGTTGCGGATCAGGAGCGCGATGGGCGTGCCCGTCGTCGTGCCCTCGAACACGCCCGAGAGAATCTCGACCTTGTCCTCTTCCTGGCGCTGCGTCACGTGACGCGACGTGCCCGGGCGGCGGCGGTCCAGGTCGTGCTGGATATCGGCTTCGGTCAGCGCCATCCCTGGCGGGCAGCCGTCGATAACGCAGCCGATGGCAGGACCATGGGATTCGCCAAAGGTGGTGACGGTGAAAAGCGTACCGAGCGTATTGCCAGACATGGCAGTCGTCCAATGTGAAGCGGGGAATCCAACATTATGCCATCCGCGTGACGCACCGCCCGGGGTGCGTCACGCGGATGGCGGCATCCTGCGCCCTACCGCCGCGCGCCGCGCAAATCGGCGACGCTCTCCTGCAACCGTTCGAGCGTCGCTTCATCGGGCGCGATCGGCTCGCCCACGGCCAGTGTGAGCCGGCTCGTCAGCCCGCGGCGCCGCGGGCGCGGCAGCACTGGTCCCGACTGACGCGAAAACACGCTGCCCCACAGGCCGCGCAGCGCCATCGGCACGACGGGCACCGGCGAGCGCCTCAGAATCTCCATCACGCCGTGGCGAAACGGGTTGATGTCGCCCGTCTTCGTGAGCTTGCCTTCGGGAAAGATGCACACGAGTTCGCCATCGGCCAGCGCTTCGGCGCACGCGTCGTACGCACGCGCGAGCCGCGCGGCGTCCTCGTGCGCGGGCGCCATCGGAATCGCCTTCGCATGCCGGAACACCCAGCCGAAAAACGGATGCCGGAAGATCTGGTAATCCATGACGAAGCGGATCGGGCGCGGGCTCTCGGCCATGATGACGATCGCGTCGACGTAGCTCACGTGGTTGCAGATCAGCACGGCCGGGCCCTCGACGGGAATGCGCTCGACATTCACGAGCCGCACGCGATAGAACGTATGCAACAGCACCCACGCGATAAAACGCAGCAGGAACTCGGGCACCGGCGTGTAGATGTACGCCGCGACGACGATGTTGAGCAGCGCGGTCGTGAGAAAAATGCCCGGGATGCTGACGCCCGCCCGCGTGAGCGCCATCGCCATCATTGCGGACGCAATCATGAAGAGCGAATTGAGAATGTTGTTCGCGGCGATGATGCGCGCGCGATGGCTCGGCTCGCTGCGGCTCTGGATCAGCGCATAGAGCGGCACGCTGTAAAAGCCGCCGAACATCGCGAGCAGGAACAGATCGGCGAGCACGCGCCAGTGCGCGGCGACGCCGAGAAATTCGCCGACCGACAGCAGATGGGGCGCGGCGGGCAACGCATGGCTCGCGAAGAAGAGATCGATGCCGAACACGCTCATGCCAATCGAGCCGAGCGGTACGAGCCCGAGCTCGATGCGCCGCCGCGAGAGCCGCTCGCACAAAAGCGAACCGGTGCCGATGCCGAACGAAAACATGGCGAGCAGCACGGTCACGACATCGGCGTCGGCCATCAGGACGTCTTTTGCGAAATTGAAAAACGACGCGAGGAACGTCGCACCGACGAACCACAGCCACGAAATGCCGAGCAGGCTCAGGAACACCGTGCGGTTGCCGTGCGCGAGCCGCAGGTTGCGCCAGGTTTCGGAGACCGGATTCCAGTTGATGCGCAGCCCCGGCTGCGGCGGCGGGCAAGGCGGTACGAAGGCCGACACGGTACGCCCGACCAGCGCGAGCACCAGGCACACGGCACCGAGCCACACGGCGCCGGTGCTGGTGCCTGCAATGCCTGCAGCGCCCACAACGCCCGCATCGGACGCACCTGTCGCCGCCGCAACGCCACCGACAATCGTCCCGAGCAGGATCGCGACAAAAGTGCCCGATTCGACGAGCCCGTTGCCGCCGACGAGTTCATCCGTGGCGAGTTTCTGCGGCAGATACGCGTATTTGACCGGCCCGAACACGGTCGAATGGACGCCCATCAGGAACGTGCACGCATAGAGCAGCGGCGCGTTGTGCAGCCAGAAACCGGCGGCGCCGACCAGCATCACGGCGATCTCGAAGGTCTTGACCCAGCGCGTGAGCATCGCCTTGTCGAACTTGTCGGCGACCTGGCCCGAGGTCGCGGAAAACAGCACGAACGGCGCGATGAAGATTGCCGAAATAAGGAACGCGACGGTCTTCGGATCGATGCCGGAAAAGCGCGCCGCCTGATACGTGACGAGCGACGTGAAGCCGATCTTGAACACGTTGTCGTTCATCGCGCCAAGGAACTGCGTCCAGAAGAAAGGCGCAAAACGCCGCTCGCGCAGCAGGCGGTACTGCGACGCGTGAGCCGCGTGTTCGCGCGCGGCGTCTTGCGCGGCGGGGATCGGACGATCGTTCATCGAATGGAGTGAAGCTGCGCAAAGTACCGCTGGCAGAGCGCTGGCGCACCGCTGGTACGGTGCCGGTACGTCGCTGGTGCGTATTATTAGGCAGACGTGAAAAAGCGCGCCTGATGCGCGCTTTTTCATACCTGACGCAATCGAAACGTCAACCGCAAACGGCGCGCCTCAGCGCGCCGGTTGACGCTCTTCTTCGGGCCAGTCGCGGATATACGCCTTCAGCAGACGGTTCTCGAAGCCCTGCGCTTCCACCACGGCCTTCGCGACGTCGTAGAACGAAATCACGCCCATCAGCGCGCCCTTCTCCATCACCGGCAGATAGCGCACGTGATGCTCGAGCATCATGCGGCGCACTTCGTTGATATCGGTTTCGGGCGTGCAGGTGATGGGGTGATCGTCCATGACCTTGCGGATCGTCGAGGTGCCGACGCTGCCGCCGGTCGTGCGCAGCGTGAGGATGACCTCGCGGAACGTCAGCATGCCGACGAGATCGCCGTACTCCATCACGACCAGCGAGCCGATGTCGTGCTCGGCCATGGTGCTGACTGCGTCCTTCAACAGGGTGTCGGGCGTGACGGTGTAGAGCACATTGCCCTTGACCTCGAGGATGTCGCTCACGCGCATGATCTGGCTCCTGGAAATCCCGCGAAATGGGGGAGAGATGCTGGAAAGATACCTACCTGTTTTCGATCCTAGCGGAAAGGCCGCCAAAAGGAAAGCGAACCTGCGGGCGGCCGCCGGGCCGTGCCGCGCGCTTTTGCCCACATCGTTCCAACCTCGCGCAGCCCGGCATCCGCGGTGGAAAAAACGCGTCCGGAACCACGTTCGCCACCCGCTCGTTGTGCCTGGGCTTCCGCACGGCCCCGGCGATGTTACGATTCCGTCACCCAATCTCGAATGCCGGTCGAGCGCCGGCTGCGCCGCCACGATGCCCGACACCCATTTCGATACGCTAGCGCTGCATGCCGGCGCGGCCCCCGACCCCGCCACCGGCGCCCGCGCGACGCCGATCTACCAGACCACGTCTTTCAGCTTCCGCGATACCGATCACGCCGCCGCGCTCTTCAACATGGAGCGCGCCGGGCACGTCTACTCGCGCATTTCGAACCCGACCGTCGCCGTGTTCGAGGAGCGCGTCGCCGCGCTCGAGGGCGGCGCGGGCGCGATCGGCACCGCGAGCGGCCAGGCCGCGCTGCACCTGGCAATCGCGACGCTGATGGGCGCGGGCGCGCACATCGTCGCATCGGCGGCGCTCTACGGCGGCTCGCACAACCTGCTTGAATATACGCTTCGGCGCTTCGGTATCGAGACGACATTCGTCAAACCAGGCGATCTCGACGCCTGGCGCGCCGCGCTGCGGCCGAACACGCGCCTGCTCTTTGGCGAAACGCTCGGCAATCCGGGCCTCGAAGTGCTCGACATCGCGGCCGTCGCGCAGATCGCCCACGATCACCGCGTGCCGCTGCTCGTCGATTCCACGTTCACGACGCCGTATCTGCTGCGCCCCTTCGATCACGGCGCGGATTTCGTCTACCACTCGGCCACGAAATTCCTCGGCGGCCACGGCACGACGATCGGCGGCGTGCTCGTGGACGGCGGCACGTTCGACTTCGACGCGTCCGGCCGCTTTCCCGAGTTCACCGAGCCGTACGCAGGCTTTCACGGCATGGTCTTCACCGAGGAGAGCACCGTCGCGCCCTTCCTGTTGCGCGCGCGCCGCGAGGGCCTGCGCGATTTCGGCGCATGCCTGCATCCGCAGGCGGCGTGGCAACTGCTTCAGGGCATCGAGACGCTGCCGCTGCGCATGGAGCGGCACGTCGCCAACACGCGGCGCGTCGTCGAGTTTCTCGCCGCGAACGAGGCCGTCGAATCGGTCGCCTATCCCGAGCTGCCGGGCCATCCCGATCACGCACTCGCGCAACGGCTGCTGCCGCGCGGCGCGGGCGCCGTGTTCAGCTTCAACCTGTGCGGCGGGCGCGACGCGGGCAAGCACTTCATCGAAGCGCTCACGCTCTTCTCGCATCTCGCGAATGTCGGCGACGTGCGCTCGCTCGTGATCCATCCCGCCTCGACGACGCACTTCCGCATGGACGCAGCGGCCCTCGCCGCCGCTGGCATCACGGAAGGCACGATCCGCCTGTCGATCGGCCTGGAGGACCCGGACGACCTCATCGACGACCTCAAGCGCGCGCTCAAGGCGTCGCAGAAGGCGACGGAGAAAGCAGCGCAGAAAGCGGCGCCCGGCGCGAGTGCGAAGCAGGCCGGCAAGGAGGCGTCATGATCGTCGACGTGCAAGGCAAACCGGCCTATGCCTACACGGGCGGCCGCCCGTTCGATCCGGCGCTGCCCGCCGCCGTGTTCGTCCATGGCGCGGAGCACGATCACAGCGTCTGGGGGCTGCAATCGCGCTACTTCGCGCATCACGGTTTCAGCGTGCTGGCCGTCGATCTGCCCGGCCACGTGCGCAGCGCGGGCCCCGCGCTCACGAGCATCGGCGCGCTCGCCGATTGGCTCGCCGCACTGCTCGACGCGCTCGGCGTCAAGGAGGCGTTCGTCGCCGGACACAGCATGGGCTCGCTGATCGCGCTCGAATTCGCCGCACGCCATCCGGCGCGCGCACGCCGCGTGGCCTTGCTCGCAAGCGCCTTCCCGATGACGGTTTCGCCGATGCTGCTCGACGCCGCCCGCGAACGCGAGCCCGAAGCCATCGCACTCGTGAATCAGTGGTCGCATTCGACGCTCGCGGCAAAACCGTCGAACCCGGGCCCCGGTTTCTGGCTGCGCGGCGTGAATCAGCGGCTCATGGAGCGCGTCTCGGCGCGCAGCGAGCCGCAGCTATTCCATACCGATTTCGCGGCCTGCAACGACTACATGGACGGCCTCACGAGCGCGGCGAAGGTGCGCTGCCCGGTGCGGCTTGTCGTGGGACGGCGCGATCCGATGACGCCGCCGCGCGCGGCGCGCGCGATTGCCGACGCGCTCGCGCAGGCGGGCGGGCCCGTCGATACGGTAACGCTCGACGCGGGCCACGCGCTGATGACGGAGCAGCCCGACGCAACGCTCGACGCGCTGTACGCGTTCGCCGCGCAGCGATAAGCCGAAATGTCGGGAAAGGCGGCGGGAAGAGCGGCGGGAAAGCCAGCGCAACCAGGCCGCCCGGCCAGGTTGCGCCGCCTGGCCGATCGCCGGAGAATGGGCGTATCCACGGTCCCCTGTGCGGTGTGCGACGGACTTGCCAGGCACACGCGAAGCACGCCGCCGCGCGAAGGAGGAAGCGATGCAACACGCCACTCACACCGAGCACTTCGCGAATTTCGCGGAGTTCTATCCGTACTACCTGAGCGAGCACCAGCACATCATGTCGCGCCGCCTGCATTTCATCGGCTCGCTGGGCGTGATCGGCTGCGTCGCCATGGCGATTGCCACCGGCAACTGGCTCTGGCTGCCGCTGGCCGTCGTTTGCGGCTATGGGTTCGCATGGGTGGGCCACTACGCATTCGAGAAAAACCGCCCAGCCACCTTCCGTCACCCCATCTACAGCCTGATGGGCGACTGGGTCATGTTCTCGGATATCTGCCGCGGGAATATCTCGCTGTAGTACGCCACGCGCACTGAGGGCGACGGGCACATCCCGCCGCCTTTAGTGCGTCTTTAGTGCGCCTCTTGTGTACCTCTTGTGCGCCCTCACGTCACCATCACCGCACCCTTTCCGTACCTTCAAGCAGCCTGATGCGGCAACGGCGGGGGCGACTGCCCGCTTGCCCCGGCCATATCGTTCATTTCGTCCGCGGGGGTGCGCCGCGCCGCCAGCAGCGTGGCGAGCGAAACGGCGAGCTTGTCGTTATCGAGTGCGTTGAGCAGCGTATTGGCGTCGATGCCGCTCGACTTCAGATTGAGCCGATACGCGAGTTCCCGGCGATCGATCACAAAGCGGCCGAACAGGTCGGCCACCGGAATGCGCGCCGGATTCGCAATCAGCAGGAAATGCGGCTTCGCACCGTCGTTCTCCAGGCGCCCGATGAGTTCGTCCTGCTCCATGTCGTCGATAAGCCGCGTCACGGTCGCGAGATCGCGCCTGAGCATCAGCGCAAGCTGCTCCGCCGTGCGGCCAGGCTGCCCCGCGTCGCGCGCGCCGGCCAGCAGCGTGAGCAGTTCGAGCGCGTCGAGCAAATCGCTGCCCGGAAAGCGCGGCCTGCCGTAGCGCCCCGTGCGGATTTCCGGCAGCGCCGACGTGATCATGGCGCCCGCGAGCGTAATGAACCAGCTCAGATACACCCACAGCAGGAACATCGGCGCGAAGGCAAACGCGCCGTAGACCGCCGTGTAAGTCGGAATGCGCCGCACGTAAAGGCCGAAGCCGCGCTTCGCGCATTCGAACGCGATGGCCGCCGCGATGCCGCCCACCACGGCGTCGCGCCACTGCACATAGCAGTTCGGCAGATAGACGTAGAGCATCGTGAACGCAAGCGCCTCGAGCGGCAGCGCGATGCCCGCCAGCGCCCAGTCGAACAGCCCGGAGACATGCTGCTCGGACGCGATGGCGAGCGAGCGCGTGAACAGATACGACGAGATCGAAAGGCTCGCGCCGAACAGGATCGGACCGAGCGTGATGACCGCCCAGTAGACGAGCACGCGCTGCGCGAACGGGCGCGCCTTGCGCACGCGCCAGATCAGGTTGAAGGCGGATTCGACCGTCATCATCGTCATCACCGACGTGACGAACAGCACGATCATGCCCATCGTCGTGAGGCCCTTGGCCTTCGACTCGAACTGGTTGAGGTACTTGAAGATCTGGCTGTTGATCTGCGCGGGCATCAGGTGATCGGCGAGAAAGCCCTGCAGCGAATTGTGGAACGAGCCGAAGATCGGAAACGCCGTGAGCAGCGCGAATGCGACGGTCGCGAGCGGCACGAGCGCGAGCATCGTCGTGAACGTGAGGCTGCCCGCAACCTGCGCAATACGGTCTTCACGGCTGCGCCGCGCGGCGAATCGCGCGAGCCGCTTCGCGCTATCCAGATCGATGCGAGCTCTCGATAACACGTTCATCTGCCTGCCTTCCAGGAAACCGCCGAAAACGAAGCGCCGCGTGTGCGGCAAACCCAGCCCTTATAATATCCGGTTCACCGACGAGGCCTATGAAACCGATCCTTGTGCTTTACTACAGCCGGCATGGTGCGACCCTGGAACTCGCGCGCGCGATTGCCCAGGGCATCGACAGCGTCCCCGGCGCCGAGGCCCGCCTGCGAACCGTGCCGCCCGTCTCCACAGTGTGCGAGGCCACCCGGCCGGACATTCCCGACGACGGCCCGCCCTATGCCGAGCCGCGCGACCTCGAAGAATGCGCGGCGCTCGCACTCGGCTCGCCGACACGCTTCGGCAACATGGCCGCACCGCTCAAATATTTCCTCGACGGCACCGCGCCGCAGTGGCTCTCCGGGGCGCTCTCGGGCAAACCGGCGTGCGTGTTCACGTCGACGGCAAGTCTCCACGGCGGCCAGGAAACCACGCTGCTTTCGATGATGCTGCCACTGCTGCATCACGGCATGCTGCTCCTCGGCATTCCCTATACCGAAAGCCTGCTCAACACGACTCAAAGCGGCGGCACGCCGTACGGCGCATCGCATCACGCGCGCGTGGGCACCCACGGCCTTTCGACGGACGAAAAAACGCTCGCGATCGCGCTCGGCGCACGGCTCGCGCGGGCGGCGACGGCACTGAGCGAGCGGCCATGAACGGGCACAACAACGTGAACGACAGCGCGAACCGCAACACGAACAACCGCGCGAACAACAGCGCGAATGCGCCCGGCCAAAGCGCCATGAGCCGCATCGCCGCGCTCGGCGCCAGCGTCACGCTCGTTGCGCTCGTCATGCTTTGCCTCGCCTGGGAATGGCGGCTCGCGCCGCTGCGGCCGGGCGGCAGCGCGCTCGTGCTGAAGGTGCTTCCGCTCGCAATCGCACTGCCCGGCGTGCTGCGGCGCCGCGTGTATACGCTGCAGTGGGCGTCGATGCTCGTGCTGCTCTACTTCGCCGAGGGCATCGTGCGCGGCATGACCGATCCCGCGCCCGCCAACCTCATGGCCTGGATTGAGGTCGCGCTCACGCTCGGCTTCTTTGTCTGTGCGCTCGTCTACGTCGCGCCGTTCAAGCGGGCGGCCCGGCGCGGCAAGCGCGACGCGGCGTGAATTCACGCGATCGGGCCGGTTGCCGCGGCAGCGGCCAGGGCGGCACGCATAGCGCCCGATCCGGGCGCTCGCGCGCCGCACCGCGACGGCGCGCGGCTGGCGTGTCACACTGAAGCCTCTGCAGAATCAACCAGCGCCGCGATCAAACCTACATGC
This sequence comes from Paraburkholderia denitrificans, assembly GCF_042655705.1. NCBI lineage: Bacteria > Pseudomonadati > Pseudomonadota > Betaproteobacteria > Burkholderiales > Burkholderiaceae > Paraburkholderia > Paraburkholderia denitrificans. The sequence continues at coordinate 63,804 of NZ_JBHSMP010000001.1, read as the reverse complement.
GCACGCGGACAGCCCGAACATCATGAGCCAGGCCAACCTCGATACTTCCTCTGCCTTCCTCGACGCGTGCGCCGCCGCCATCGGCGCCCAGCACGTCCTGACCGGCACCCACGACGCCGCGCCCTACCTCGCCGACTGGCGCCGCCGCTATCGGGGCGCCGCGCGCGCCGTGCTGTGCCCGGCCGATACCCGCGAAGTCGCCGCCCTCGTCAAGCTCGCGCACGCCCACCGCGTCGCACTCGTGCCGCAAGGCGGCAATACGGGCCTCGCGGGCGGCGCAACGCCCGACGCATCCGGCCAGCAGGCCGTACTGAGCCTGCGGCGCCTGAACCGCGTACGCGAGATCGATCCGCACAACAACACCATCACCGTCGAAGCCGGCGTGATCCTCGCCGAGGTCCAGGCGCGCGCGGACGAAGCCGGGCGTCTGTTCCCGCTTTCGCTCGCGGCCGAGGGCAGCTGCACGATCGGCGGCAACCTGTCGACGAACGCGGGCGGCACCGGCGTCCTGCGCTACGGCAACACGCGCGAGCTGTGCCTCGGGCTCGAAGTCGTCACGCCTGAAGGCGAAATCTGGGACGGCCTGCGCGGCCTGCGCAAAGACAACACGGGCTACGATCTGCGCGATCTGTACATCGGAGCCGAAGGCACGCTCGGTGTGATCACGGCCGCCGTGATGAAGCTGCATCCGCTGCCCGCTGCACGCGTCACGGCGCTTGCCGCGCTCGGCTCCGCCCACGCCGCGCTCGATTTCCTCGCGCTCGCGCAGCGCTACGCCGGGCCGCTTCTGACAGGCTTCGAACTGATGTCGGACTTCTGCCTGCAGCTCGTCGGGCGCCATTTCCCGCAGCTGCGCTATCCGTTCCAGTCGCGCCACGCGCAGGTCGTGCTGCTCGAACTCTCCGATAACGAGAGCGAGGCACATGCGCGCGCACTCTTCGAACGGCTCATGGAGGCCGCGCTGGAACACGGTGTCGTGGAAGACGCCGTGGTCGCCGAAAGCCTCGCGCAGTCACTTGCGTTCTGGAATCTGCGCGAGCATATTCCGCTCGCCCAGGCGCAGGAAGGCTTGAACGTGAAGCACGACATCGGCGTGCCGATCTCGCGCATCGGCCAGTTCATCGAGGAGACCGACGCCGACATCGCGCGGGTCGTGCCGGGCGCGCGCATGGTGACATTCGGCCATCTCGGCGACGGCAACCTGCACTACAACGTACAGGCGCCCGAAGGCGGCGATCCGAAGCGTTTTCTCGCCGACAACGAAAAGACCTTGAACCGCATCGTCTACGACAACGTGGCGCGCCATCGCGGCACGATCAGCGCCGAACACGGCCTCGGGCAACTGAAGCTCGACGAGGCCGCGCATTACAAGAGCGCAGTCGAACTGAAGCTCATGCGTGCGCTCAAAGCGGCGCTCGATCCATTGAATCTCATGAATCCGGGCAAAGTGGTGCGCTGAGCGCGCGCACAAGAGGAGACGAAACCGTGAAGATCCGCGTGCTGTCCGACCTGCATCTGGAACACGACGAGCCCGACACGATCCCGCACGCGCAGGCCGATCTCGTCGTGCTCGCGGGCGACATTCACAATCACGCGCTCGGTTTGCGCTGGGCGGCGGAAACGTTCGATCCGCAGGTGCCGGTGATCTATGTGCCGGGCAACCACGAGTATTACGACGGCGAATTCGGCGCGCTGGAGACGGCGATGCGCGACGCGGCCTCGACGCTCGACAACGTGCACTTCCTGAACAATGCGGTGCTCACGGATCCGGCGGGCCGCTGGCGCGTGCTCGGCACGACGCTGTGGGCGGATTTCGCGCTCTTCGGCGCCGACGATGCGACGCGCGCGAACGCCATCGCTGCCGCCGAACGCGTGATGCTCGACTTTCGCGGATTGATCCAGGTTTCGTGGCCGGCGAGCACGGGCGCGATGGCGCGCGATTTCACGCCGCAAGATTCGCTCGCGCTGCACGCGCACGCGCGCGCCTGGCTCGAAGCGGAACTGGCAAAGCCGTTCGCGGGCAAGACGATTGTCGTCACGCATCACGCGCCGCATCGGCAGAGCCTTGCGGCGCGCTACGTGGACGATCCGGTGTCTGCGGGTTTTGTCAGCGACCTCGACGCGCTCGTGCGCACGCCCGTCGCGCTATGGGTGCATGGCCACACGCACACGTGCTTCGATTACACGACCCATGGCACACGCGTCGTGTGCAATCCGCGCGGCTATCGCAGCCGCCGCACCGGGCTGCCGGAAAACCCCGCATTCGCGTGGGACAAGATCGTAGAAATCTGACTTTTGGAACGCTTGGCGCAAGCCTTACGACCGATCCTGCGAATCGCCGTCGCGCCGCGCGCGCAGCGTCACCGGTGCAAGCTGCGCGCGGCGCATGCGCAGCAAGTCGCGCGATGCGCCGATGCCGATCAGGCCCATCATCACGGCGATACCGATTAGCAGATGCGTATTCATGGAAATCCTCGGGCGATGGCGATTGAAATGGTGGCGAAAAAACCTTTCCGCCACCTTAGCAAAGCACCGTGCGCCCGGGAGTAAGGAAGTGTTGCGATCGGCTGCACCTGTAACAGCCTGTCACAACGCGCGGCCCGGAAAGGCCGCATAAACGCGCTCACGCAGGCGCTCATGCAGGCGCTTACCTACGTGCTCCGGTAAGCATTCAGGTACGCGCGAACTTGCGTAGTTCAGCCTGATCGTTCGCGAGCGTCGCGGGCAGTTTCTCGCGCAGCAGTTCCACCCACGTGCGGATCTTCGCGTCGAGATACTGTCGCGACGGATACATCGCATACACGTTCATCTCCTGCGACTTGTATTCGGGCAGGATCCACACGAGTTCGCCGCTGCGCAGCCCGCTGATGGCCGAATAGATCGGCAGCAGGCCGATGCCCATGCCTTCGCGCACCGCCACCGCCATCGCCTCGGCGACATTGACCTGGAACACGGGCGTGGGGAGGTTGATGGTCTGTTCGCCGTCGGGGCCGCTGAACTGCCATTGCGACAGGGGAAACACCGGCGTCACGACCGGAAGGCAGGTGTGCTGGGCGAGATCGGTGGGCCGTTGCGGCACGCCGTGGCGCTCGAGATACGCGGGCGACGCGCACGCAATGCTGAACGCGCTCGCGATGCGTTGGGACACGAAACCCGAATCCGGCAGATCGGCCGCCGCCAGCACGAGCGCAACGTCGTAGCCCTCGTCGAGCAGATCGGGCATGCGCTGCGCGAGCGTGAGTTCGACGTTCACATCAGGATAAAGCTGCTGATACGCGCCCACCGCCGGCACGACGTAGTGCTGGCCGAAGCTCGTCATCGCGTGGATCTTCAGTTTGCCCGAGGGCCGCGCGTGCGCGTCGCCCGCTTCCGCTTCCGCCTGGTCGACGTACGCGAGGATCTGCTCGCAGCGCTGCAGATAGCGCTCTCCGGCCTCGGTCAGCGCGATGCGGCGCGTCGTGCGGTTCAACAGGCGCGTGCGTAGATGCGCCTCCAGATCCGACACCGCGCGCGAAGCGTAGGCCGTTGTCGTATTGAGGTATTGCGCGGCACCGGTGAAGCTCCCCGCCTCGACCACCCGTACAAAAACGCGCATGTTCTGCAGCGTATCCATTTCCACCCTTTTTCTAACGGAAGGATTGTTACATAAATTGAAAAATCAATTGTATAAGATTGCGTAAGGATACCTTGCATCCTTACGGCTTATTCGGCAATAGATCAAAAAATATAATGACGAGCACTGTTCTATAGTCAGGATGAGGAGTAAATTGTGCAGCCCCCGGTATCGAAAGGACTCGTCGCACTCACGGTTCTTACGTTCTCTTCAATAATCGCGGGTTGCGCCAGTACCGGGGATATCGCACCGCAATCGAAGCGGGTCGATGCGGTGCAACTCGATGCCGGATCGGCGATCCGGGCGGCCAATGCCGATGCGCAGTGGCCCGCCAGCGACTGGTGGCGCAGCTATCGCGATCCGCAGCTCGACGCCTGGATCGACGCAGCCATCGCGGGCAATCCGTCGCTCAGCGCCGCGCAGGCGCGCGTGCGCGAAGCGCGCTCGATGGCGAGCGTCGCCGCTGCGGGGCTGCTGCCGCAGATCAACGGCAACATGTCGGTCCAGCGTCAGCAATGGGCCGACAACGTCTACTACGGCCCCGGCCCGCTCGCGGGCGCGAATACCTGGAACAACACGGCGGCGCTCGGCCTCTCGTATCACCTCGACCTGTGGGGCCAGGACAGGAACAGCTCGGAGCGCGCGCTCGATCTCGCGCATGCGAGCGCCGCCGATGCGCGCGCCGCCCAGCTAGAACTCGAAGCCAACGTCACGCGCGCGTACATCGACCTTTCGTTGAACTACGCGCTGCTCGACATCGCGAAGCAAACGCTCGGCGAACAGCAGAAAATTCTCACGCTCGCGCAAAAGCGCCTGGCGGGCGGCATCGGCACGCAGCTCGAAGTGAGCCAGTCGCAAACGCCGCTGCCCGAGTACGAACGCCAGGTGGATGCGGTCGAAGAAGCCATCGCGCTCGGCAAGAACCAGCTTGCCGCACTCGCGGGCAAGGGACCCGGCGCGGGCGAGTCGATCACGCGGCCCGCCCTTTCGCTCGCAACGCCTGCGGGCCTGCCCTCGACGCTGCCCGCCGAGCTGATCGGCCATCGCCCGGATATCGTCGCGGCGCGCTGGACCGTGGCCGCGCAGGCGCGCGGCATCGACGTCGCCAAGGCGGCGTTCTATCCGAACGTAAACCTGCTCGTCTCGATGGGCGGCTATGCTGCCGCAGGCCCGCTGTTCCAGTTTCTGAAGTCGATGAGCGGCAGTTGGGCAGGCGGCCCCGCGCTCTCGCTGCCGATCTTCGACGGCGGACGGCTGCGCGCGCAGCTCGGCGCGCAATCGGCAGCTTACGACATCGCCGTCGACCAGTACAACCAGACCATCGTCACCGCGCTCAAGGAAATCGCCGACGAGGTCGTGCGCATGCGCTCGCTCGCGACCCAGGAAGACGACGCGCATCGCTCGGTCGACGCCGCGCAGCGCAATTTCGATCTCGCCACGGAAAGCTATCGCCGCGGTCTCACCGACTATCTGAACGTGCTGATCGCGCAGACCCAATTGTTGCGCGCGCAAGAAAGCGTCGCGCGCGTTGCGGCCGAACGCCTTGTTGCGCACGCAACGCTGGTGGCGGCGCTCGGCGGTGGCGCAATCGATCCGGCGAGCGGACCGGCCGACGCCGATCAATTGCCCGCGCACGGCAAGTCGACGCGCACGGTGCCGCTCGCGCCCGCCGCGCTGCTTGCGCCCGCGAATCGCGCAGATCGCGCAGATAACACGGATCGCGCGATTCAGCGCGACGAGTAAGGCAGCGCCCATGCAAGCGTCCTCCTCCGCCTCATCCGGCTCCGGGCGGCTGATCGCAGCCCTCGCCGACTGGGCGCGCACCGATGGCCTCGTCTGGATCTATCTCTTCAAGGCGATCGCCGCAGCGCTGCTCGCGCTCGGCATCGCCATGAAGCTCGATCTGCCGCAGCCGCGCACCGCCATGACCACCGTGTTCATCGTAATGCAGCCGCAAAGCGGCATGGTGTTCGCAAAGAGCTTTTACCGGATCGGCGGAACGCTGATCGGCCTCGTCGTGATGCTCGCGCTGATCGGCCTGTTCGCCCAGCAGCCCGAGCTGTTCATCCTCTCGACGGCGCTCTGGGTCGGCATCTGCACCGCCGGTGCCGCGCGCAACCGCCACTTCCGCTCATACGGCTTCGTGCTCGCGGGCTACACCGCCGCGCTCATCGGCATTCCGGCCTCGCAGCATCCCGACGGCGCGTTTATGTCCGCGCTCACGCGCGTCGCCGAGATCTCGCTCGGCATCGTGTGCTCGGGCATCGTCAGCGCAGTCGTGTTTCCGCAATACACCGGCAATCAGTTGCGCTCGACCGTGCGCCAGCGCTTCTCGGCGTTCGTCGACCATGTGTCGGCGGCACTCTCGGGACGCACCGAACGCGCGCAGATCGAAGCGGCCAACGCGCGCTTCGTGGCTGACGTCGTCGGTTTCGAGGCCGCCCGCACCAGCGCCATCTTCGAGTCGCCGGATTCGCGCATGAAAAGCGGCCGGTTAGCGCGCCTGAACAGCGAATTCATGACGGCTTCCACGCGCTTTCACGCACTGCATCAGTTGATGAACCGGCTGCGCGGCGAAGCAGCTTCGGCAAGCGTCGAAGCGCTCGAACCGTACTTCCGCGAAATCGCGTCGCTCTTCGCGAAGTGCGGCGAACCGGTGCTCACCGCCGCCGATGCCGCTCACGTCTCGCAGCAGCTCGAAGCCTGGCGCGCAACGCTGCCGAAGCGCGTGCGCGCCACGCGTGCCGAACTCGAAGCGCACGGCGCGGCAAACCTGCTCGACTTCGATACGGCGACCGAACTGCTCTATCGCTTCATTCACGAGATGACCGAGTACACGGCGACCTACGCGTCGCTTGCCGTCGATACGCACGTGCGCGAGAACTGGCTCGCGCGCTACGTGCCGAAGACGAACTGGATCGCGGCGGGCGTCGCGGGCCTGCGCGCGGCAGTCGCGATGTCGCTGCTCGGCGCATTCTGGATCGCCACGGCCTGGCCGAGCGGCCCGAACCTGGTGCTCAATGCGGCAGCGATCTGCGCGCTCGCGTCGTCGTCGCCGTTCCCGTCGCGCACCGCGCGCCAGATGGCCGTGGGCGCGGCGCTCGCATCGCTCGTCGGCATGGTCCTCACATTCGGCGTGTTTCCGCACATCGACGGCTTTGCGCTGCTTGCCGCCGTGCTCGCACCCGCGCTCGCGTTCGGCGTGTTCCTCACGACGCGCCCGAAATACGCGGGCTACGGCGTGGGCTACTGCATCTTCCTGTGTTTCCTCGCGGGACCGGACAACGTGATCCAGTACAACCCGGGCCGCTATATCAACGACGCCATCGCGCTTGTCGCGTCGATGGCGGTGTCGGCTGCCGCATTCGCCGTGTTCCTGCCGCCCTCCACGCCGTGGCTGCGCAACCGTCTTCTCGCCGACCTGCGCGGACAGGTCGCGCATGCGTGCCGCACGCGCCTCTTCGGCCTGCGCAACCGCTTCGAGAGCGGCGCACGCGATCTGATGTTCCAGATCCAGGCGCTCGTCGGCGCCGACGACACCCTGAAACGCGACACGTTGCGCTGGCTCTTTTCGGTGCTCGAAGTGGGCAACGCCGTGATCGACCTGCGCCACGAACTCGCCACGCTGCCCGCGCATCCGCGCTATGCGGCGGGCACTGCGTGGCGCGCAGCGATCCGCGCGATGCTCGGCGCGTTGAGCGCGCTGTTCGCGCGCCCGGGAACGCATCGCCATGCGCAGGCGCTGGCCGCCACCGACGCAGCCAGCGCCGCGGGCCAGGCCGTGCTCGACAGCTTCGAGCCGCCGCGCGAAGAACGCCATCAGTTGCAGCGCATCCTGAGCCATCTGCATTTCATCCGCACCGCGCTCATCGATCCGCAATCGCCGCTTCCGCACCATGCGGCACCGGCGGGGCACGCCGGTTCATCGCAAGGAGTCAACCATGCCGCGTGACGTGGCTTTTCTCGACGCCTACATTCCGGCGATCGTCCTCTTGTTCATCCTCGGCTCGGCGATCACCTGGGTGCTCGATTCCATGCTGGCGCGCGCCGGTCTCTACCGGATCGTCTGGCACCCCTCCCTCTTTCGCGTGAGCCTGCTGGTCGTCGTGTGCTGCGCGCTCGGCCTCGCCGTCTATCGTTGAACCGTTCAATCATGACTATCCGAAACATCATGGGCTTTATCGCGACCGCGATCATCTTCGCCGTCGCACTGCTGGTCGGGCGCGTGCTGTGGGTCCACTACATGGACGAGCCGTGGACCCGCGATGGCCGCGTGCGCGCCGAAGTGGTCAACATCGCCCCCGACGTCTCGGGCGCCGTGGTCGAACTGCCCGTCGCCGACAACCAGTTCGTCCACAAGGGCGACCTGCTGATGCAGATCGACCCGTCGCACTACGCGATCGCCGTGGAGCAGGCGCAGGCGGCTGTCGCCGCGCGCAAGTCGGAACTGACGATGCGCGAGGACGATGCGAAGCGCCGCGCCGATATGGACAACCTCGTCGTCTCGAAGGAAAACCGCGAAAACGCGTCGCACACCGCGAACGCCGCGCAGGCGCAGTACGAGGAAGCGCTCGCCGCGCTCGACGCCGCGAAGCTCAATCTTCAGCGTACGCGCGTGATTTCGCCGGTCGACGGTTACGTGACGAACCTTCAGGTGTTCAAGGGCGACTATGCGATTGCCGGCCAGGCGAAGCTTGCGGTGGTGGACAGCCACTCGTTCTGGGTCTACGGCTACTTCGAGGAAACCAAGCTGCCGCACGTGAAGGTGGGCAACAAGGCCGAGATCAAGCTGATGAGCGGCGGCACGCTGGAAGGCCACGTCGAAAGCATCTCGCGCGGCATCTACGACCGCGACAATCCTCAGAGCCGCGAATTGCTCGCCGATGTGAACCCGACGTTCAACTGGGTACGCCTCGCGCAACGCGTGCCGGTGCGCGTGCATATCGACAAGGTGCCCGACGACATGGTCCTCGCGGCGGGCACGACCTGTACGGTGGTGGTGAAGCCCGGGACTTGAGCGATGTGAGTCATATGCGTCGATTTCCCGAACCGCAACATTGATCACAGGATTTGATTCAGGTCTATTCACATCGCATCAGCCGCCCTCGATTGATGCAGATCATTGGTACGCGGGCCTGTGTGGAACAGACTGGAAGTGACCGGACGGGCGATTATGCGACGGTCCAATTGCATAAACTTCCCGGAGCAAACAGCTCGCGCAGGGCCGTCACACCTGCCGGTAGTGGTTCTTCAGCTTTACAGAGTCGCCAGACACGATCGCATCCGCGATCGCATGCGCTTAGTAATGCTTTTCGATATCACGCCATGATTGAAAACCTGGACAATGCTCCTGCTCTCATTGAAGCCAGCGTCGCGAAACATCCAGCCACCGATCATGGAGGCCTGGTTTTAGACAGCGACGATCTCCGCCCGGACAGCATTCCGACGACCAGCGACGGCATTTCCGATTACGGCATACCGATCCCTGAATATCTCCGTCGCGTGTATTCGTACTTTTACATCAAGCCGTGGGCGATTCGATTATTCGAGCGGCCATGGCTGGTGAATCTGATCCTCTGGGGCTGGTACCGGAATCTGGGTAACGCTGCGCTCGAAGCGCTGGGCGTCAAACTCCGCGGCGCAACCATCCAGATCGGCTGCGCTTACGGCGACCTGACGCAACGCCTCGCCGCACAACTTTCAGCGGCGGGCGGCCGGCTCGACGTGGTCGACATCGTCGAAGGCCAGTTGCGCAACATGAAGGCCAAACTGGATCCGAAGGCTCCGGTGCGCGGCCTGTGCATGAATTCCGCCGATCTCAAGATCCCGGACGCCACGTACGACCGTGGCCTGCTGTTCATGCTGCTCCACGAGATGCCGCAGGACGTGCGTGCCGCCACGCTCAACGAAGCGCTACGCGTCATCAAACCGGGCGGAAAGCTGGTGATTGTCGATTTCGCGCCTTGCTCGCGCTGGCATCCGCTCAAATATCTCTGGCAAGTGCCATTGAGCGTGCTCGAACCGTTCGCACCCGATATCTGGACGCAACCGATCGAGCACTGGCTGCCCGAATCGCATCGCGACAAGATCGTCGCCAAAACCTTCTACTTCGGGCGGTTCTATCAACGTATCGTGATCGAAGTCTGAACGCGTCGAATCCCCGTTTGATTCTGGAGGCGCCCGGTCATGCCGCACCGTCCCGACCGGACGTTCCGGATTCGAAAAAACCTTCACCCTCTTCAACGTTGATGCAGATCAAAACAGGGCACAGTCCGGGATCGCGCCTGTTTCAAGGCTGGCATCGAAACATCGGTACAAGGCTGCATCGGCGGCACTGCACCGCCATGCCCGCACGCACCGCAGCATAAGGGTCGCGCGCCGCCCGCCGCTGCGCCGCGCGTGCGTCGGCGCAGCGAAACACACGTCGAAGATCGGGCGCAACACCGCCAAAACCGTGCAGTGCATCATGGAGAACCCGCGTTGCCCGCCTGAGCCGCACTGCTCTATTCTGCGAAAAAACCCACAAAACCAGCCAGGACGACCGCCCCCGAAGGAGTGTTTTCATGCGCAGCTACCGCGACTTTCACCGCGAATCGATTGCCGACCCCGAGAACTTCTGGCGGCGCGAAGCCTCGCGCATCCATTGGGAGACGCCATTCGACGCCGTGCTCGACCGCTCGAACCCGCCCTTCGCGCGCTGGTTCTGCGGTGGCCGCACGAATCTCTGCTTCAACGCGGTGGATCGCCATCTCGCCGAGCGCGCGCAGCAAAATGCACTCGTCTATGTTTCGACCGAAACCGGCATCGAGCGCCGCTACACCTACGCCGAACTCCACGCCGAAGTGAACCGCATGGCCGCCGTGATGCGCTCGCTCGGCGTGAAGCGCGGCGAGCGCGTGCTGATCTATCTGCCGATGATCCCCGAGGCGGTGTTCGCCGTGCTTGCGTGCGCGCGGCTCGGCGCGATCCATTCGGTCGTGTTCGGCGGGTTCGCCGCGCCCTCGCTCGCGGCGCGCATCGACGATGCGAAGCCCGTGCTGATCGTCAGCGCCGACGCGGGCGCGCGCGGCGGCAAGGTGATCGACTACACGCCGCTCGTCGACGAAGCGATGTCACGCGCCCAGCACGCGCCATCGCGCGTACTGCTGATCGACCGGCAACTCGCGCCCGGGCGTCTGAAGGCGAGCTATATCGTCGACTACGAGCCGCTGCGCGAGCAGTACCACGACGTGCAGGTCCCGTGCGAATGGCTCGAATCAAACGAGCCGTCGTACATCCTTTACACCTCGGGCACGACCGGCAAGCCCAAGGGCGTGCAGCGCGACGTCGGCGGCTATGCCGTGGCGCTGGCGTCGTCGATGGAATACATCTTCGAAGGCCGTGCGGGCGACACGATGTTCACCGCATCGGATATCGGCTGGGTGGTCGGGCACAGCTACATCATCTATGCGCCGCTCCTCGCGGGCATGACGACCGTGATGTACGAAGGCACGCCGATCCGCCCCGATGGCGGCATCTGGTGGCGTCTCGTCGAGCAGCATCGCGTGAACCTCATGTTCACCGCGCCGACTGCAATCCGCGTGCTCAAGAAGCAGGACCCGGCGCTGTTGCGCGCCGCCGATCTGTCGAGCCTGCGCACGCTGTTCCTCGCGGGCGAGCCGCTCGACGAGCCGACCGCCGAGTGGATCTCGGAAGCGCTCGACAAGCCCGTGGTCGACAACTACTGGCAGACCGAAACCGGCTGGCCGATGCTCGCGATCCAGCGCGGCGTCGAAGTGCTGCCGCAAAAGCTCGGCTCGCCGGGCGTGCCCGTCTACGGCTACAACCTCACGCTGCGCAACGAGCACACGGGCGAGCCGTGCGCGACCGGCGAAAAGGGTGTGATCACGCTGGGCTATCCGCTGCCGCCGGGCTGCATGCAGACGGTCTGGGGCGACGACGCGCGTTTCGTGAAGACGTACTGGGAGAGCGTGCCTGGCGAGCAGGTCTATTCGACGTTCGACTGGGGCGTGCAGGACGACAAAGGCTACGTGACGATCCTCGGCCGCACCGACGACGTCATCAACGTCGCCGGCCACCGGCTCGGCACGCGCGAGATCGAGGAAGCGATTTCCTCGCATGCGGCGGTCGCGGAAGTTGCCGTCGTGGGCGTGAACGATGCGTTGAAGGGCCAGGCGGCGCTTGCGTTCGTCGTGCTGCGCGATGCGGGCGCGAGCGCCGATCCGGCCGCGGCAAAGACGCTCGAAGTGGCGATTGCGTCGACTGTCGATCGTCATCTCGGCGCCATCGGGCGGCCCGCACGCGTGCATTTCGTCGGGTCGCTGCCGAAGACGCGTTCGGGCAAACTGCTGCGCCGCGCGATCGCCGCGCTCGCCGAGGGCCACGATCCGGGCGATCTGCCGACGATCGAAGACGCGTCGGCGCTGCAGCAGATCCGCGAGGCCGTGGCACGCGCGTAGCCGTTACGTTGCAGGTATGTGGCCAAAGCGCCGGTTCTCCGGCGCTTTGGCGATTCGGCGCCTCAGCGCGACGTCGATGCGTACGCAACGAGGAAGCGCTTGAGGATGCCCGTGGAATAGGTGCCCGCGATATCGGTGAGAAAACTCGCGAACGAGGTGCTCGCGTGTTCGTCGGCGGTGTCCGAAATCGTGCGTACCACGGCGCACGGCACGCCGTATTCGTGGCAGACCTGCGCAATGGCCGCACCTTCCATTTCGACCGCGAGCGCATCGGGCTGCGCCGCACGCAACGCAGCGACCGCCTGCGCGCTCGCGACGAATTGATCGCCGCTGATCACGAGCCCGCGATGCACGCGCGGCGTCGCCGTCCGGAAGTGCGTGGCAAGCGCCGTGCCCTCTTGCTCCACGAAACGCTCGCACGCATCGGCGAGCGCCTGCGAAAGCGCGCGGTCGGCATCGAAGCGCGCCCGCCCGAGCAGCGGAATCTCGAAGCGCGGAAAGAGCGGTTCGGCGTTCATGTCGTGCTGAAGCAGCGTGTCGCCGACCACGATGTCGCCGATATGCACCGACGCGCCGACACCGCCCGCGACCCCCGTAAACACGATGGCTTCGACGTCGAACTCATGGATCAGTGCGCTCGTCGTGGCCGCTGCCGCGACCTTGCCGATACGCGCGAGCGTCACGACGCAGGGCACGCCGTGCACGGTGCCGACGTGATAGTCGCGCTTGCCGTGCGTGCGCGTGACGACGCCCGATTCGGCCTGCATCGCCGCGATGAGGTCGCCCAGTTCTTCGGGCAGTGCGGCGAGCACGCCCAGCGGACGCACGGCCGCATCCTTCGTCGCGTTCGACGTTGCGTTCTTCGTTGAATTCATCGCTTTCTATTTTTCGTTGAGGTTCAGTCGGGCCGAAGCACCGGGTCATTCCACCGGCTGCAGCTTCGCCACTGCAAGCGCGAGCCACTTCTCGCCGTGGCGCTTGAAGCGGACCTGCGCCTTCGCGTCGGTGCCGCTGCCTTCGAGCGCCGTGATCGTACCTTCGCCGAACTTCGTGTGGAAGACCTGCTGGCCGACGCGAAAGCCCGTCTCGGCCGCACGTTGCTCGTTGGCGAACGACGGCAGCGGCGCCTTGTCCGGCACGTAGGCATCGCGCTCGCGGCTCCCGCCACCGCTGTTTCCACCACCGTTTCCACCCGAGCGCCCGAACCAGTCGCGGCCCCGGCCCGAGTTGTCTGACCGTCCGCCCCAGCGCGCGCCCGCCTCGACCTTCGGCGTGAGCCACTTGAGCGTCTCTTGCGGCAGTTCGTCGAAAAAGCGCGAGCGCACGTTATAGCGCGTCTGTCCGTGCAAGAGACGGCTTTGCGCGAACGACAGATACAGCCGCTCCTTCGCGCGCGTGATCGCAACGTACATCAGGCGGCGCTCTTCTTCGAGGCCATCGGCTTCCATCGCGCTGTTCTCGTGCGGGAACAGCCCTTCTTCGAGGCCGGTGATGAACACGGCCGTAAATTCGAGGCCCTTCGCCGCGTGCACGGTCATCAACTGCACTGCGTCCTGGCCTGCCTGCGCCTGGTTGTCGCCCGCTTCGAGCGATGCATGCGAGAGAAAGCCCGCGAGCGGCGTCATGACGTCGGGATTCTGGGCGGGATCGGTGATTGCGGGCGCATCGATCACTTCGATTTCGCCGTCGAGCGACACGATCTCCGGCGCCGACGAAGCACCCGGGCGCAACGGGATCGAGCGCGCGGGCGTATCGAGCCCGTAGCCTTCTTCGCTCACGAACGCCGTTGCCGCGTTGACAAGTTCCTGCAGGTTCTCCAGCCGGTCCTGGCCTTCGCGCTCGTTCTGATAGAAGTCGGCGAGACCGCTCATGCGCACCGTGTATTCAACGGTTTCGGGCAGGCTCAATTGCGCCGTCTCGGCGCGCATCTTCGCGACCAGGTTCGCGAACGACGCGAGGCTCGATCCGGCCTTGCCGGTGACGTAGGGAATCGCCGCCGCCATCGAGCAGTTATAGAGGCGCGCGGCATCCGCGAGCTGTTCGATGGAACGTGCGCCGATGCCGCGCGTCGGGAAGTTCACGACACGCGCAAACGCGGTGTCGTCGTTCGGATTGTCGATGAGGCGCAGATACGCGAGCGCGTGCTTCACTTCCTGACGCTCGAAAAAGCGCAGGCCGCCGTACACCTTGTACGGGATGCCCGCGTTCACGAGCGTGTGCTCGATCGTGCGCGACTGCGCGTTGCTGCGATAGAGCACCGCAACTTCGTGGCGCGCGAGCCCCTGATTCACGAGCGCGCGGATCTCCTCGACGATCCAGCCCGCTTCCTGCGAATCGGTCGCCGCCTCGTAGACGCGCACCGGCTCGCCGTGGCCCGCGTCGGTGCGCAGGTTCTTGCCGAGGCGGCGCGCGTTGTGCGCAATCAGATGATTCGCGGCATCGAGGATATGGCCGTGCGAGCGGTAGTTCTGCTCCAGCTTGATCATGTGCTTCACGCGGAATTCGTTCTCGAAGTCGCGCATGTTGCCCACGTTCGCACCGCGGAACGCGTAGATCGACTGGTCGTCGTCGCCCACCGCGAAGATGGCGTTGTTCGCGCCCGCCAGCAGTTTCAGCCACGCGTACTGGAGCTTGTTCGTGTCCTGGAACTCGTCCACGAGGATGTCGCGAAAGCGCGCCTGATAATGCGCGCGCAACGGCGGATTGTGCGCGAGCAGCTCGTAGCAGCGCAGCAGGAGTTCCGCGAAATCGACCACGCCTTCGCGCTGGCACTGCTGGTCGTAGGCTTCGTAGAGTTCGACGAACTTGCGGTTGAAGCTGTCGGTGACGTCCACGTCCTTCGGCCGCAGGCCCTGTTCCTTCGCGTTGTTGATGAAGTACTGGAGGTTCTTCGGCGGATATTTCTCGTCATCGACGTTCAAACCCTTCATCAGGCGCTTGATGGCCGAAAGCTGATCGGCCGTGTCGAGGATCTGGAATGTCTGCGGCAGGCCCGCGTCGCGGAAATGCGCGCGCAGCATGCGGTTGCACAGACCGTGGAAGGTGCCGATCCACATGCCGCGCGTGTCGATGGGCAAGAGCGCCTGGAGGCGTCCCATCATTTCGCGCGCGGCCTTGTTCGTGAAGGTCACGCCGAGGATCGTCGCGGGCGACGCGAGCCCCTGCTGGATCAGCCACGCGATGCGCGTGATCAGCACGCGCGTCTTGCCGCTGCCGGCCCCGGCCAGGATGAGCGCCGGTTCGTTCGGCAACGTGACGGCGGCAAGTTGTTCGGGGTTCAGATTCGCGAGCAGATCGGGCATGTGGTGCGCAGGCAGTGATGACGCGCGCGATAGGCGCGCCGAAAGATGGCAGAGCGCCATTATAAATCCCGCGTGTGGCGAGAGCGGCGGGCGGCGGGGCCGCGGCACCCGCCCCACGCGCCGCGCGCAAATCGGCGCTCGCGGCCGTCCTGGGTCCGTGCGCCGCCCGGCCGCGCCACGGCGGGGACCGAACTACCCCTTATAATCGACGGTTTCCGCATACTTTTTTCGGCAGATCCCACCCATGAGCGACAGCACGCTAGCGAAAAGCTTCGAGCCCCAGACGATCGAGGCCCAATGGGGCCCCGAATGGGAGCGCCGCGGCTACGCCGCCGCGACCTTCACGCCCGGCCGCAACAACTTCTCGATCCAGTTGCCGCCGCCCAACGTTACCGGCACGCTGCACATGGGGCACGCGTTCAACCAGACGATCATGGATGGCCTCACGCGCTATCACCGCATGCTCGGCGACAACACGCTGTGGGTCCCCGGCACCGACCACGCGGGCATCGCCACGCAGATCGTCGTCGAACGCCAGCTCGACGCCCAGAAAGTTTCGCGCCACGATCTCGGCCGCGAGAAGTTCGTCGAACGCGTGTGGGAATGGAAGCAGCAGTCGGGCTCCACGATCACGGGCCAGGTGCGGCGCCTTGGCGCATCGATCGACTGGTCGCGCGAATACTTCACGATGGACGACAAGATGTCGGCCGCCGTGCGCGACGTTTTCGTGCGCCTCTATGAACAGGGCCTGATCTACCGCGGCAAGCGCCTCGTGAACTGGGATCCGGTGCTGCTCACGGCCGTCTCCGACCTCGAAGTCGCAAGCGAAGAGGAAAACGGGCATCTGTGGCATCTGCGCTATCCGCTCTCGGACGGCTCGGGTCATCTGACCGTCGCGACGACGCGCCCGGAAACCATGCTCGGCGATACGGCCGTGATGGTTCATCCCGAGGACGAGCGCTACGCGCACCTGATCGGCAAGACCGTGAAGCTGCCGCTCGCGGATCGCGAAATCCCCATCATCGCGGACGACTACGTCGACCGTGAATTCGGCACGGGCGTTGTGAAAGTCACGCCCGCGCACGACTTCAACGACTACCAGGTGGGCCTGCGCCACGGCCTGCCGATGATCGAGATCCTCACGCTCGACGCGAAGATCAACGCCAACGCGCCGGAAAAATACCGCGGCCTCGACCGCTTCGAGGCGCGCAAGCAGGTCGTCGCCGACTTCGAGGCGCTCGGCCTGCTCGACTCGGTGCAGCCGCACAAGCTGATGGTGCCGCGCGGCGACCGCACGGGCGTCGCCATCGAGCCGATGCTGACCGACCAATGGTTCGTGGCGATGAGCAAGCCCGCGCCGGAGGGCACGTTCAATCCGGGCAAGTCGATTGCCGAAACCGCGCTCGACGTCGTGCGCAACGGCCAGATCAAATTCGTGCCGGAAAACTGGACCACGACCTACTATCAGTGGCTCGAGAACATCCAGGACTGGTGCATCTCGCGCCAGCTCTGGTGGGGCCACCAGATCCCGGCGTGGTACGGCGAAAACGGCGAAATCTTCGTCGCGAAGACCGAGGAAGAGGCCCGCGCGCAGGCCGAGGCAAAGGGCTACAAGGGCGCGCTCAAGCGCGACGAAGACGTGCTCGACACGTGGTTCTCGTCGGCGCTCGTGCCGTTCTCGTCGCTCGGCTGGCCTGCAGAAACCCCTGAACTGAAGGCGTTCCTGCCCTCCTCCGTGCTCGTGACGGGCTTCGACATCATCTTCTTCTGGGTTGCGCGCATGGTCATGATGACCACGCACTTCACCGGCAAGGTGCCGTTCGATACGGTGTACGTGCACGGCCTCGTGCGCGACGCCGAGGGCCAGAAGATGTCGAAGAGCAAGGGCAATACGCTCGACCCGATCGATATCGTCGACGGCATCGACCTCGAAGCGCTGGTCGCCAAGCGCACCACGGGCCTCATGAATCCGAAGCAGGCCGCCAGCATCGAAAAGAAGACGCGCAAGGAGTTTCCGGACGGCATCGCCGCGTTCGGCACGGACGCGCTGCGCTTCACGATGGCGTCGATGGCCACGCTCGGCCGCAACGTCAACTTCGATCTCGCGCGCTGCGAAGGCTATCGCAACTTCTGCAACAAGCTGTGGAACGCCACGCGTTTCGTGCTGATGAACTGCGAAGGCCACGACTGCGGCTTCTCCAAGCCGGGCCCGTGCGAGCCGGGGGATTGCGCCCCAGGCGGCTACACGCACTTCTCGCAGGCCGACCGCTGGATCGTCTCGCGCCTGCAGCGCGTTGAAGCGGAAGTGGCGAAGGGTTTCGCCGATTACCGCTTCGACAATGTGGCCAACGCCCTATACAAGTTTGTCTGGGACGAATACTGTGACTGGTATCTGGAACTCGCTAAGGTGCAGATCCAGAGCGGTACGCCCGAACAGCAGCGCGCGACGCGCCGCACCCTGTTGCGCGTGCTGGAAACGGTGTTGCGCCTCGCGCATCCGGTGATTCCGTTCATCACGGAAGCGCTCTGGCAAAAGGTTGCGCCGCTCACCGACGCGTATCCGCGCGACGTGGCCGCTGGCGCGGCGTCGATCATGGTGCAGCCGTACCCCGTCGCCGAACCGAAGAAGATCGACGAAGCCGCCGAACAGTGGGCCGCCGACCTGAAGGCCGTGATCGACGCATGCCGGAATCTGCGTGGCGAGATGAACCTGTCGCCCGCGACGAAGGTGCCGCTGCTGGCCACCGGCAACGCGGAGCGGCTCGCGACCTTCGCGCCGTACGCGCAGGCGCTCGCGCGCCTGTCCGAGGTCCAGATCATCGCCGACGAAGCTGCACTCGATGCGGCGTCGGCAGGCGCGCCGGTTGCGATCGTTGGAACTGACAAGCTCGTGCTGAAGGTCGAGATCGATGTCGCAGCCGAACGCGAGCGGCTCTCGAAAGAGATCGCCCGCCTGACGAATGAAGTGGCGAAATGCGATGTGAAGCTCGGAAATGAGAGTTTCGTTGCGAAAGCACCCGCTTCGGTCGTTGAGCAGGAGCAGAAAAGACTGGCAGAATATCGGGCCACGTTGGACAAGCTGACCGCGCAGCTCGATCGGCTGCCGGCCTGAGCGCCTGGCCGGCACACAGGATGCGACGCGCGGCACTAAACAGGACGCCGCGCTGCCGCCAGGACCAGCATCAGGACCAGCATCAGGACCAGGCACCAGGACCAGGATTAGAGCCATGCTAAAAGTTACAAAAGCAGTATTCCCTGTGGCGGGCCTCGGCACGCGCTTTCTTCCGGCTACGAAGGCAAGCCCGAAGGAAATGCTGCCGATCGTCGACAAGCCGTTGATCCAGTACGCCGTCGAGGAAGCGGTCGCGGCCGGCATCACCGAGATGATCTTCGTGACCGGACGCAGCAAGCGGGCGATCGAGGACCATTTCGACAAGTCCTATGAGATCGAGGCGGAACTGGAAGCACGCGGCAAGGCGAAACTGCTGGAACTGGTCCGCAGCATCAAGCCGAACAACGTCGACTGCTTCTACGTGCGTCAGCCGGAAGCGCTCGGCCTGGGCCACGCGGTGCTGTGCGCGGAGAAGCTCGTGGGCGACAACCCGTTCGCCGTGATCCTCGCCGATGACCTGCTCTACGGCACGCCGCCCGTCATGAAGCAGATGGTGGATGTGTTCGATCACTACCATAGCTCGGTGATCGGCGTGGAAGAGATTCCGCCTTCGGAGACGCGCTCGTACGGCATCGTCGACGGCAAGGAATGGGAAGACGCGATCGTCAAGCTCTCCGGCATCGTCGAAAAACCGGCGCCCGAAGTCGCACCGTCGAACCTCGGCGTGGTCGGCCGCTACGTGCTCAAGCCGCGTATTTTCGACCACCTGCGCTCGCTCAAGCCCGGTGCGGGCGGCGAATTGCAGCTCACGGACGCGATCCAGTCGCTGCTCGCCGACGAACAGGTGCTCGCGTACAAATACCACGGCACGCGTTTCGACTGCGGCAGCAAGCTCGGCTATCTGAAGGCAACCGTCGAGTTCGCGCTGCGCCACCCGGAAGTGGCGACTGAATTCGCCGAATATCTGCACACGCGCAAGCCGGTCATGGAAGGCTAAGCGCCGCGCGTGTCACGGCACGCGCTGCAAATTAAATGGCCCGCGACGAACGCGGGCCATTTTTTTATTCACGCTTTAATTCACGTTTTTGTTCGCGCCTTCATTCGCGCACCTGGCGCATGCGGCGTGCGGAACAGAAAAGCGTACCGGCTATCAGCGCCGGCGCATCAGAAAGACGAACGTCTTGTCCTGCTGCGTACTTTCGACGATCTCGTTGCCCGTCTGCTTCGCAAACGCCGCGAAATCGCGCTGCGAGCCGGGGTCGGTCGCCAGCACCTTGAGAATCTGGCCGCTTTCCATATCGGCAAGCGCCTTCTTGGCGCGCAGGATCGGCAGCGGGCAGTTCAGCCCGCGCGCATCCACTTCCTTGTGAACCTGAATCTGCATCGGGGTAGGATCCTTCGAGTGACGCGCCGGAGGCGGCGCATGCAACAGGCTCGATTTTACCGCACGCGCGCTCCCTCCCCCGGGGCGGCGCGTCGCACCTGCTGGCGCATGCCCTGCGGCATTCGCCGCAGCATTCACAGCAAAACGGCTCGCCCGGTATGCAGCGACTCGCGCAGCGCGAGGCCGATTCGCGTCGCCTCCAGCGCATCTTCGAGCGTCGCGCCCTGCCCCGCCGGTTGCTCATCGTTCTGCCCGCCGACGCCGACGCCCACGCTCACGCCTTCGCGCGCACGCACCGCCGCCACGAACGCCTGCGCCTCGATCAGAAACGCCTCCTCGAAGCGGTCGAAGAACGTGGGCGTGCATTCGCTGCGCACGCCGCGCGCGTCGTAAACCTCGACCCGGTTCGCGCGCGGAATATGTCCGATCGCAAGCGCGCCCGCCGTGCCGATCACCTCGCTCGACGTATCGTTGCCGTGCGCCATCGTGCGCGACGCGTAGAACATCGCCAGTGCGACGCCTTCGAATTCGCAGATCGCAACGCCATTGTCCACGTCGCCCGCCGCGCGCAGTCCCTCGTGCAGCGCAATCGTGCCGCTCGCGTAGACGCGCGTCGCGCGCGGCTTGCCGAGCAGCCAGCGCGCCACGTCGATGTCGTGCACCGTGCAGTCGAGAAAGATGCCGCCCGATTGCGGCGCGAAGCGCACGAAAAAACCGCCCGGATCGTTGAGGTCGCAAGTTTGCGAGCGCACGAGAAACGGCCGCCCGATCGCACCCGCGCGCAGCTTGGCGAACGCGTCGCGATAGCTCGGATCGAAGCGGCGCATGAAGCCGATCGTCACCTGCTGGCAGTCGTGGCGGCGCGCTTCCTCCGCCACGCGCTCGCACTCGGCGACGTCGAGCGAAAGCGGTTTTTCGCAGAACACGTGCTTGCCCGCGCGCAACGCGTCGACGATCTGCTGCGCGTGCAGCGCCGAAGGCGTGACGATCCACACGGCGTCGAGCGTTGCGTCCGCAAGCATCTCGGCATAACCGGCATCAGTGCCGTAAAGGCGCGCCTCGGGCAGCGCCTCGCGCGCCCACGCAAGATCGTCGTCGAGCGGGCTGCACGCCGCCGCGAGCGTCGCGCCCGGCACACGATACGCAAGATTGAGCGCATGCCGCCGCCCGAGCCGCCCAAGTCCCGCCACGCCCACGCGCAATGGCCGGGCCCGTTCTGTCGCCTGCATCGTTCGCCTCCTTCCGTACGGTCCATCAGCGGATAGCTGACCAGCGCGCGCGCCGAAAGCGCGCTCAGCCGCCGAGTTTCACCACGCACCCTTCGCGCCACGACAGCGCCGCGGCCTCGGCGAGTTCGAGCGCCTTGAGCCCGTCCGCGACCGTCGTGCGTACCGGCGTGCCATGTATGACCGCGTCGTGGAAATGCGCCATCTCGCTCGCGTAAGCCGCGCGATAGCGTTCGAGGAAAAACGCTTCCGGCACGTCCCGCGACACCGCCTGTTTCGACCACGCCACGACTTCGGTCGGCCTCACGTTGCCCGCCTGGAGCATGCCGTTGCTGCCGAGAATTTCGAAGCGCTGGTCGTAACCATAGGCCGCGCGGCGCGCGGTATTGATCTGGCAAAGCCGCCCGCGCTTCGTGCGGATCGTCACTGCCGTCGAATCGATGTCGCCAGCCTCGGCGATGGCAGGATCGGAAAGGCAACTGCCCGTTGCGTGCACGGTGTCGGCTTCGTCGTCGAGAATCCAGCGGAAGATATCGAAGTCGTGGATCAGCATGTCCTTGAAAATACCGCCCGAGTGCCGGATGTAGTCGATCGGCGGCGCACCCGGATCGCGGCTCGTGACCACGAGCATTTCCGGCGTGCCGATCTCGCCCGCTTCGATGCGCGCCTTGAGGGCAGTGAAGGTGGGATCGTAGCGGCGCTGAAAGCCGATCATGGCGATCACGCCCGCACGCTCCACAGCTTCAGCGCACGCGCGTGCACGCTCGACAGTGAGATCGACCGGCTTTTCGCAGAAGATATGCTTGCCAGCCGCCGCCGATTTAAGAATCAGTTCGGAATGCGTATCGGTACTGGAGCAAATCACCGACGCGCCAATCGACGCGTCGCCGAGCGCGCCGTCGATATCGGCCACCTGCGCGCCGTGCTGCGCTGCGAGCGCGGCGGCGGCTTCGCGGTTCACGTCGATCACGTATTTGAGCCGCACGCCTTGCTGGCGCGCGAGATTCGCCGCGTGAATGCGGCCGATGCGCCCCGCGCCGAATACCGCCGCGTCCAGCGTCTTGCCTGCGTTCTCAGTCATCGTAGCCTCCTGTGTCGGTCGATTCCTCGACGTTCAGTTCGAGCCGGTACGCAAGCGCGATAAAGAGCGCCTGGCACAGGCAGAAAGTGCTGGTGAGCGAGCGGAACGCGAACGCGCTCCCCTCCTTCACATAGAGATGGGCATCCGCGTGGCGCGCGAGCGGCGAGAGCTGGCTGTCGGTAATGACGAGCGTCTTCGCGTGGTGCTGCTGCGCGACGCGCAGGCAATATTGCGTTTCCTTGCCGTAGGGCGCGAAGCTGATCGCCATCACGACATCGCCCTTTCTCACGCTGCGGATCTGCTCGTGATACATGCCGCCGAGCCCCGAGACGAGATGCACGCGCTTGCGCGTGTGCTGCAGCGCGTAGACGATGTAGCTCGCCACCGGAAACGAGCGCCGCACGCCGATCACGTAAATGTTGTCGGCCTGCTCGAGCATCTTGACCGCCGCGTCGAACTGCGCGTCGTCGAGTCCCGCTTCGAGTTCGTCGAGCCCGCTGCGGCACGCGCCGATGAATTCGCGCGCCACCGCGCCGCCGAGATCCGGACTCGCCTTGCCGGCTTTCGCGTCGATCAGCTGGCGAATGCGGGCCTGGTAACTCGTGGCCGACGAACCCTGGCCCGCATACGCCTGACGAAACACGGCCTGCAGATCCGAGAAGCCCGAAAAGCCGAGGCGCTGCGCAAAGCGCACCACGGCTGAAGGATGTACCCCACAGCTCGCGGCAATGTCGCTCGTGCGGTCCATCATCACGCTCGCGCGATGCTGTTCGATGTAGTTCGCGACGCTCTTCAACTGACGCGGCAGCGCATCGTATTCCTGTGCGATGCGCTGCATCAATTCGTCAACGCCCGCTACGGCATCGGTTGTTTCATCCGCCATGATCCGTTTTCCTTTCTGGTTACCGCAGCGCCGCAAAACCCTTGCCGGGCGCGGCATCCGCAGCCTGCCGACGCTGCCGATTATAGGAAGGCTCACGTATGAATGGAACATATTTTCCATTTTTATTTACGGTGAAATATTAATTGCATCTACTTCGGCGATGACCTACTCTTTTCGATGAGCGGGGTGGCCTCGACTCGCGAAGCCGTCCGGTTCATCCCTAAAAACGACAGACCGAGAAAGGTGGAGATAATGACTGAACGCAAGGGCAAGGCAATGCTCAAGCGGCTCGCGGCGACGCTCGCGCTCGCTGCCGGGCTGGGTTCGCTGTCGATGCTCGCCGTGCCGTCGGCGCAGGCCGCCGACGCGCACTTCGTACTGATCAGCCACGCACCGGATTCGGATTCGTGGTGGAACACCATCAAGAACGCCATCAAGCAGGCCGACGAGGACTTCAACGTCGAGACCGACTACCGCAACCCGCCGAACGGCGACATCGCCGACATGGCGCGTCTGATCGAGCAGGCCGCCGCGCGCAACTACGACGGCGTGGCCACGACGATTGCCGACTTCGACGTGCTCAAGAGCTCGATCGGCAAGGTCACCCAAAAGAAGATTCCGCTCGTCACGCTCAACTCCGGCACTGAAGAGCAAAGCGCGAAGCTCGGCGCGATCATGCACGTCGGGCAGCCCGAATACGTCGCCGGGCAAGCCGCGGGCGAAAAAGCCAAGGCTGCGGGCGTCAAGTCATTCCTCTGCGTGAATCACTTCGCGACGAACTCCGTGTCGTTCGACCGCTGCCGCGGCTTCGCGGACGCCATCGGCGCCGACTACAAGAGTTCCACCGTCGATACCGGCACCGACCCGACCGAGATCCAGTCGAAGGTCAGCGCGTATCTGCGCAACCACCCGAACACCGGCGCGATTCTGACGCTCGGGCCGGTCCCGGCTGCCGCCACGCTGAAGGCCGTCCAGCAGATGGGCCTCGCGGGCAAGATCTATTTCGCGACGTTCGATTTCTCCGACGACATCGCGAAGGCGATCCGCGCGGGCACGATCCAGTTCGCCATCGATCAGCAGCCGTACCTGCAAGGCTATATCCCGGTCGCGGTGCTCGCCATTGCGAAGAAGGAACACACGACCGACCCGGTGAATATCCGCCAGCTGCTCGAAGCGAATCCGAAATTCAAGCAGCGTCTGGAGACTTACGGCCTGCAACCGTCGTACGGCAAGCGCGATATCCGCTCGGGCCCGGGCTTTATCACGAAGGAGAACCTCGACAAGGTCGTGAAGTACGCGGGTCAGTACCGCTGATTCGCGGTGTTTGGCCGACGGTTTTGTACCAGGCCTGAGTCATCGCTGAAGCGCTTACTCAGGCCAACAGAGCAGAGGAAAGATCATGGGCGTAGCCGGTAAGCACTTCCCCTCACACGTACACGACAGCACCGCGCAAGACCCCGGCGCCACGCCACAGGCATCGGCAGGATCCACCCCAGCCGATGAACGCATGCGCCGCGAACCGTGGTTCGGGCATCTGCTCGGCCGTCCCGAATTCGCCGCGATTTCAGGCACCGTGCTCATCTTCGCCATATTTGCCATCGGCGCGGGCGGGTCCGGCATGTTCGATCTCGACGGCGTGATGAACTGGTCGCAAGTCGCAGCCTATCTCGGCATCCTCGCCGTCGGCGCATGCCTGCTGATGATCGCAGGCGAGTTCGACCTCTCCATCGGCTCGATGATCGGCTTCGCGGGAATGATGGTTGCCATTCCAACCATGTACTTCCACTGGCCCATCTCCCTCTCGATTCTCTTCGCGTTCGCTGGCTGCGTCGCGCTCGGCGCGCTCAACGGGTATCTCGTGATGCGCACGCGGCTGCCGTCGTTCATCGTCACGCTCGCGTTCCTGTTCATCCTGCGCGGCCTCACGCTCGCCCTGTCGATCATGTTCGCCGACCGCACGATCGTCTCGGGCGTCGGCGACGTCGCGAAAGCCGACTGGCTCACCAACCTGCTCTTTCACGGCACTGCGTTCAAAGGGCTCTTCGTCGTCCTCGCGCATGCGGGCATCGGCAAGATGCTCGACAACGGCCAGCCGCTCGTGCCCGGCGTACCGAAAGTGCTGCTCTGGTGGTTCGCGCTCACCG
Organism: Paraburkholderia denitrificans; assembly: GCF_042655705.1. Classification (NCBI taxonomy): domain Bacteria; kingdom Pseudomonadati; phylum Pseudomonadota; class Betaproteobacteria; order Burkholderiales; family Burkholderiaceae; genus Paraburkholderia; species Paraburkholderia denitrificans. The sequence continues at coordinate 38,600 of NZ_JBHSMP010000001.1, read as the reverse complement.
CAATCGGCGCGTTCGTGCTCGCCAGAACGCGCTACGGCAACTGGATTCTCGCCGTCGGCGGCGACGCGAACGCTGCCAAGAACGTCGGCGTGCCCGTCAAGCGCGTCAAGATCTCGCTCTTCATGCTCACCGCGTTCTGCTCGTGCCTCTTCGCCGTGCTGCAGGTGTGCGACATCGGCTCGGCCGCCGCCGACCGTGGCATTCAAAAGGAATTCGAGGCGATCATCGCCGCGGTGATCGGCGGAACGCTGCTCACAGGCGGCTACGGCTCGGTGATCGGCGCCGCGTTTGGTGCGCTGATTTTCGGCGTCGTGCAGATCGGCATCACCTACACGAACATCGATTCGGACTGGTTCCGCGTGTTCCTCGGCATGATGCTGTTGATGGCCGTGCTGTTCAATCACTACGTGCGCCGCCGCGTCGCGCAGTCGTAACCGGGAGCCCGCCATGTCCGACACGATCATCGGCGACAGCGCCGACACGATCCTCGCGCTCGAAAACGTCAGCAAGTATTTCGGCAAGGTCATCGCGCTGAGCGGCGTCACGATGCGCTTGAAGCGCGGCGAAGTGCACTGCCTGCTGGGCGACAACGGCGCGGGCAAGTCCACGCTCATCAAGACGCTCGCGGGCGTGCACGCGCCCTCTTCCGGCCAGTATTTCGTGGACGGCAAGCCCGTGCATTTCGCTTCACCCAAGGAGGCGCTCGACCTCGGCATCGCGACGGTGTATCAAGACCTCGCGCTTGTGCCGCTCTTATCCGTGGCGCGCAATTTCTTCATGGGCCGCGAGCCGCAGAAGAAATTATTCGGCTTTCTGAACGTCATGGATCTCGATGCCAGCGCAACGATCGCACAAGACCGGCTCGCGGAAATGGGCATCAACGTGCGCGATCCGCATCAGGCCATCGGCACGATGTCAGGCGGCGAGCGCCAGTGCCTCGCGATTGCGCGCGCGATCCACTTTGGCGCGCGCGTGCTGATTCTCGACGAGCCGACCGCCGCACTCGGCGTCAAGCAGAGCTTCAATGTGCTCAAGCTGATCCACAACGCGCGCGCCAAGGGCATTTCGGTGATCTTCATCACCCACAACGTCCATCACGCCTACCCCATCGGCGATTCGTTCACCCTGCTCAATCGCGGGCGCTCGCTCGGCACCTTCACGAAAGACACCATCAGCAAGAACGAGGTGCTCGACATGATGGCCGGCGGCGCGGAGATGCAAAAGCTCATCGCGGAACTCGACGGCGCGACGGTCTGAGTACAAGACAACGCAACGGCACAGCAACGGCACCGATCTCACGAGGAATGCACATGGCCACGACCCGTTCCCCCGCCGCCGCGGCTTCGCGCTTCGCGCCCGGCAAAAGCCGCGACGTCGTCTGCCTCGGCCGCCTCGGCGTCGATCTCTACGCGCAGCAGGTGGGCGCGCGGCTCGAAGACGTCTCGACGTTCGCGAAGTATCTGGGCGGATCGTCGGCGAACATCGCGTTCGGCTGCGCACGGCTCGGTCTTCGGACGGCCATGCTCACGCGCGTCGGCGACGATCACATGGGCCGTTTTCTCGCCGAAACGCTCGCGAAAGAAGGTTGCGACACGAGCCACGTGCGCGTGGACCGCGAACGCCTGACCGCGCTCGTGCTGCTCGGCCTGAAGGACCGCGACACGTTTCCGCTCCTTTTCTATCGTGAGAACTGCGCCGACATGGCCGTCGACGCGCAGGATTTCGACGAGACATTCATCGCCGACTCGAAGGCGCTGCTCATCACCGGCACGCACTTCTCGACCGAACACACGAACCGCACGAGCCTCACGGCGCTCGACTACGCACGGCGCAACGGCGTGCGCACGGTGCTCGACATCGACTATCGCCCCGTACTCTGGGGCCTCACGGGCAAGGCGGACGGCGAGACGCGCTTCGTCGCGAGCGAAGGCGTGTCCGCACATTTGCAGCGCATCCTGCCGCACTTCGATCTCGTGATCGGCACCGAAGAGGAATTCCGCATCGCGGGCGGCGCGGCATCGCTCATCGACGCACTCGCGCGCGTGCGCGAAGCGACCCGTGCCACGCTGCTCGTCAAGCGCGGCCCGCTCGGCTGCCAGATCATCGAAGGCGCGCTGCCCGCGTCGCTCGACGATCTGCCGATGCAACGCGGCGTCGCGGTCGAGGTGCTCAACGTGCTCGGCGCGGGCGATGCATTCGCCGCGGGCTTTCTCTCGGGATGGCTGCGCGACGCGCCGCTCGAAGACTGCGCGCGCACGGCCAACGCATGCGGCGCGCTCGTGGTGTCGCGCCACGGCTGCGCGCCCGCCATGCCGACGCCCGCCGAACTCGACTACTTCCTGCGCGAAGCCGCTGCCGACCCCGCACGCATGCGCCGCCCGGACCGCGACGCAACGCTCGCGCGCCTGCATCGCGTGACGCCCGCGCGCACGCCGCACGATGAAGTGCTCGGTTTCGCCTTCGATCATCGCAATCAGTTCTTCGAACTCGCGCAGCAAGCGGGCGCCGACGAATCGCGCATCACGCAACTCAAGAATCTCTTTGTCGTTGCGGTTGCCCAGACCGAACAGGCGCTCGGTCTGCAAGGGCGCATCGGCGTGCTGATCGACGACCGCTACGGCCAGGATGCGCTGAACGCCGCCACCGGGCGCGGCTGGTGGATCGGCCGCCCTGTCGAGCTGCCCGGATCGGTCCCGCTCGTGTTCGATCATGGCCGCTCGATCGGCACGACGCTTGCGAACTGGCCCATCGAGCACACGGTGAAGTGCCTCGTGCAGCTCCATCCCGACGAACCGGTCGAACAGCGCATCGAGCAGGAATCGCAATTGCGCGCGCTCTACGACGCCGTGCAGGCAAGCGGCCACGAACTGCTGCTCGAGGTGATTCCACCGAAGCTCGACGGCGCGCCGAACGCGCCCGACACGGTGTGGCGCGCTCTCAAGCGCCTCTACAACATCGGCATCTATCCCGAGTGGTGGAAGCTCGAACCGATGGACGCCGCGCAATGGCGCGCCATTGACGCGCTAATCGCCGAACGTGACCCGTACTGCCGCGGCGTCGTGCTGCTCGGATTGTCGGCAAGCGTCGAGCAAATGCTCGCGGGCCTTCGTAACGCGGCGCATTCGGCGACCTGCCGCGGCTTCACGGTGGGCCGCACGATCCACCACGAGCCTGCTCTCGCATGGCTCGCGGGCGAGATCGGCGACGACGAGCTGATCGCACGCGTGCGCCGCACGTTCGAAACGCTGATCGCGGCCTGGCACGATTCGCGCAGCAATGCACGCGGCACGGCCCCTGGCGACCCACAGGCGAACGGCGCCCGATCGCATACGCACGAGGAGAGAGCAGCATGAACCAGCGCATCGCTTCCGCCGTGAACGAAAGCCAGCCTGCATCGACACACGCCGCGCACATGGCGTCCGGACAGACCGTGCGTCTCACGGCTGCGCAGGCGCTGGTGCGCTACCTCGCTGCGCAGCGCGTCGCCTGCGAAGACGGCTCCGGCCGCACCGAACCGCTCTTTGGCGGCGTGTTCGCGATCTTCGGCCATGGCAACGTCGCCGGGCTCGGCGAAGCGCTCTATCAGTGGCGCCACGAGTTGCCCACGCTACGCGCGCATAACGAACAGGCGATGGCGCACACCGCGATTGCCTACGCGAAGGCGCAATTGCGCCGCCGCATGATGGCGGTGACGACGTCGATCGGACCTGGTGCGACCAACCTCGTCACGGCTGCGGCACTCGCGCATGTGAACCGTCTGCCGATCCTGCTGCTGCCCGGCGACATTTTCGTTTCGCGCGCACCTGATCCCGTGCTGCAGCAGATCGAGGACACGCATGACGGCGGCCTCTCGGCCAACGACGCGCTCAAGCCCGTCTCGCGCTACTTCGACCGCATCGTCCATCCCGCGCAACTGCTCACGGCGCTGCCGCGCGCGCTGCGCGTGCTGACCGACGCCGCGCTGTGCGGCCCCGTCACGCTCGCACTGCCGCAGGACGTGCAATCCGCCGCGTGGGACTACCCGGCGAGCTTTTTCACGCCGCGCCTCGTGAGTTTTCATGCACCCGCACCCGTGCAGGCCGAAATCGACGCCGCGCTCGCCCAGTTGCATCGCGCGAAGCGTCCGCTGATCGTCGCGGGCGGGGGCGTGCTGTATTCGCACGCGTCGGAGGCATTGCAGTCGCTCGCTGCCGCGCGCGGCATTCCCGTCGCGGAAACCCAGGCGGGTAAAGGCGCGCTCGCGTGGGACGATCCGCTCAACGTGGGCGCAATCGGCGTGACGGGTTCGCCCGCCGCCAACGCGCTCGCCCACGACGCCGACTACATCCTCGCCATCGGCACGCGGTTGCAGGACTTCACGACGGGATCGAATTCGCTGTTCCAGCACGCGCACGTGATCGGCATTAACGCCAACAGTTTCGACGCGATCAAGCACGACGGCCTCGCCGTGCAGGCGGACGTGCGTCTCGCGCTCATCGCACTCGCCGACGAACTCGTGAACTGGCGCGCCGAGGCCAACTGGACCGCGCACGCGCTGCAACTCGCGGGCGAGTGGCGCGCGAGCGTCGACCACCTCACGCATGCGCCGCAGGATCGCAGTTGCCTGCCCTACGACGCCGATGTGATCGGCGCGGTGCAACGCTCGTCGAGCCGCTCGCCCACCGACGACATCGTCGTCTGCGCGGCGGGCACGCTCCCCGCCGAGTTGCACAAGCTCTGGCGCGCGGGCCAGCCGGGCGCCTATCACGTCGAATACGGCTACTCGTGCATGGGCTACGAAATCGCGGGCGGCCTCGGCGCAAAACTTGCGCGGCCCGATCGCGAAGTCATCGTGATGCTCGGCGACGGCAGCTATCTGATGATGAACAGCGAGATCGCGACTTCCGTGATGCTCGGCGCGAAACTCATCATCGTCGTGCTCGACAACCGCGGCTACGGCTGCATCAACCGCCTGCAGCAGGCCTGCGGCGGCGCACCGTTCAACAATCTTTTCGACGACTGCGCGCAGGGGCCGCTCGGCGCGCCGCGCATCGACTTCGCCTCGCACGCGCGCTCGCTCGGCGCGCAGGCCGAACACGTCGCCAACGTCGCCGAACTCGAAGCGGCGATGCAGCGCGCGCGCGCCTCGTCGCGCACCTACCTCATCAGCATCGACACCGATCCCACCCGCACGACCGAGGACGGCGGCTGGTGGTGGGAAGTCGCGGTGCCCGAGGTGTCGTCGCGCGCCAACGTCCGCGAGGCGCGCAAGCAGTACGACGAGCGGCTCGCCGCGCGCAGCCGCCGCGAGAAGAGCAGCGGCACCGGCGAGTCTGACGACGGTGCGGACAGCAGCATTGGCAGCAACGCAGACAACGACAACCCGGCGCAATGACGATCCACGGCTTCAGGTACGCGGAGGTACGCACATGAGCGCATTCGACGTACGTATCGGCATCAATCCGCTTTCGTGGATGAACGACGATCTGCCGTCGCTCGGCGGCGAAACACCGCTTTCGGTGGCACTCGCCGAAGGGCGCGAGATCGGCTACGAGGGCTTCGAACTCGGCAACAAGTTTCCGCGCGAGCCGCAGGCGCTCAGAACGTTGCTCGCGCAATATGATCTTGCGCTCGTATCCGGCTGGTACTCGGGGAGGCTCGCGCGCCGCAGCGTCGAAGAGGAAATCGCCGCCGTCGGCCCGCATCTCGAACTGCTGGCACGAAACGGCGCAACGGTGATGGTGTATGGCGAAGTCGCCGATTCGATCCAGGGCGCAGCGCGTCCGCTCTATCAGCGTCCGCGCTTTTTCACCGACGCGCAGTGGGACGACTACGCCGCCCGCGTCGAAGCGTTCGCGCGCCACACGCTCTCGCGCGGCGTGCGCCTCGCGTATCACCATCACATGGGCGCCTACGTCGAAACGCCCGCCGACATCGACAAGCTCATGGCGCGCACGAGCGACGCCGTGGGTCTGCTATTCGACAGCGGTCACATCACGTTCGCGGGCGGCGACCCGGTGCGCGAGCTCGACAAACACGTCGCACGCGTGTGCCACGTCCATTGCAAGGATGTGCGTCCAGCGGTCGTGAAGCTCGCGCGCAACCGCAACTGGAGCTTTCTCGACGCGGTGCTCGCGGGTGCGTTTACCGTGCCCGGCGACGGCGCGGTGAACTTTGCGGCGATCGTCGAGCGCCTCAAGCGCCACGGCTATCGCGGCTGGCTCGTGGTCGAGGCCGAACAGGACCCCGTCATCGCGCCATCCTATGCGTATGCACAGAAAGGCTGGCGCACGCTGCGCGCGCTCGCCGATGCGCCGCTCGATGCAACGAAGGAGGCAGCATGACTTTGCTAGTGAAGGCTGCGCGCGAAGGCCAGACGATCGCGCGCGTGACGCCCTCGACGGCAGGCTGGCAGTACGTCGGTTTCGCCGCTTACCGGCTTTCCGAGGGCGATGTGGTCTACGTGTACGAAAAGGAACGCGAGAGCTGCATCGTCGTGCTCACGGGCACGGTCGATATCGAAGCGGGCAGCGAGCGTTGGTCGGGGATGGGCTCGCGCGACAGCGTGTTTGAAGACGCCGCACCGTATGCGCTCTACGTGCCGCCCGGCGTGAAAATCACCGTGCGCGCGACGCGCAGCGCCGAAGTGGGTGTTGCGAGCGCGCCCGCGAAAGGCACGCTGCCCATACGGCTGATCGAGCCCGCGCAGATGAAGCGTTCGACGCGCGGCAAGAGCCTCAATACGCGCTATATCTGCGATATCCTGCCGCAAACCGAGCCCGCGGAATCGCTGCTTGTCGTGGAAGTGCGGACGCCATCGGGGCATTCGTCGAGCTATCCGCCGCACAAGCACGACGCCGACCGCCTGCCGCAGGAGAGCGCGCTCGAAGAGACGTACTATCACCGCCTGAGCCCGCCGCAGGGCTTCGCGTTCCAGCGCGTCTACACCGATGCGCGCGACCTCGACGAAACGATGGCCGTCGAGGACCACGACATCGTGATGGTGCCGCGCGGCTATCATCCGGTGGTGGTGCCTTATGGATACGACTCGTACTATCTAAACGTCATGGCGGGCAAGTGCCGCGAATGGCACTTCCATAACGATCCCGCGCACGCGTGGATTATTGAGCGCGATGCGAAGTGAACGCTTCGAAGCCCGAATGCAAAACGCCGCCTTTTCAGGCGGCGTTTTGCATTTCAGGCAATGCCCGCAAGACACTCAGGCAAGCCTGAACTTCCCAACCAGCCGCTTGAGCGTTTTCGCCTGATCGTCGAGCGACTGCGCCGCCGCCGTCGCCTCTTCAACAAGCGCCGCATTCTGCTGCGTCCCGGCGTCCATCTGCGTCACGGCGCGGCTGATTTCCTCGATGCCCGCGCGCTGTTCGTGCGACGCCGCCGAAATCTCGCCGATGATGTCGTTCACGCGCTTCACCGCCTTCACGACTTCGTCCATCGTCTGACCGGCGTCCTGCGCGAGCGTGGAGCCGTTCGCCACGCGCTCCACCGAAGCGCTGATCAGCGTCTTGATCTCCTTGGCCGCCGCCGCGCTGCGCTGCGCCAGGTTGCGCACTTCGCCCGCCACAACCGAGAAGCCGCGTCCGTCCTCGCCCGCGCGCGCGGCTTCCACCGCCGCGTTCAAAGCGAGAATGTTGGTCTGGAACGCGATGCCCTCGATCACGCCGATAATGTCCGCAATGCTCTTCGCGCTCTCGTTGATCTCGTTCATCGTCGCGACCACGCGGCCCACCACGCTGCCGCCCTTCTCCGCGATCTCCGAGGCATTGCCCGCAAGCGTGCTGGCCTGTGCCGCGTTTTCGGCGTTCAGGCGCACCGTCGACGTGAGTTCCTCCATGCTGCTCGCGGTGCGTTCGAGCGCGACCGCCTGTTGCTCGGTGCGATGCGAGAGATCGAGGTTGCCGGTCGAAATCTCGCCCGACGCGGCAGCAATGGCCTCCGCACTCGCAGCGATTTCGGACACGGTCGAGGCGAGCCCGGTTTGCATGTCGCGCAGCGCGCCGAGCATGCTGGACGCGTCGCGCGCATCGACCTTGACCGGCTGCGCCAGGTCGCCCGAGGCGATGCGGCTCGCGATTTCCTTCGCGTGCACGGGCTCGCCGCCGAGCTGCCGCGCGATGCGCCGCACGACCCACTCGCCCATGACGAACGCGAGCACGAAGAGCGCGACGGTCGCGATGGCCATCATGACAAACGACGACTTATAGATGAACCCGGCCGTATCGATGGTCGCCTTCGCGGCCGTGCCGCGCTGCGCCACGAGCTGGTCGACGAGCTTTTCGAGCTTCTCCGTCTCGACGAGCAGCGACACGTCCTGCGTGCCGACCTGCCAGTTCATCTGCGAGAGGTCGAGCGGCTGCGCCTTCACGAGCGTCACGAAATCGCGCAGATGGCCGCTCCACGCCGAAGTCGCGGCAGCGAATTTCTTCTGCTGATCGAGCGCCTCGCCGCCGGACTGCGTCGCGTATTGCGCGAGCGAGCCCTGCTCGCGCTCGAGCGCGGCGAGATCGCGGTCGATGTCTTGACCCAGTTCGTCGCGCTCTTTCGCGGTCGTGGCCGTGAGCAGCATCTTTTGCGCACGGCTGGCGCGCAAAAGATGGCCGCGCGCCTCTTCGGCGGCGCGGCTGGCGATGTAACCCTGTTCGTAGATCGATTGCGTCGAGCTGTTGAGCCGGCTGATCTGTGCGAGCGAGAACACGCCCATGGCGAGCGTGCCGATGAGAAGCACGGCAAAGGCAATCCGCAGCGTCCCCTTCACCGAGAACGATTTACCGTCCCCGCCCCGCGCGGCACGCGTCGTGCGTGTGCCGGCGCCCGCGGCGCCCGTGTCCTGCTCCATGAATCCGGCGCGCCGGCTGGCTTGTGATGCTGCTTTCATGTGGTTACGTCTCCTGCTTGTTGTAGTGCGTCCGGGAGCTGCGTCGCGGTCCGCCAGAACCGGTTCTACGGCAAAGCAGGACGCAAACTTTAGCTCCCCGTTGTCGTGCCCTGATCTGTCGCATTCCGGCCCCGTCTCGTCACGCCTCGTGAGCGTGCGTACGGCGGGTTATACCCGGCCAAAATGACGGACCAATAAATCGCTCCAGAATCTGTTGCGCGCGCGCCGCAACTGTCGCCATGGCGGCTAGCAGCCGTAAGCGGCTGCGGATGTCTGATTCTCAACAAATAATGTCCGAAATATTCGTGCGAGACACATTACACTGCGTTCATAACTCTTATACATGTCCATTTCGTGCCGTTGCCGACGCCCTTGGGGCGCGGTGCCCGCACGAACACTCCTGCGATTTACAACATGGAAACGAGCCTCAAGAAGGGTGCCCTTGCGGCCTCCGCTACGTCCCCCGCGCCCGCCCCATCCGCCGCGCAGCAGCCCACGATCTATCCGGTCCTCGGCGCGATCAGCTTTTCGCACCTGATCAACGACATGATCCAGTCGTTGATCCTCGCGATCTATCCGATGCTCAAGGACAGCTTTTCGCTGTCCTTCACGCAGATCGGCCTCATCACGCTCACCTACCAGCTCACAGCGTCGATGCTCCAGCCGCTCGTCGGCATCTATACCGACAAACGCCCGATGCCGTATTCGCTGCCCATCGGCATGGGCTTCACGCTGTGCGGCGTGCTGCTGATGTCGGCGGCGTCGAACTTCACCGTGCTGCTCTGCGCGGCGGCGCTCGTGGGCTGCGGTTCGTCGGTGTTTCACCCGGAGTCGTCGCGCGTCGCACGCATGGCCTCGGGCGGCCGTCACGGGCTCGCGCAGTCGCTCTTCCAGGTGGGCGGCAATGCGGGCACGTCGCTCGGGCCGCTGCTCGCCGCCGCGATCGTCATTCCGCACGGCCAGCGCAGCATCGCGTGGTTCTCCGTCGCGGCGCTCGTCGCGATCTTCGTGCTCACGCAGATCGGCCGCTGGTACAAGTCGCATCCGAACATGAAGAAAAAACGCGCCGCGCCCCCGCACGCCGCCCTCTCGCGCGGCCGCGTCGCCACGGCGCTCGGCGTGCTCCTGCTGCTCGTGTTCTCGAAGTACTTCTACCTCGCGAGCATCAACAGCTACTTCACGTTTTATCTGATCGACCGCTTTCACCTGAGCGTGCAGGCCGCGCAGATCCATCTGTTCGTGTTCCTCGCGGCCGTCGCGGCGGGCACGATCATCGGCGGACCGGTCGGCGACCGCGTCGGCCGTAAATACGTGATCTGGGTGTCGATTCTCGGCGTCGCGCCGTTCACGCTGCTCCTGCCCTACGCCAACCTGTTCTGGACCAGCGTGCTGACCGTGATCATCGGCCTCGTGCTGGCTTCGGCGTTCGCGGCCATCCTCGTCTACGCGCAGGAACTGATTCCTGGCAAGGTCGGCACGGTCGCGGGCCTCTTCTTCGGCCTCGCGTTCGGCCTCGGCGGCATCGGCGCGGCCGTGCTCGGCCAGCTCGCGGATGCCACGAGCATCGGCTTCGTCTACAAGGTCTGTTCGTTCCTGCCGCTCATTGGTTTGCTGACCGTGTTCCTGCCCGATGTCGAGGGCAAGCGCTTGAAGAAGGCCGCTGCTTGAGTGCTGCTTGAGTGGTGACCGAGTGAGCGCGCCGCATGCACGACGAACGGCCGGACGCCTCGCGGTGCCGGCCGTTTTGTTTTTCGGGCGGCCTGTGCGCTTCTACGTTGTGTTGCGCCGCATCGAGCTTGAGCCGGCTCCGGTTCGCGCGAATAATAGGTCTCGCTGCGGCAGCGTTCCGACGCGCACTGCACGTCCGGCGCGCTGCCCCCCCAAAATCAACCACTGCGTCAACCACTGCGCCATCCACTGCGCGAAGAGGTCCGCCATGCAACTGTCCACGGTAGAGATCGTCAAGCCCGAAGCCGCCAACTTCATCCTCGGCCAGTCGCACTTCATCAAAAGCGTCGAGGATCTGCACGAAGCCCTTTACGGCACGGTGCCCGGCATCCGCTTCGGCCTCGCGTTTTGCGAAGCGTCCGGCAAGCGGCTCGTGCGCCGCTCGGGCACCGACGATGCGCTCGTCGAACTCGCCACGAGCAATCTTCAGCGCATCGGCGCGGGACACAGTTTCATCGTGTTTCTCGGCGACGGCTTCTTCCCCGTGAATGTGCTCAACGCAATCAAGGCCGTGCCGGAGGTGTGCCGCATTTTCTGCGCGACGGCCAATCCCACCCAGGTGCTCGTGGCCGAGACCGATCAGGGGCGCGGCATCGTCGGCGTCGTGGACGGTTTTCCTCCGCTTGGCGTCGAGGCCGAAGAGGACGTCAAGTGGCGCCGCGACCTGCTGCGCGCCATCGGCTACAAGGCCTGAGCGCCAATGCCGCCCCTTATGGCAGACTCCACCTCGCTTGGCGCGGCCATCGCGCGACGCAGCGAACACGCGCTGCGTTGCGGCGCGCTACTCCCGATCGCAACGAAGCGCACGGTGATCGAAGACGGCGGCGTGCGCTTCGTGGTGCGCGAAGTTTCGAGCCTCGCGCGCAAGGAAGCCGCAACGCGCACGTCGCACACGCAACGTCCAGTCGATCCGTTCCTGCCGTACGAACCCGCTCTCTTCGTCGCCGATCTCTCCAGCACGCACGTGGCGCTGCTGAACAAGTACAACGTGATCGCGCATCATCTGCTGATCGTCACGCGGCGTTTCGAGCCGCAGGACGCGTTGCTTGATCGGGCGGATTTCGCGGCGCTCTGCACGGCGCTGCATGCGATAGACGGGCTCGGCTTTTACAACAGCGGGCCCGAGGCGGGCGCGAGCCAGACGCACAAGCATCTGCAGGTGGCGCCGCTGCCGCTCGACGAAAGCACGGCGACCGTGCCGGTTGAAGCGCTGTTCGATTCGGCGCGGTTCGTCGGCGGTATCGGGACCGTGCCGGGGCTGCATTTCCGGCATGCATTCGCGAGGCTCGATCTCACAGGCGAAGATGCGGCAGCGCGCATGAGCGGCTGCTATCGCGCGCTGCTCAATGCCGCCGGAATTGGCACGCGCGACGTGCAAGGCGTCGCCCATCAAGCCATGCCGTACAACCTGCTCGTGACGCACCGCTGGATGCTCGTCGTGCCGCGCGCGGCCGAGCGCGTGGAAGGCATTTCGGTGAATGCGCTCGGCTTTGCCGGTTCGCTTTTCGTGCGCGACGCCGCGCAACGGCAAGTGCTCGCGCAGATCGGGCCGATGGCCGCGCTCGCACGCGTCGCGCTACCGTAAGGGCGCACCGTGCACGGTGCAAGCACGGTGCAAGCGCGGTACAAGCGCGCTGCAAGCTCAGCCGATGCCGAGCCACTCGCGCACCACGTCGTCGCGTGCCGCCAGTTCGCTCGGCGTACCGTCGAACACGATGCGCCCGTGCCCCATCACCACGACGCGATCGGCGAGTTCGGGCGCAAGCGCGAGTCGCTGCTCGATCAGCAGCACCGCAACACCGCGCTCGCGCAGCGTGCGCAGACATTCGCCGACACGCGCGATCATCTGCGCGGCGAGTCCCTCGGTCGGTTCGTCGACGATCAGCAGATCCGGGTCGCCCACCAGGGCGCGCGCGAGCGCGAGCATCTGCTGCTCGCCGCCCGAGAGCACGCCCGCGCGCGCGGCGCGCCGCTCGCGCAGGACGGGAAAAAGCGTCCACGCATCCTCGACGCCGAAGCGCACGCGGCGTGCGCGCCGTGTGTGCCTGGCGTATCTGGCGAGGCCGAGCCGCAGGTTCTCCTCCACGCTCAAATCCGGAAACACGTCGCGCTGTTCCGCGACGTAGCCGAGCCCGAGCCGCGCAATCTCGAAGGTTCGCAGGCCGTCGAGCGAACGCCCCGCGAACATGCGCGCGCCCTCGGTGCGCACGAGCGCCATCAGGGCTTTCGCGAGCGTCGAGCGGCCCGAGCCGTTGCGCCCCGCGAGCGCGACGATCTCGCCCGCGCCGACGCGCAAATCCACGCCATGCAAGACCTGGCTCGCGCCGTACCACGCCCGCAGGCCCGCGATATCGAGCAGCGCGCTCATGATCCGAACCCGCTGCCAAGATAGGCATCGCGCACGGCGGCATCGGCGCGGATCGCATCGGGCGTCCCGGTCGCGATCACGCGGCCCTGCACGAGCACCGAAACGCGGTCGGCGAGGCCGAACACCGCGTCCATATCGTGCTCGATGACGAGGAGCGTCTTGCCCGCCGTCACCGTGCGGATCAGTTCGATGGCACGGGCGCTTTCGGCGCGATTCATGCCTGCGGTCGGTTCGTCGAGCAGCAGCGTGTGCGCACCGCCCGCGAGCGCGAGGCCGAGATCGAGCGCGCGTTGCCCGGCATAACCGAGCATGCCCGCAGCATGCTGTGCGACGGGAGCAAGGCCGATCGCATCGAGCACTTCGGCTGCACGCGCATCGACGTCGCGCGAGCCGAACCAGCGCCCGACACACCCCGCCCAGCCGAGGCGCGAGGCCAGCACCGCGCAGCGCACGTTGTCGAAGACAGAGAGCCGCGCGAACACGCTCGTCGTCTGGAAACTGCGTGCGAGCCCGCGCCGGGCGACCGCGGCGGACGACAGACGTGTCGTGTCGACGCCCTTCAGTTCGATGCGGCCCGCACTCGCGCGGCGCTCGCCCGCGATCAGACTGAAGAGCGTCGATTTGCCCGCGCCGTTCGGGCCGATCAGCGCGTGACGCTCGCCCGCGCGCACGGCGAGATCGACGCCGCGCAATATCGGCGTCGCGCCAAACCGTTTTTCGATGCCGCGAAGCTGGAGCGCGACGCTCATCGCGTGTCCTCCTGCCTGTCGAGCGTGCGGAGTGCGCGCGCGAAACCGCGCGCACGATACGCGCCCGCCACAGCGAACACCGCCAGCACGACAATCGCGCCCGCGAGCCACCACGCGCCGCGCGGCGTCAATGCCGCGAGCCACGCACCGGGGTCGGCATCGCGCAATCGCACGGCGTACGCCCATTGCACGGCGAGCACGAACGCGAGCACGCCGCTTGCAGCCGCTAACGCACCCGCCGCCCACGCGCGCGCGCCGCGCCGCCAGCCGTGCCGTGCGATCCACGCGCGCTGGCGCGCAACGAAACCCGCCAGCCCGTCCGGCGCGGCAAGCACGACAGCGACGAAAAAGAGCCCCACGTAAAGCATCCAGGCGTGCGTGACACTCGCGATGCCCACGCTGAACGCGACCCATACGAGCGCGCCGAGCACCGGTCCGAAGAACGACGCCGTGCCGCCCGTGACAGTCGCGATCAGCACGGCGGCCGAGCGCATCATGCCGACGCTCTCGGCGGCGGCCAGTTCGATGTTGATGAGCGCGAGCGTACCGGCCACGCCCGCGAAGCCCGCGCTCCACACGATCATCGCGGCGCGCGCACGCGCAGGCGCAACGCCAAGCGCCGCTGCACGCACCGGGTTGTCGCGCACGGCGTTGGCAAGCCGTGCGAAGGGTGCGCGCGAGAGCGCGAACATCGCCGCGCTCGCCACGAGACACCACGCGGCGATGACGCAGTACGCCTGAAGATCGGGGCCGAAGGTCCAGCTCGCCCAGGCGGGCCCGCTCGCGCGGTCGATACCGACGCCCGCCTCGCCGCCGAACGCGCCGGGCAACGCCCACGCAGCCGCCGCGACGAGTTCGCCGAGCCCGAGTGTGATCATCGCGAATGCGGTGCCTGCGCGGCGCGCGGCCACGAGCGCGGTCAACACGCCGAAGGCCGCGCCGCCGAGGCCGCCCACGAGCGGCAACAGCGGCAGCGGTAGCGCATAGCGGTTGAACAGATGCGCGGCCACAAACGCGCCGATCCCCGCAGGCGCGGCGTGGCCGAACGAGAGCAGCCCGGTTTCCCCGAGCAGCAGGTTGTATGAGAGCGCGAAAACGATCATCGTCGCGGCCTGCGCGAGACACGCGAGCAGCCATCCCTGCGGCGCGAACGCGGACGACGAGAATGACGATGCAAGCGCCGAGACCAGCGGCGGCACGACGAACAGCGCGACGAGCGCGAGCCACGGCGCGCACGCCCGCCAGCGCGCGGCGGGTCGCCTGGACGTCACGGTCGCGAGCGGTTCACGCATCGTCGCCACGTTGTCCGAAGAGGCCGCGCGGCCGCACCGCGAGCATCACGACGAGCAGCAGATACGGCAGAAGCGGCGCGGCCTGCGCGAGCGTGAGCGCACGCCATGCCGGCGAGATCGCAACGCCCCAGCGTGCACCGAGTGCATCGAGCGACACATCGCTCGCCACGGCAAAGGTCTGCAGGCAGCCCACCGCGAGCGACGCGACAAACGCGCCGGACAACGAACCGAGTCCGCCCGTCACGACGACCACGAACACGATCGATCCCAGCGATTCGGCCATCGCGGGTTCGACGACGAAAACCGGCGCGGCGACCGCACCTGCGAGCGCCGCGAGCGCGGTGCCGAGCGCAAACACGAGCGTGCGCACGCGCGGCACATCATGGCCGAGCGCTTCGACCGCCTGCGCGTGCGTGAGCGCCGCACGGACGACAAGACCGGTCTTCGAGATGCGCAGCACGGCCCAGAGCGCGCCGAGCATGGCGATGGCGACGGCCATCGTGAACGCGCGATAGCGCGAGAAAGCCGCGCCGCCGAGCGTGAAGAGCGGACCGTCGAGCACGGCGGGCATCGTCGCGGCAAGCGGCTCGAGCCCCCACGCTAGCTTGACGAGTTCGCCGATCACGTAAGCGGCGCCGAACGTGAGCAAGAGCGCATTGAGCGCGGTGCCTGCCCGTACGCGGCGCAGCAGCGCGCGTTCGAACCACGCGCCGGCCAGCCCGGCCAGGAGCGGCGCGAGCACGAGCGCCCAGCCAAAGCCGAGCGACGATGCAAGGGTCACGCCCAGATACGCGCCGAGCATATAGAAGCTCGCATGGGCGAAGTTGAGCACGCCGAGCATGCTGAAGATCAGCGTGAGTCCAGCGGACAGCATGAAGAGCAGCAGACCGTAGCTGATGCCGTTCAGTGCGTCGATGGCGAAGGTCTGCACGAAAGACGCCCTTTGCTCGCGGTGCGGTGGTGCGAAGGCGAGGCGCTCAGTTGCGTCCCACGCCGCGCGCGGCTTCGTCGGCAGGCGCGACGACGAGACGCGCGAGCGCGGCATGCAGCGGCGCGGGCAGCGCGCTGACCGGGCGGCGCGTCGCGCGATCGACGTAGACGTGCACGAAGTGGCCCTGCGCGGCAGGCCGCGCTTCACCCTCGCGAAAGAGGCCGACTTCGTAGCGCACGCTCGACGCACCCAGCCGCGCGACCCGCAGCCCCACTTCGACGCGCTCCGGAAACACGAGCGGCGCGAAGTAGTTGCACTGCGTTTCGACGACAAGGCCAATCGTCGTGCCATGCTCGATATCGAGCACGCCCGCGCGGATCAGATACTCGTTCACGACAGTATCGAAGTAGCTGTAGTAGACGACGTTGTTCACGTGGCCGTAGACATCGTTGTCCATCCAGCGCGTGGTGATGGGCAGGAAGTGAACGTAATCGGTGCGGGCGAGGGCGACGGGGCGGTTCATCGGGAACGGGGCGAAGGGTTTCGAAGCGAAGGGTTTCGGGGCAAATTCCGGAGCAAGGACAACTGTGTGGTTCGCGCGCGGGCACAGGGCGGCGCGCACCGAGCGGCTATTGTAGAGCGCGAGCGGGACGGCGCGCTCGAAGGTAAAACCCGGCCAGATCCGGCCAGATCCGGCGCAATCCTGCCTCCGTCCGCGCGCCCCAAACAAAAGGGCTGCCCTCGCGAGCAGCCCTTCTTTACGTCGATCAGCCGATCAGCCGACCGGTTCGCGCGTTACAGCTTCGCTTCGACCCAGCCCTTCACGCCCGCGAGCGCGGCCGGCAGATTCGCCGGCTCGGTGCCGCCCGCCTGCGCCATGTCGGGACGGCCGCCGCCCTTGCCGCCCACTTGCTGGGCGACGAAGTTCACGAGTTCGCCGGCCTTGACCTTCTTGCTCGCTTCGGCGGTCACGCCCGCGATCAGGCTCACCTTGCCGCCTTCGACAGCCGCCAGCACGATCGCCGCGCTCTTGAGCTTGTCCTTGAGCTTGTCGACGGTTTCACGCAGCGTCTTCGCGTCCGCGCCTTCGAGCGTTGCCGCCAGCACGTGCACGCCGCCCACTTCGACAGCCTGGCCCGCGAGTTCGTCGCCCTGGCTCGACGCGAGCTTCGACTTCAGCGCGCCCAGCTCCTTCTCCAGCGACTTCACCTGGTCCTGCACCTGCACGATGCGCTGCGTGAGTTCCGACGGCTGCGCCTTGAGCGCCGCAGCGGCCGCGTTGATGCGCGCATCGAGTTCCTGCACGAAGCGCACGGCGTTGTCGCCCGTGATCGCTTCCACGCGGCGGATACCTGCCGCCACGCCGCCTTCCATCACGATCTTGAAGAGGCCGATATCGCCGCTGCGGTTCACGTGCGTGCCGCCGCAGAGTTCGCGCGAGAAGCCGAGGTCGAGCACGCGCACTTCGTCGCCGTACTTCTCGCCGAAGAGCGCCATCGCGCCGCCCTTCACCGCGTCGTCGAACGACATCACGCGCACGACGCCCGGCGCGTTCGCGAGCACTTCCGCGTTCACGATGCCCTCGACGCGGCGGATTTCATCGTCCGTCATCGGCGCGTTGTGCGCGAAGTCGAAGCGCGTCTTCTCGGCGTCGACGAGCGAGCCCTTTTGCTGCACGTGCGAACCGAGCACGTCACGCAGCGCCTTGTGCATCAGGTGCGTCGCCGAGTGGTTGCGGGCCGTGCGGGCGCGGCGGACCGCGTCGATTTCACCCTTCACGATGTCGCCGACCTTCAGCGCGCCCTGCTCCAGCGTGCCGTGGTGGCCGATCACGTCGGCCTGGACCTTGAGCGTGTCCGCCACCGCGAAGCGCATGCTCGCGTTCGAAATCACGCCCTGGTCGCCCACCTGACCGCCCGATTCGGCGTAGAACGGCGTGTGGTCGAGCACGACCACGGCGTCCTGGCCGGTTTTCACTTCGTTGACCGACGCGCCGTCGACGTAGAGCGCGACGACCTTCGCGTCGTCGAACACGATTTCTTCGTAGCCGTGGAACGTGGTCTTCGCGCCCGAGTATTCAAGGCCCTGCGCCATCTTGAACTTGCCCGCCGCGCGGGCCTGCTCGCGCTGGCGCGCCATCGCGCCGTCGAACGCCGGCTCGTCGACGCTCACCTCGCGCTCGCGGCAAACGTCCGCCGTGAGGTCGAGCGGGAAGCCGTACGTGTCGTGCAGCTTGAATGCGAGTTCGCCGTCGAGCACCTTGCCGCCCTTCGCGGCGAGATCGGCCAGGGCGCCTTCGAGGATCGACATGCCGTGCTCGATCGTTTCGAAGAAGCGCTCTTCTTCCTGACGCAGCACGTCGGTCACGCGCTGTTCGGCGTCCTTCAGTTCCGGATAGGCCGCGCCCATTTCCGCGACGAGGTCGCCCACGAGCTTGTGGAAGAACGCGCTCTTCTGGCCGAGCTTGTAGCCGTGGCGGATCGCGCGGCGCACGATGCGGCGCAGCACGTAACCGCGGCCTTCGTTGCCGGGGATCACGCCGTCGACGATCAGGAACGCGCAGGCGCGGATGTGGTCGGCGATGACCTTCAGCGAGTTGTTCGTGAGGTCGGGCGTGTTCGTTTCGCGCCCAGCGGCCTTGATGAGGTTCTGGAACAGGTCGATCTCATAGTTGCTGTGCACGTGCTGCAGCACGGCCGCGAGACGCTCCAGACCCATGCCCGTATCGACGCACTGCTTGGGCAGCGGCGTCATGTTGCCCTGGGCATCGCGGTTGAACTGCATGAACACGAGATTCCAGATCTCGATGAAACGGTCGCCGTCCTCTTCGGGCGATCCCGGGGGGCCGCCCCAGATTTCCGGGCCGTGATCGTAGAACACTTCCGAGCACGGGCCGCACGGGCCGGTGTCGGCCATCTGCCAGAAGTTGTCGGATGCGTAGCGCGCGCCCTTGTTGTCGCCGATGCGGATGATCCGCTCGACCGGCACGCCGATTTCCTTCGACCAGATGTCGAACGCCTCGTCGTCTTCCTTATAGACGGTCACCGTGAGCTTCTCGGCCGGCAGCATGTAGACCCTGGTCAGCAGCTCCCAGCAGTAGTGGATCGCGTCGCGCTTGAAGTAGTCGCCGAACGAGAAGTTGCCGAGCATCTCGAAGAACGTGTGGTGGCGCGCCGTGTAGCCCACGTTTTCGAGGTCGTTGTGCTTGCCGCCCGCGCGCACGCTGCGCTGCGCGGTGGTCGCGCGCGAATACGGACGCGACTCGGCGCCGAGGAACACGTCCTTGAACTGCACCATGCCCGAGTTGGTGAAGAGCAGCGTCGGGTCGTTGCCCGGCACGAGGCTCGACGAGCGCACGATCGTGTGGCCCTTCGATTCAAAGAACTTGAGGAATTTCTCGCGGATTTCAGCGGCTTTCATGGCGTGCTTTGGAGGCGTCCTGTGCGTATGTCCTCGCCCCGGGACCGGCATGCCGCGCGCGTGGCGCCGACGTGACGGCCGGACAGCGTTCTGGTTTTCTATCGGAGTAATGGCTTGCGTTGGTTCCGGTCCGACCGGTGGCGATCCGGGCAGTTGCGAACCGGTTGCGAGCGGTTCGCGGCCGTATCAGTCGCCGGGAATCGGTCGATTATACGGGATCGAAGCGGGATCGAAGCAGCCGCGCGGTGGCACGGCCGGGCTGACTTGCGACGCGCCCCGGTCGCGTGCCAATCCGGCCTGGAATGCTCGACGAATGCACGGCAACTGCACGACAAACGCACGGCAAAAGGACGAAGGTCGTGAGCGAAATCCGCCCAGCTTATCGCCTTATCGGTCGCCATAGTTCCGCTAAGCGAAACACTGTACCGAAATTCACACTGCCACTGCGGGATCGCGTAAGATGCCGAAATCGGCCGCGCGCGAGGTAACGGGCGGCCAACCGCACAACAAACCTGGACGACACCGCATGGGCGCTCTCAGCCATATCCGCGTACTGGACCTCACCCGCGTGCTCGCGGGGCCGTGGTGCGCGCAGACCCTCGCCGACTTCGGCGCCGACGTGATCAAGGTGGAGCGCCCCGGCGCGGGCGACGACACGCGCCACTGGGGTCCCCCGTACCTGAAGACGCCCGACGGCAAGGACACGGCCGAAGCCGCCTACTATCTCGCCGCGAACCGCAACAAGCGCTCGGTGAGCGTGGATATCTCGACGCCCGAAGGACAGCGCATCGTGCGCGAACTCGCGGCGCAGAGCGACGTCGTGCTGGAAAACTACAAAGCCGGACAACTGAAGAAATACGGGCTCGACTACGAATCGCTGCGCGCCGTGAAGCCGGACCTCATCTACTGTTCGGTGACGGGTTTCGGCCAGACCGGCCCGTACGCCGCGCGCGCGGGCTACGACTTCATCGTGCAGGGTATCGGCGGCTTCATGAGCATCACCGGGGAGCGCGACAGCCTGCCGGGCGGCGGCCCGCAAAAAGCGGGCGTTGCCATCGCGGACCTCATGACCGGCATGTACGCGACCATCGCCGTGCTTACGGCGCTCGCACACCGCGACCGCACGGGCACGGGCCAGTACATCGACATGGCGCTGCTCGACGTGCAGGTGGCCATGCTCGCGAACATGAACTCGAACTACCTTGCGAGCGGCAAGCCGCCCGTGCGCTGGGGCAACGCGCACCCGAACATCGTGCCCTACCAGGCCTTCCAGACGAACGATAGCTGGATCATCCTCGCCGTCGGCAACGACGGGCAGTTCCGCAAGTTCGTCGAAGTGGCCGGAAGACCCGAACTCGCCGACGACGAGCGCTTCGCGACCAACCCCGCGCGCGTGCGTCACCGCGATACGCTCGTGCCGATCGTCGCCGACCTGGTCCGCTCGCGCACCAAGGCCGACTGGATCGCCGCGCTCGAAGCGGCAGGCGTGCCGTGCGGGCCGATCAACGATCTGTCCGAGGTGTTCGAGAACGAACAGGTCGTCGCGCGCGGGATGCAGGTGGAACTGCCGCACCCGTCGGGCGCGACGGCCAGGCTCGTGCGCAACCCCATCCGCATGAGCGAAACGCCGCCGCGCGTGGAGCGCCATCCGCCGACGCTCGGCGAGCACACCGACGCCGTCCTGCGCGACGTGCTCGGCTACGGCGAAGAGCAGGTCGCTGCGCTGCGCGGCAAGGGCGTCGTCTGAGCTTGCGCGGCAGCGGCACGCCGCTGCCCGCTTTACTGCCCCCGTCGCTGCCCCCGCTTCACTGCCCGCTTCACTGCGGCCTCACGTCGACATCGATTCGAGCCATTCGAGACCCTGCGGCCAGCCGCCGAGGCCGCTTTCCGCGTTGATATGACCGCGCGCGCCAATGCCGTTCCAGCGGCTTCCCCACGCCTGCGCGCAGCGTTCGGCGAACGGGATACCGCCATACGGATCGTCGCTGCTCGCGACGACGATGCTTGGAAACGGCAACGGGACGAGCGGAACCGGATCGAAGCCGTGGGCATCTGCGGGAAACTCGGGGCCGTGCGGATCCGGCACCGCCACGAGGAGCGCCCCCGCGACCTGCGCCACCCCGCCATCTGCACGCGCCGCGCTGGCGTGCCGCGCAGCCCAGTGGGCAATGGTCAGGCAGCCGAGGCTGTGCGCCGCCAGCAGCACGCGAGCGCCCGCGGCGCTCGCCTCGCGCACCGCCGAATCGAGCGCGCGGCACCAGGCATCGCACTCGGGATGCATCCAGTCGGGCATCTGCACCCGCACGAAACCGGCCTGTTCGTCTTCCCAGCGCGTCTGCCAATGCCCAGGCCCGGAATTCAGATAGCCCGGCAGCACCAGCACCCGTTGTTCTTTCATCGTTATTTCCCGTCAAATACGCCGCGATTGCGTCGACACGGCGTTGGCGCAGCATCGGCGCGAATCGGCACAACCTGCAAACTTCCTGCAAGCTGTCAGGGCTTCCTCACCCGGTTACGTCAGGTAAAATGGGCAGCACCACCCGGGCGTGTGAATTTTCGTTGAAATCGCGCCCTCGAACGATCTTCCCCTTCTCGCATGAATATCGAACGCAAAGACGCTGACCGCAGCGATGCGCCCGCGGCATCCAACTTCATCCGCAACATCATCGACGACGACAACCGCTCGGGCAAGTGGGGCCAGCGCGTGGAAACGCGCTTCCCGCCGGAGCCGAACGGCTATCTGCACATCGGCCACGCCAAGAGCATCTGCCTGAATTTCGGCGTGGCGAAGAGCTACGGCGGCGTATGCCACCTGCGCTTCGACGACACGAACCCGGAAAAGGAAAGCGTCGAATACGTCAACTCGATCATCGACGCGGTAACGTGGCTCGGCTTCGAATGGAAGAAGGCCGACCAGGACCACCTCTATTACGCGAGCGACTACTACGACAAGCTCTACGCATTCGCCGAACTGCTGATCGAGCGCGGCAAGGCGTATGTCGACAGCCAGAGCGCGGAAGAAATGCGCGCGAGCCGCGGCTCGCTCACGGAGCCGGGCAAGGCATCGCCGTACCGCGACCGCACGCCGGAGGAAAACCTCGCCCTGTTCCGCCGCATGAAGGCGGGCGAGTTCGCGGAAGGCGAGCACGTGCTGCGCGCGAAGATCGACATGGCGTCGCCGAACATCAACCTGCGCGACCCCGTGATCTACCGCATCCGCTTCGCACATCACTACCGCACCGGCGACAAATGGTGCGTGTATCCGATGTACGACTACACGCACTGCATCTCGGACGCGCTCGAAAACATCACACACTCGCTTTGCACGCTGGAGTTCGAGGACCATCGCCCGCTCTACGACTGGGTGCTGAACGAACTCGCGGACGCCGGCGTCTTCACGCGCCCGCTGCCGCAGCAAATCGAGTTTTCGCGCCTTAACCTGACCTACGCGATCACGAGCAAGCGCAAGCTGCTGCAGCTCGTGAACGAAGGCCATGTCGAAGGCTGGGACGATCCGCGTTTGCCCACCATCGTCGGCGTGCGCCGGCGCGGCTTCACGCCGGAGAGCATCCAGCTCTTTTGCGAGCGCATTGGCGTGACGAAGGTCGATTCGTGGATCGACATGAGCGTGTTCGAAGGCGCGCTGCGCGACGACCTCGACGAAAAGGCGCCGCGCACGACCGCCGTGCTCGACCCGCTCAAGCTCATCATCGACAACTACCCGGAAGGCCAGAGCGAAGACTGCACAGCGCCGGTGCATCCGCACCACCCGGAGCGCGGCCAGCGCACGTTCCCGATCTCGCGCGAACTGTGGATCGAGCGCGAAGATTTCACGGAAACGCCGCCGAAGGGCTACTTCCGCCTGTTCCCGGGCAACAAGGTGCGACTACGCTACGGCTTCGTCATCGAATGCACGGGCGCGGACAAGGACGAGAACGGCAACGTCATCGCCGTTCACTGCAACTACTTCCCGGACAGCAAATCGGGCACCGAAGGCGCGAACAACTACAAGGTGAAGGGCAACATCCACTGGGTGAGCGCAGCGCATGCGTACCCGGCGGAAGTGCGTCTCTACGACCGCCTGTTCCGCGAACCGCAGCCGGACGCGGGCGGACGCGACTTCCTCGAAGCGCTCAATCCGGACTCGAAGCGCGTCGCACACGCGTACCTCGAACCGGGCGCACGCAACGCCGCCGCGGAAGACCGCTATCAGTTCGAGCGTCACGGCTACTTCGTGGCGGATCGCGTCGATTCGAAACCGGGCCAGCCGGTGTTCAACCGCATCGTCGGCCTGCGCGACAGCTGGGCGAAGTAAGTCGGCTCGCTGGCTCACGCGCAAAAGAAAACCTGCTGCGTGAATCGCCAACCCGCGCCGCAAAGGTGCGGGAAAACCGAGGCTGATTCCCCACAATCCCCCGTAAACATGACGTTTCGGGGGATTTTCCGTTGAGGGAATGATTTGCGGGAGACTACGTCCTGATTTGAACTGATTGCTCGGGCTGACCGGGCAAGTGCTGGTTGCCTTGTGCCTCGCGCCAGGACACGGTTATCTCACCTTGCGACGGAGTGGCCATAGCCAGACGCTGTTGCCATTCCTCGCGAGCGGCGAGCAACGCGATGACGGACAACGCGACGAACAACACGATCAGCACCCGCGCGACCCATTTCCACATCTGGTTAACAACATTCGGCGAACTGCGCCAGGCAGCAATCAGCCAGAGGATCCACAAGGCGACGCCAACGATAGCGGGCAACCAGTATCCAGGGCTGCGCACATCGAATAAACCGTTCTTTTGACGGTTCAGTAGCAGGATCCAGATAATCTCAAGGACGATCCAAAGCGGTACACCAACCAGCCACCACACCTTCCAGAGCCTCTCCTGTCCGGCCCAAACTCGCTTGAGCGTTTCCATCGCATCTCCTTTAGTCGTGGTTCTCCTTGGCCTGAAGCTATCTGCCGAAGGCCCCTGCTCTGCGCGCCTGCGCACGCATACTTAGTGCCCGATCTCTAACGCAAAAACAAATCCTCCGAAACAAATCTCCTGAAACGGAGTTTGCGGGAATTGGCGAATCACACTCGTTGCGGCGTCCACTAACGCCTTTGCGGTACGGCCCGGCGGATCGCGCAACGGCTCTTCTGTTTCCCGACCGCCGATGCATCGATACTCCGACACGCCGAGGCGCGTTCACAGCGTGCGATGCAGCAGGACGAGCGAGAGCGTCGTCTCGAAGAGACGCGTGAGGCTGCGGCTTGCGAACTGCCCGACCTCGTCCGGCGCGATCCAGCGCCAGGCATCCATTTCGGGAATCATCACGCCGTCTTCGCGACGCGGGAACCACGACGTGCAGACGCAATGCGAAAGATCAAGTTCATTTGCGAGCGCACGTGCGGCGAACAGGTGCAGGTCTTTGTCGCGGCGATAAACGTAACGCCCCAGATCCTTCAGCCGCGACGAATCAAGCGCGATTCCGGTTTCCTCGACCATCTCGCGCACCGCGCTTTCGGCCTCGGTCTCGCCGGGCTCGCCGTGCCCCTTCGGGATGTCCCAGTGGTTCGTGCCGGTTGCATGCGCGAGCAACACACGGCCCGCGGGATCGAGCAGCACGGTGCCGCATGACACGACCTTGCCGTTCACCACGCTCGGTGCGCCTCCCGGTCGAGCCACGCGGCCGCCGATTGCGGCCGCGATACGCTCTGACCGAACCGGGTTCGGGTGGTCATCGAATGTTCTCCTTCATGAGCAATCGGATCGGAAAAAGAATAGCACGCGCGTTTTTTCTTGACTGCTGCCGCGCGGGAGTGTTGCGGCGATTACATGCTCTATCGGAGTGCGAATTTTTTTCATTTATGTTTATGTCCCGATTTCGCATGTGCAGATTAAACGGCACGATGAAAAGCGCGCGCACCCTCGACCCTGCAAAGTGGGTGTCTATGGAACGTGCGTCGATGTAGAAAGAATCCGCGGAGATCGCAGCGCACCAAACGGTGCGGCGGCAACGGAAGACATGCGAATCGACATGCAGTGGGCCTGAACGGCCCACCGATCCCCGCTGGCTCGTCGTACCCCGCTGCCTGATCTGTGCGCCGGGGAGTCAGCGGCAAGCCTGGGCAACGCGTGGCATTGCCCGGCTAACGTGCCGTACCAAGCGGCTCAAGCGGCGCGAGCGGCTCAGCAGGCGAGTACGTCGTCGATGACTCGTTGGCCCGCACTGTAGCCTGTACTCTGCACGTCGGCTACCGTCACGAACGGCTTTCGATTGTCAGACATAAGACGCATGGGTGCGACCGCGGGGCGGGTCGCCCCCATCCTGCCGATACGCACGACAGCAACAAAGCCGCACGCGGCCAACGAAGCAACGTTACCCGATGACGCCCGCATCGGCTCAGCCTCAACGGTTACGTCAAAGCCTCTGTAGTTGTACATCTTCTTCATCCAGCCCCCACCGAAATTCCGCGCATCAGGCTCAAGAAAGCTCGCCGGGTGGAAGTTTACTGGTTAGCAAAGGCTGTGGATCAGGCTGCGACGCTTGGTATCAGGCCTGCGTCAAAGGGGACATTCATCCCTAATTTCATGTCGCGTTTGGATACCCTGGCTGAGGCGGGATGCCGTCGCCGCATGCCAGAGGGGACGACTGGTGACGGGGCACAAATCAGCCGAGGTGATGCTCGAACGCATCATCGATGTGCAGTCGGAGTGCTTCGAACTGCAGCAAACCAACCAGCGTCTGCTCGCGGACGCCCAAGCGGCCAGCGCACGAGAGAACGCGCTGAAGGAGGAACTCCAGCAGATTCGCGATCTCGCTGCCGACTTCGCAGACAACTTTGAATTCCGGGTGACCTTGATGGGGTCGAGCTACGACCAAGGCGAGGTAGCTGGAGCTTACTTGTGCGCGAATTGCGCAGCGAGCGGCAAGAAGACATTCCTTCACCGTGCCCCGCCCGGATCACATTACGTCTGCTCGGCCGGACTCGGACATATCCAGCTGTGAAACCGCATAGGCGGCCGGTAGCGCGCGAAGCGGAGTCATTTGCCTATCTGGTTTGGCCGCACTACCGGGTCAATCTTCTTGGCCAGCGACGAGAAGATGTTTGCGAGGTCGAGGTAGTTGAGCTTGCCTTCGGCAATATCGACCATGATCTCCTCGAGCGCCTGCGTTCGCCCGACTTCGTACCCTTCTATGAAGAGATAGGTAAGAGCTGAAACGAGTGCCGTTCGCTTGTTAGCGTCTGAGAACGCATGGCCGCGCGCAATTGCCTCTGCATACAGCCCGGCAATTTCAAAAACGTCCGCTAACCCATCGTAGATAACCCGGTTCTCAATACGACCAAGGGCGCCCTCTAAGGCGCCCCTGTTCGCTCTGCCATTGAGACCCGGCTCCTGGCTGAGGATGAAGTCGTGCACGAGCACGACCATATCCACGTCAAGAATCATCTCTTAGCGAGAGCCTGAATGACGGAATGATGTTGCTCGTAAACACGTTTGGCGGCAGTAACGATCTGCCTACGACCATCCGCGGAGCTTGCATTGACCTTTGTTGTTGGGAGCTGTACGCCTGCCCGGGCCTTTACTTCGACTCCGTGGATGTTCCCGGTCTTACCTTTCATGACCATGGAATCTCCTTCGGGGTTGGGTTTTAGAGCGGTTGTCACACCGCTGTTAACGGCGATTCTACACAAAAAGTTTACTCGCAATAATTTGCAAGTTCGCTCTGGCTGCCGCAACGTTCGCTTTGACTGTCGCAGCGTGTCGCATCGCGGTCGGTACGGCGCCGCACGGTCTGTATTTGACGGCAAGTGCTTCAAATACAAGCATTAAAACGGGGCCACAATACATCATAGACGCACCGCGATCTGCTCGGGCGTCTCGCGGTAGCTGTGTTCCCGCAGCAACCGCGGATCCTTACGGCCGCCGCCCTAAGAGCGCGGCTGAGCAGTGCCCGAAAGCGCAGTAGCGTCAGTGACACCTGATTCGGACACTACGAGGACGACACCCAATATCTTGCTGCGAGCGTCCAGGGAAAACTCGTTTTTGAAAGTGACGCATAGGAGCTTAGCAAGCTAACGGAAGACTATAAGACCGTGGCCGGTATCTATTTTGACAACGTCTTTCGTCGCATGTGGGTCTACCCCGCAATCACTCGCGCCTGAACCAAGGCTTGGGTAGACGACCCGTTACCGATAGAATCTCGCCACACTCCCGCCACAACGAGAGTGGATTCCGACTCAGATTCCCGCAGTCGGCGAAATTCCAAGCATTTGATTTTTAATAGATTTTGGCGCGACAGGAGGGGCTCGAACCCCCGACCCTCGGCTTAGAAGGCCGAACAAGTCCACATTTCTCGGCGTTGACTGGAATTCCACAAAATCACGAAACGCCCGCCAGCAAAGGATTTAAAGGATTTCCCAGAAATAGGGACGTTGACCAGAATTGACCGATTTCCATAGAATCGGGTTACATGGTGGTTACATGGAATTCCCATGTAACCCGGAACCTAGGGAATCGAACAGTGGCGAAGGTCAATTTCACGGCGGCGCGGGTCAGCGGGCATAGCTGCCCTGCTGACAAGTATCAGGCGTTCATCTGGGATACCGCCGCCAGCGGCCTCGGCCTGCGGGCTACACAAGCGGGCGCGCTCACCTACATTTGGCAAGGCAAGCTCGACGGGGCAACTATCCGCGTCTCGATTGGTGCGCCGAAGGACTGGAGCATTGACAAGGTACGAGACGAGGCACGCCGCATTAAGCGGCTGGCTGATGCAGGGAAAGACCCGCGCGAGGAAATGGCCGAGCAACTTGCAGCCGTCGCTGCGCGCAAGCTGGAAGCACGCCGCAAGGATGCGACCGTGAGCGAAGCGTGGACCGCCTATCTCGACGCCCACCGCTCGAAATGGAGCAAGCGTCACATGCTCGACCACGAACACCTTGCGCAAGCTGGCGGACAGGAAAAGAAGCGCGGCAAGGGCTTGACCGTGGCGGGGCCGCTCGCGCCGCTCATGGGGCTAAAACTGTCCGACCTCGATGCCGAGCGCGTCGCCTCGTGGCTGCACGATGAGGCCCGAAGCCGCCCGACGAACGCCGAGCAAGCCTATCGCAAGCTGCGCGCGTTCATCCGCTGGTGCGACGAACGCCCGGACTATCGCGGCCTTGCTCCCGATGGTGCATACACCGCTCGCGCAGTGCGCGACGCTGTGCCCCGCCCGAAGGCGAAGGATGATTGCCTCCAGCGCGAACAACTCGCAACATGGTTTGGCGCGGTGCGCCGGATTGCCAACCCGGTAATCAGCGCGTACCTGCAAGGCTTGCTGCTAACGGGCGCACGCCGTGAGGAACTGGCCGGGCTCCGCTGGGATGACGTGGATTTTCAGTGGCGAAGCCTTCACGTCTCCGACAAGGTAGAAACCGAGACGGGCCGCGCAATCCCGCTGACGCCCTACCTTGCGTCCCTGCTACTCGAATTGAAACGACTCAACGACACGCCGCCGAACGTGCGCACGCTGGCACGCATGGAGGCCAATGGCAATGCATGGAAACCGTCTGAGTGGGTTTTCTCCAGCAAGACGGCGGCAGATGGAAAGCTGGCGGAGCCGCGCATCGCGCACACCAAGGCGCAGCAGATGGCCGGGTTGCCCCACGTAAGCCTACACGGGCTGCGGCGCTCGTTCGGCACACTGTCCGAGTGGGTTGAATGCCCGGTGGGCGTCGTGGCGCAGATTCAAGGCCACAAGCCGAGCGCGCTGGCGGAGAAGCATTACCGCCGCCGTCCGCTCGACCTGCTGCGCATGTGGCACGACAAGATTGAGGCGTGGATGCTCGACCAGGCGGGGATTCAGTTTGACGCCGAGCAGGCAAAGCCGGGATTGCGGGCGGTGAGCGTCTGACAGGTTACGCACCAGACTAGGCCGACGGGCCGAAAAGGGGGAAACCTTCGCCCGCCTGTCTGGTGCCCAAATGCGAAGGGTTGCGCCCTGAAGGAGCGCGAATGGACACACAACAATTACCTCAGCAACTCACTACGAAGGCGAAGTTTCAAGAGACGTTCATCGATGCAATTTCCCTTGCTCGGGCAGCCACCGCACTTGCCATCATGGACGTAGGCGAAAATAAAGACAGCGGTCTAATCTGGGCGTCTGAAGTGAAGTGGCAGACCGTAATTGACCACCTGCTGAGACAAGGCCAGTTACCGCTGATTGCGTACCACTACGATGGCGAAACAGGCCGCTTTGAGCCGACGACCGAACTGCAAGGCGCATGGGTTGCCACGGAAGAATTGCGCCACATTTTCGCGAACCCGCCGCGCGAGGCTATCGAAGAATTCGAACAGAAACGGCGCGACGAGGCGGAAAAGATGGCAAAGCAGGAAGCCGACCGCCGCGCCGCTGGCCGCTACAGATTGCGCGAAGCTGCCGAAGAAATTGCGCGCAACACCGGGGAGCGATTCGGCCCCATGCTTGAGAAATTGAAGGCCGCCGTATCCGCTGGCGCGCTGGTGGTGTATGAGCCAGGCCGCATTGCCCGCTACAACCCCAAGACTGTGCGCGACTTATACGAAGAGGCCCGCGCCGCCGACCTGAACGCATGGCTTGCAAAGAACGAACCGCTTATCACGTTTCGATTCCCTGAGCCGTCGAACGCCCCGGCCGGAAGCGCCGAGTCCGCAACCGCGCCCGGTGAGACCCCGGAACAACGCCAAAAACGCCGATTGGCTCGCTTTCGCAAATTGGGAGGGGATTTAGAGCGGGCCGGTGGCGACCAATGGAGACTCACTGGAATGCGTGGTGCGCTTGCCGCCCTGTCACGCGAGGAGAAGGTGGCGGGACGTGCGCGCCACGATGTGCGCGACGTGAAGCGGGAGCTTGTTAAGGCCGCTGAATCTGACATGCGGGACCAAAACGGGAGTTGATGCGGGAGACTCCCGGAATACCAACATATCAACGCCGAAGCACAAAGCCGAACACGGCAGAATCCTTGATGCGCTGAAACGAATTCGGCACGTTATCAGCGCTCCAAGGGGCCGCCGCGTGAGGCTCAGAAGTGGACGTTGATATGACCGACCTTCAAGGTAATCCCGCCATCCATGCCGCGCGCGGTATCGAGGCAGTTATCCCGACTGACGAAGCCGCCGCCGCGCTGAACCGCCGACCGCAAACTCTGCGCAAGTGGGCGTGTCTCGAAAACGGCCCCATTCGCCCTGTCCGCATCAATGGACGCCTCGCCTGGCGTGTCTCCGACATTCAGGCGCTGCTGAATGGGGGGCAAAAATGAAAAACGCCCGATCCCAACGAGAAGGAACGAGCGCCAAAGACCAAGGCTATTTTACAGTCGGAGCGCTGCCCAAGCGCACCAATACGGTTACTGCTGGTGTGCTGGCCACATTGCTAGAGGGCGACGTCGTAACCGGCATGGAAGCGGTATTCAAGCAAAGCACGACGCGCGCCGCCGCACTCATTTATTACCTTGAGGCGGACTACGGTTGGCATATCGAGCGCCGCGATATTGCGACCGGAACCAACGATGGCCGCGTCGCATGGGTTAGTGTGTACTGGCTAGCCGCCCAGGCCCGCGAGGCTGCCTTTGCTGCCGGCGCGCGCGCATGGATTGACGATGTAAAGGTTGCTGCCGACAAGCGCCGAAAGCAACGCGCTGCCGTCAAGGTGAGCGCCGCGAAGCTGAACGCCCGTCGCATCGATCCGCGCCAAGGCGATTTGTGGGAGGCGTGATGAATGGCGAAGCCAAAACGACGTGTGTCGAATCGCGACGCTGGGGGCTTTGTGGCGATTCCTTGGTTGGTGCTGGACAGCGCGACTTATCAGGGGTTGTCACATCCTGCAAAGGCGCTGTTGTTAGAGATCGCGCGCCAGTATCACCGCGACGACAACGGGCGAATGATTGTCACGCTCGCGTATCTGAAACCTCGCGGCTGGACCTCATACGACACGATAAACCGGGCCAAGCAGGAGCTCTTGGGCGCTGGCCTGATATACGAGACTGTGAAGGGATGCAGGCCGCACAAGGCGAGTTGGTACGCCTGCACGTGGTGGCCGCTCGACAAGTTGGATGGGTACGACGAAGGGGCGAGCGCTGGCTTTGTGCGCAGCGCGTACCTGAAAACCAGCCGGGAAAAATTGAGCCCCTTACTCCGGGAGACGGTGGATAGAGGCCACGAATTGCACCGGGAGACGGTGTAGATGCCCTCTCCACTACACCGCCAGACGGTGCTATTACGGGCGTTTTCGGGACTCTCTCTACACCGCCAGACGGTGACCCTCTAGATATGCCATCTAAAGCGGAACTTTGTTCCGGCATTGGACACGACGATTGCGAGGTGACGGCATGATTGACGGGCTGGTAAGCGGGAAGCTGTACGGCGCTGCGACGGAGCGCACGGGGCAGAGTGGGCGACCGTTCGTGGTTGCGAAGGTGCGCGCTGTCAGTGGCGAGGATGAGTCATTGTTCGTGAATGTGATTGCGTTCAGCGATACCACTAAAGCGGCATTGCTGGCGCTCGATGACGGCGATTCGTTGGCGCTGGCCGGGACACTCACGCCGAAGGTGTGGACCGACAAGCACGGCGACGCGAAACCGGCACTCGACATGGTGGCGCATGGGGTGCTGACGGCCTATCACGTAAAGCGTAAGCGCGAGGCGGTGCGAGGCGCTGATGCTGGCGGGGAGAAGCCGATGAGTGGAGCCGAGCAGGCGAGGCGCATGTATGGCGGCGGGCCGGATATGGATGATGACCTGTGAGGCTGCGATACACCGTCTAAAGGCCCCCTGTGCGGGGCCTTTTTTGTTGCCAGATAGACGCCTGATTGGCTACCGTGGCTCAGGTAGTCAGTCCATGAATTCTCAGTGGATTCATGGGCTTGGTCGCTAAAGTAGAGGGGAATAGTGAACGCATCGCGCGCACGCGCGAGGGGATGAGGCTGGCGGGGAGAAGCAGGGGCATTATCGGACCAATACCGCGCGCACGCGCGCGAGGGGATGAGCACCCTCGAATATCCGCACGTATCGCGCACGCGCGCGCGAGGGGATGCCGGGCCGCCAACGTTGACCGAATCCGGTTACATGGCGGTTACACGGTCGCTAGATAGCAAAAAGCCCGGTTTTCAAAACCGGGCTAAGCGCTTGATTTCACTGGTGCGACAGGAGGGGCTCGAACCCCCGACCCTCGGCTTAGAAGGCCGATGCTCTATCCAGCTGAGCTACTGTCGCGTAAGCGCGTGCCTGGCGCGCCGTCCCCCGCATGTGCAGGAGTACAGGCGCGGGATTATACCTTGATCGACCTGTGCCGGTCGTACCTCGGCGTGCGCGGTTTCAGACCGGCTGCTGATGCAGCACGAACCAGCCGAGGCAAATCGCGCCCGCAATCACACAGTACACGCCGAACGACGCGAGGCGTCCACGGCCTTCGAAATAGCGCATCAGAAACCGCACGCTGAGCCACGCAGCGATGCCCGTGAGCACGCCGCCCACCACAGCCGTCATCAACTGGTCGCGTGCGTGAAAGAGCTTGGGCAGTTCGAGCAGGCCCGCGGCGAAGATGATCGGCGTGCCGAGCAGGAACGAAAACTCGGCGGCCTTCTCGGCCGTAAGACCCGCGGCGTTGCCCGCGATCATCGTGAGGCCGCTGCGCGAGAAGCCCGGAATCAACGCGCCGATCTGCGCAAGACCGACGAGAAACGCCTGGCGGAATGTGAGCTTCTCGGGTGCGCGATGCATGCGCGCGCGTTGCAAGCGGTCGCCGAACCACAGCAGCACGCCGTTGATCATGAGCGCCGCAGCGACGATGCGCAGATCGTGAAAGAGCGTCTCGATGCGCTTTTCCAGCACAAGGCCGACAAGACCCGCGGGAATCGTACCGATGATAAGCGCCCACATCATGTGGCCATCGTCGCTCTTGTGGCCGGCGAGCGAGCCGATAAAACCGCGGATCAGCGCAACCCAGCGCTCGCGGAAATACCAGAGCAGCGCGACCGCTGTGCCCAGATGCAGTGCGACGAGGAACGGCAGCAGCTGCGGCGCATGTTTGTCGATGTGCATGCCGAAGAGCGCCGGCACGAGCAGCGTATGGCCGAGACTGCTCACGGGAAAGAGTTCGGTGACGCCCTGCAGTACACTCAGAGACAATAGAAACCAGAGACTCACTCGCAGATCCTCGAAATGGGTAGACATGGCGCCGAACCGCCACGCTGACGGTGCGACGAAGCGTCCCGATTATGCCGGGGCAGTACCGTAGCGCCAAGTAGCGAGGCGCATTTGTCGAGAAATTTACGGCACCGCAACAATTTCTAACGAAGCCGCGCGATGATGCCAAGGCGTGATCGCCGAAAATGAATCCCGGCAAACGTGGCAACCGCACAGGCTGGATATCTCGCACCTTACGCGCGCATTACCGACGAAGGTTTCCACGCTTCGGAAAGCGGCGCACAATCCGCGTTCATAGCCGGTTTATAGCCGAAATCACGGCCCCTTTTCACGTCATCTACACGCCAGGCCATGGAATCACGCCCTCCGCAGGACATTCTCGAACTCTCCAGCGGCGCTTCGACGTTGCGTTTCGCACCGTGGGCGGGCGGCCGCCTGCTCTCATGGCATATCGACGGTCAGCCGGTCATCCACTGG
The DNA here is from genome assembly GCF_042655705.1 of Paraburkholderia denitrificans. Lineage (NCBI taxonomy): Bacteria > Pseudomonadati > Pseudomonadota > Betaproteobacteria > Burkholderiales > Burkholderiaceae > Paraburkholderia > Paraburkholderia denitrificans. The sequence continues at coordinate 4,617 of NZ_JBHSMP010000001.1, read as the reverse complement.
CCCGAGCACGCGAACTGGAGCCAGCCAGCGCGCATTCGCGGCGGCAACCCGCTGCTGTTCCCGTTTCTCGGACGCCATCGTGTCGATGGACAGATCGGGCGCTGGCGCGATGCGCAAGGCGTCGTGCGTGATTTGCCGATGCACGGTTTCGCGCGCGACCTGCCCTTTTCTGCGCAAATCGACGACGACGGCCGCGGCGTCCGCATGACGCTTGCCGATTCAGCGGCCACGCGCGCGGGCTATCCGTTTGCGTTCCGTTTCGAAGCCGCCTACCGCCTCGTCGACGAGCGCACGCTCGAAGTGTCGCTGACGACAACCAATCGAGGCACCGAGCCGCTGCCCTGGTACGCTGGCCACCACTTTTACTTCGCGCTGCCCCATGCACAGCGCGCGCAGACCACGCTGGAACTGCCGCCCACCACGCGCCGCCATCAGTTACCCGATGGCTCGATCAGCGCTGTGGAACCGGGGGAAGCGCAATACCGGCTCGATGATCCGGGCATTGTCGACCGCTTCCACATCCTCAACCCGACACCGCCTTCGGCTCCGGTACGCATGGTTGCGCCGGCGCTCCATCGCAGCGTCACGATCGACCTCGACCGGCCCGACTCGCTGCCGTGGTATGCGGTGACGACGTGGACCGAGGCCGACGACTCCGACTTCTACTGCGTCGAGCCGTGGCTCGGTCTGCCGGACGCGATCCATAACGGCCTCGGTCTGCGCTTGCTCGCGCCCGGCGCGTCGGAGACAGCCGTTCTGCGAATCAGCGTGGACGCGCTCGCCTGACGCGCGCATCGCTCCCTTCAGGCTCCGTTCGGGGCCCTATGTCAGCCATCCTGAGGTGCTACCGCTTGCGTCTGAGGTGCGACGGTTTGCGCGGGGGTAAACCCGTTAAAATCAGACGATTGCCACCGCGGAATCGCCGCACGGCAAGCTCTTGCGGGGTTCGAGGTTGACAAAAACAATGTTGGCAAAAAGGATCAGACGGGGAATCGGGCAATTCGCGTGTGCGACGCTCGTCGCGCTGCTTGCCGCGTGCGGATTGCCGCCGGTCGGGCCGGGCTTCTATCGCGTGGAGTCCGGCGACACGGTGAGCAAGATTGCACGTGACAATCGGCAACCGGTGCAGAACATCGTGCGCTGGAACGGCCTGTCGAACCCCAACGCTATCGAAGTCGGCCAGGTCCTGCGCGTAGCGCCGCCTGCGAGCACCTCTACGGCGGCGGCACCAGCAGCGACAGCCGCAACGGCCCCCGCTCCGCGCGCGAGTCGCCCCGCGCGGCCCACGGCACCCGACACCCCGCCGAAGCCAACGGCCGTTCCCGCGACGTCCATTTCGCTTATCTGGCCCACGAATGGCAAAGTGATTCGCACGTTCGACGGCCGCGATTCGAAGGGAATCGATATCGTCAACGCTGCGGGCACGCCGGTAATTGCGGCAGCGGCCGGGAAGGTCGTCTATGCGGGCAACGGCTTGCGCGGATATGGCAACCTGCTGATCCTCAAGCACAACGGCGACTACCTGACCGCGTACGCGCATAATCAGGCGCTGCTCGTGAAGGAAGGGCAAGCGGTTACGCAGGGCCAGCAGATCGCGCAGATGGGCAATAGCGACAATGATCGCGTGATGCTCCATTTCGAACTGCGTTACCAGGGCCGATCGATCGACCCGGCACGCGAACTGCCTCCACGTTGAGGACGCCGCTACACTTCCGATAAATAAAAAAAGCCCGGCATGGAGCCGGGCTAACGGGGGTTTGGCGCATTTCGGCAAAGGACCGGTTTACCATGCGCCGAGACGCAATCTATCAACGGCCTGACATCGCTGCAATCTTTTAATTCTCTCGAAAATGTGTCGCGGCGCACCGATTATGGGACACGTGGACTTTCTTATGAACTCAGGAGATCAAAAGAATGCGAACGCACATAGATAAACCACATCAAATATAGATTACAAATACAATACAAATTACATCAACATATTGATTATATTGATTTTTACATTCATCTAAGAATGTCGCCAAGGTGTCCGCGGCGGGCTTCTTTCAGCCAATCGGAAGCCATTGATGCCGCCAGTTTCAAGCGCACAGTTTTTAGTGGGCGAGCGCACGTATAAAGTCAATTAAGCGGAAGGCACACACGAGATTGAAGCGCTTTCATTCTCACCGGTTTATGTCTGATTAAGGCTGGAATATCTCAGATATTAATATTATAGTTAATGCGACGACGCTGCGCCGACCGCCCGCTCGCGATGACCTCCCAATCGTTTATAGTATCGGCCGCAACCGTTTCTCAATGACCATGACTACTCCCGACGCCACACCCAGTCAGCTGTACACCAAGCTCCTCGGCGAAACAGCCAAAATCGACTGGCAAGATCTCGAACGTTTTTTCGCGCAAGGCAAGCTGCTTTCGGTGGCACGCGATCTTGATCTCGTCAGCATCGCCGAGGCCATTGCCAACGATGACGCCAAACGCGTCACGCAATGGCTGTCGTCGGGGCTCGTCGAACGGATGCAAGCCGCCACCGCAGCCGACTACGCGGCGCGCAAGCCGGAGCTGTGGGCCGTCGTGGTCTCGCCGTGGGTCTGCGTGCAGGAACGCGGTTGAGCGGAGACGTCCCGCTCCCGGCGCAGCGCGGATGGCATCGGCGTGTCCTGACGCTCGCGTTTCCCATCGTCCTCGCCAACCTCACGCAGCCGATTCTCGGCGCCGTCGACACAGCGGTAGCCGGCCATCTGGGCAGCGCAGCAGATCTCGGCGGCGTAGCGCTCGGCGGGCTGTTCTTCAACTTCGTGTTCTGGGGCTTCGGCTTCCTGCGCATGGGCACTACCGGGCTCGTCGCACAGGCATTCGGTGCGGGCGACCGCATCGGCCTGCGGGCCAATGTCGCTCGCGCGTTGTTGCTGGCATTCGCGATCGGCGCTGTGATCCTGCTCATGCAAGCGCCTTTGATCCGCCATGCACTCGCATTGATCGGCGCAAGCGGCGAGGTGCAGCGTAACGCGCAGACATACTGCGAGGCGCGCATCGGCGCCGCGCCGTTCTCCCTCGCGAACTATGTCGTCCTCGGTTATCTGCTCGGTACGCAGCGCGTACGTCTCGCGCTCGCGGCTCAGGTGTTCGTCAACGTCGCGAACGTGATCGCGGTGCTGCTGTACGTGTACGGGCTCGGCTGGGGCATTGCGGGCATCGGTACGGCCACGGCCACCGCCGATACGCTCGGCTTCGTGTTCGGCGCCGTCGTGCTCCGCTATCAGCTACCGCGCGGGTTGCCACGGTTGCGCCTCGATCGCGTCCTCGAACCCGCAGCGCTCGGGCGGCTCGTCGCGATCAATCGCGACATCTTTCTGCGCACGATGTGCCTGCTCGGGTCCTTCGGGTGGTTCGCGCATATCGGCGCGAAGCAAGGCGACGCTATCCTCGCCGCGAACGCCCTGCTCCTGAATTTTCAGACCTTCATGGCATACGGGCTGGATGGCTTCGCCCATGCCGCCGAGGCGCTGGTCGGTGCCGCAATCGGCGCGCGCGATCGCAACGCATTCCACCAGGCGGTGAAGGTCAATCTGTTCTGGTCCGTGCTCGGTGCGCTCGCATTCTCGGCGATTTACTGGGTCGCCGGAAGCTGGATCATCGAGCAACTGACCAACCAAGCCGATGTGCGAACCGCTGCGGAGCGTTTTCTGCCTTGGGCAGCACTGTCGCCGCTTGTGTCGGTATGGGGTTTCTTGCTCGACGGTGTATTCATCGGCGCGACACGCACACGCGAGCTGATGCGCTCGATGGCGATATCGCTCGCCGTATTCCTCGTCACGTCGTGGGCGCTGGTCGGCACATTCGGCAACCACGGCCTGTGGACTGCCCTGCTCATCTTCATGGGTGTGCGCGGCTTGACGCTCTCGCCACTGTTGCCGCGCATTGCCGGCGCAATCCGTCCTGCCACTGCGCAACCGCAATAAGACGATTCACGCGCGGTTATTGAGCGGGTGGCAGGTTGTCGATCATCATTGGCGGCCGGTCGTCGGTGGGGACACCGTGATAGTCCGGAGGATCGTGCGGCGGCGGTCCGCCGTGCCTGCTCGCAGTATTGTCGGCGCACGCGGAAAGCAAAGCGGCCACTGCGGCCACCAGAAGAACACGAAACATCGGATCCAATCCTTTCAAAATTATTTCGTTTTGCCGCCTTGGTACAGCACGCTATTTTTTCTGACTCGCGGCTGTCCTAAGATAGAAAAATGGCCGCAACCAAAGGAGGCTGCCATGGATGCCGAAAGTATTGCGGGCCTGATCGGACTGGCCGTCGGTCTACTGGTGCTGCTTGCACTGTCGATCTACGAATCCCGAGCCTACCGCAAGGAACACGAGGGCGAAGGCATGATGCATCACTGGCTTGCCGTGCATCACGTGCTTGAGCGGGTGCACCGCAAACACTGAAGCACAGCGCGCGGGGGCGGACGAACCGCGCAAGCCGCAGCGCCAATACGACCTGCGCCACTGGTCGCTAAGGAGCGTTTTGTCTCGCGGACCTTAAAATCGTCGCTTTTTCAGGCACAAACGCCGAAACCCCGGCGCTCAGGGAGACACCGGGGTTTCGGATACAGCATAAGGAGCCTGACG